>JADLEF010000086.1 GCA_020846295.1 Acidimicrobiales bacterium
GGAACGTGCTCTACGAATACCGGGGCAACAACCTCGTGAGCGACCCGACGGTGGGCTTCCTTGCGCTCTCCGGCCACTTCACCTGGCTGTCGGACGCGGACGGGAACTCCGTCCGTCCGCTGAGCACCGGCACCGGCCGAACCACCGATCTCTGCGCGCTGCTCGGCTCGTAAGCACGTCGGTGTCTGGCGTGCCCGGCCCCACGGGGGCCGGGCACGCCCAGCACCCGCGTCCACCGTGACCGCCGGGCTGGGCGCGAGGTTGCGACGCAATGGGGCTGCCGTACCGGCTGGCTACCGGGACCGTGCCCTGACTCCGGGGCCACCAGACGACCTTGAAGTTCAGCGTCGTCGCGGGGAGGTCGATCCAGTTCAGTGGGCGCACGCACGGTCACCCCAGCGCCCGCCGTGCAGGTGGGTGATTCGCGCACGAGATCTCTTTGACCTGCCGCTGCCGCCCAAGGGCGAGCTCGGTGGCGGCTCACCCGTCCATGCGGTCTAAGAGATACCGTCCATTCGGTAAGATAGCGGGATGCCGGCGTATGACCGGCGGATCGTGGACGATGACCTCGACGAGCTGTCACCCGAGTTGCCCGCCATCGCCCTCGAAGGACCGAAGGCGGTCGGGAAGACGGCGACGGCGTTGCAGCGGTGCCACACCGCCTACCGCCTCGATGACCCGGCCGAGCGCGAGATCGTCGCCGGCGGAACGATGCCGTCGTCTGCGACCTGAGAACCCGGGGTGGCGAGCAAGAGGTCGACCTCATCGTCGAACAGCCCGACGGCAGGGTCGTGGCCATCGAGGTGAAGCTGGCGCAATCGGTGTCCGACCGGGACGTGCGACACCTCCGCTGGTTGCAGGATCGCCTGGGCGACGACATGGCCGACGCTGTGGTGCTCACGACCGGACCCGAGGCCTACCGACGCCGGGACGGCATCGCCGTCATACCACTCGGTCTGCTCGGCCCCTGATCCGCGGGCTCGGACGGTCCACCACGCCCGGCTCGGAGCAACCAGCCCCCGGCCGCAGGGACCACGCACCCGCGCCCCCGCAGTACCGGGGCAACAACCTCGTGAGCGACCCGAGTTGGCCGAGCTCGCTCCAGATCTCGACGATCCTCATGTCGCGGGTGCGCCACATCGCGCCATGGCGTCCAGCGCGATCGAGATGCTCTCGGGATCACCGGGGTCGAGCAGCACGGTGGTCGGGTCACCGAGGAGCCCATCGGCGATCCGACCGATCACCCGGTCATCCTCGAGCACGAAGTCCATGAGGCAGGCCTGCTGCTGCGCATCGCGCCCCGTGTCGGCGATGGCCCTGCCCAGCAGGCCGTCGCGCGTGCATCCGAGCAGCAGCCGGGCGAACGCCATCAGGTTCTCGCGGTCGAGCTCGCCGAGGAACACGTCGTGAGCATCGGGATCGCCTTGCTCGACGCGAGCCTGTAGGTCGGCGACCGGAGCGAAGCCGACCATGCGTTCGCGGAGGCACAGGGCCTCCTCATCGGACATCCCTTGGCGGGCTTGCAGGCCTTCGACGACATCAGCGATGAGACCCTCGCTCTCGACGGCGGACGTCTCGTTGCCGCATGCTCCCGCGACCAGCGCGCAGGCAACGACCACCGATGTTCGGAATCGTCGCATCATCTGTCCGCCTCCCGGCATCGTTTGGCGACGAGCGAGAAGTCCATCCCGGTCGGCCATCTCGTCTTCCCGTCGTAGCAGACCTGCAGCAACCCCGGCGGCCGAGGCCCCCACTGCGCCGCCTCGAGGTTCGCACCCCGGAGATCGGCTGCGGTGAACGAAGCGCCGGTGAGCGTCGCTCGGCGGAGGTCGGCACCTCGAAGGTCGGCACCGGTGAGATTGGCGTTGGTGAGATCCGCTCCGGTGAGTTGCACGCCCTCTGCGTGCACTCGATCCAACGCTGCGCTGCGGAGCTGGGCTTCGAAGAAGGAGGCGTTGACGAGTGTGGCCCGACTGAGACCGGCGCCGTTCAGCACGGCGTCGGCGAGCGACGCCGCGGTCAGGTCGGCGCCCGACATCCCGACGTTCGTGAGGTCGGCCCCGTTCAGGTTGGCGTTCCGCAGCGACTTGTTGTGCAAGCTGGTGAGCCGCAGGTCGAGCCCGACGAGCTGGATCTCGTCGAGGTTCTGGCCGCTGCTGATCGTCTGCAGGACTGCGAGTCGAGCAGCCTCCTTGATCTCCCGCCGGGATCGACGATCATCGGTGTAGATCGTCAGCAGCGCGATCACGAGCCCCGCTACCAGCCCCGAGACGAGGCCGGTGAAGAGATCGTCGAACACTTGCCGCCCCCGCGCCGGGTCGAGCGGGGCGGCCCCGCTCGGCGCTGCACCGGTCGTGAGCGGCGGCTGGTACTGCCGTGTGCCAACGCCGCGGTGGGTTCCGTAGCGTCGCTCCGTGCGTTTCGGTTCTGCCCGGGCCACCGCTCCCTCCGTGCCAGAGCCTACCCCGGTTCGGTGCCGGTCAGAGCAGCCGCGTGAGCGTCCGCTCGAAGTCCCCGTCGAGCACCACGGCGGTGCGCGGCTCGTTCGGCTCGGAGGACCGGGCGAGCTCGATCAGCGCGGTCGGACCGCCGGCGAGGTAGCGCGCCGCGTCGTCCGGCGCATAGGCGGGGGCGGACGCGTGGGTGATGAGCGGATGGGACCGCTGGACGCCGATCTCGCCCTCCCGCATGAGCTCCTCGTGCAGCTTCTCCCCCGGGCGCAACCCGGTGAAGCGGATCTCGATGTCCTTGCCGCTCGCCTCGATCAACCGTCGGGCCACGTCCACGATCCGGATCGGCTGACCCATGTCGAGGATGAGCACCTCGCCCGGCTCACCGATGGCCGCCGCCTGGATCACCAGTTGCACCGCCTCCGGGATGGTCATGAAGAACCGCGTCACCTCGGGGTCGGTCACCGTCACCGGCCCACCGCGTTCGATCATGGCCTTGAACGCCGGCACGACCGATCCACGGCTGCCGAGCACGTTGCCGAAGCGGACCGACAGGTATGGCAAGCCGGTCTCGGCCGCCCTGTGCGCGGTGAACCGCTCGGCAACCCGCTTGGTGTAGCCCAGCACACTGGTCGGGTTGGCGGCCTTGTCGGTGGAGATGTTCACGAACCGCTCCACGCCTGCCCGCACGCTCGCGTCGAGCACGTTGCGGGTTCCCCACACGTTCGACTTCACACCCTCCTCCGGGTGCAGCTCGAGCAGTGGTAGGTGCTTGAGCGCAGCGGCGTGGAAGACGACCTCGGGCCGGCGGCGCTCGAAGATCTCGTGCAGGCGCTCTGCGTCGCGGATGTCGGCCACGATGAGGTCCTCGGATTCCAGCAGCGCGGTGCCCTCCATCGACAGCTGCAGCGCGTGCAGCGCCGATTCGTCACGGTCGAGCATCATCAACTCGGCGGGCTCGAAGGTCGACAGCTGGCGGCACAGCTCGGAGCCGATCGATCCACCGGCACCGGTGACGAGCACCCGCTTGCCCGTGAGGTAGCCGGCGATGGCGCCGAGATCGGTGTCGATCTGCCGCCGGCCGAGCAGGTCGGCCTCGGTGACGGCACGGATCGAGCTCGGATCGACCCGTCCCTCGAACAGCTCGTTCAAGCTGGGCACGGTGCGCACCGTCAGGCCGTGCTCGGCGGCCGCCTCGATGACGGCGCGGATCTGCTCACCGCCGGCACTGGGCATGGCGAGCACCAGCGTCTCGGCGCCGGTCTTCTCCTTGGCATCACCCAACGAGGCGAGTCCTCCGAGCACCCGCACGCCGGCGATGGTCAGCCGTCGCTTGCCCGGATCGTCGTCGAGCAGGCCGACGACCCGATACTTGCTGCCCGGGCTGCCCTGCAGCCCGTACACCAGCTGCGTCCCCGCGCTGCCCGCGCCATAGATCAGGATGGGGCGCGCCGATTCGGCGGGTCGCAGCGCGTAGCCCCGGAGCCGGTAGCCCAGGTAGCGCATCGCGGCGAGGCCGACGAGGACCAGCGTGCTGCCCACGATCGCCACCGACACGCGTTCCCCGCGGAAGCTGGGCACCACCGCCTCGGCTGCGGCACACACGGCCGCGACCCCGACGCAGCTGCTGACCGCGGCGAACTCGTCATGGCTGGCGTAGCGCCACCGGGTCTGGTAGAGCCCGATGCCCCAGGCGGCCAGCCAGTACACGGCGAGGGCGCTCAGCGTCGCGACGGCGATCCAGCCGACGTCACGGGAGCGGATGGTCCGTTCCTGCAAGAGGTATGCCGCCGGGAGTGCGAGCAGCCAGGTCGCGCTGTCGGCAACGATGTGCAGCTGCGACCGATGCGTGCGTGAGGCCATGTAGGCCTTGCGCAGGCGCGCAAAGTCTCCGTTCGAGGAGATGAGCATGTGTTGTCCGCCTTCTTGGTTCCACCGGCCTGCCACCGGCGCCCGCTCCAAAACCTCGTCCGCTCCTTCATGTCACGGACGCAGGTGGCACCGTAGCATTGGGTGATGCAATCCAGGCGTTTCGCCATGATCTCTTCATCTGGGTGTCGTGAAGCATGCGCTCGGCGTTCGCCTCGGGGATCCCTCCACCGCTGCGACCGCGGCGACCACAACGTCGCGCGTCGCCCCTATACTTGGGCCCGGCGCTTGTCGATGAACATGTTCGAGACAGCTGATGCGCAGTTGGAGAGGGGATCAGGCTCGTGGATCTGAGCGGCACGAACCGCGGCGTCGATGGAGGTGGAACGAGGGCGCAACCGCTCCGTCGCACCACCTATTCGCCACGACACCGTCGCGGTGTGGAGCGTTCAACTCGCCTGCGTCGCGCCATCCGGGCGACCCCGATTGTCATGATCGCCGGCGCCAGCATGATCTATCTTCCAGGTCGCATCGGCTCTGCCGAGCCGGAGAGCGCACCGGCCGCTTCGGCCATCGCTCCCGTCGAGCGCCTCGGACCGCCTCGCCTCCTGCTGTTCCAGCAGCAGCTTCCGACGGCCGAGTACGTCGCCGCCCACATCGACGAAGTGGATGCACTGCCGTTCGAAGGCGTGATCTTCTCCATCCCTTCGACCGATCTCATGCGCACACCACAGGTGATCAGCGTGGAGCAGTTCCGCACGGAGCTCGCCCCGATGGTGAAGGCACAGGCACAGCTGCGCAAGGTGCGCCACAACTTCGTGTACGTCCGACTCATCCGGGTGAATCCATTCGTGGTGGAGACATCGACGGTCGCGCAGTCCATGGCGAACCTCGCGACCGCGGCCCGTGAAGCAGGGCTGACCGGCATCGTCTACGACAACGAGGACTACGAGGACGACACCTGGGCCCCCGCGTTCAGCTGCCCGGGATCGACGCTCGAGGCCTGCAGCGCCGAGGCCAAGCAGGCCGGCGTCACCATCATGCGGGCGATGCTGGAGCAATGGCCCGACATGACGCTCATGACCACGCTGGGGCCGTTCTTCGGTGATCCGGTGACGTTCCGGGCCATCCTGAACGAGGAGCCGAAGCCGAAGCACCACATCCTCGGTGCCTTCGCAGCCGGTCTGGGCGAGGCCACCATCGGCACCGACGCGACCTACGTCGACGGCGGCGAGGTCTACTTCGTGCACAACGACACGATGGCGATGAACCATCGGCGTCTGCGGAAGGTCGACCTTCCCCGCGACAGCCCGTTGGTGACCGATGCGCTCCGGCAGCAGTTCGCGTCGAAGGTGTCGCTGGCGTTCACCTTCTATGACGAGAACGGTGGTGATCCGGCGAGGTGGCGCAACGACATCGGGGTGGCCCTGCGCGCCACCGATCAGTACGTGTGGGCGTTCGCGTTCCACACGGTATGGCTCGGGACGCCCGGGCCGGGCAAGAGCGCCGCGAGCCGTGACTGGATCGACGCAACCGTCGCCGGTCGGGTCGAGGGGCGCACCACGCCGATGCCTCTCTGAGGCGATGGCGAACAGCGGATGGACGCTCCCGCGCTCGGCGGGCGGGGGCGGCGTGAGACAGCGAACGGCGGGACAGCATGGAACGGACGCGCGGCGGACGGCGTCATGACGGCAGGAAACGAATGCTCGAGTTGGTGGTGACCCCGGTGCTCATCGCGGCAGCCGCCCCGGTGATGGCGGCCACGGCGGCCGCCGTGCTGATCACCTCGGGCCGCCCCGTCCTCTACGAGGGCCCCCGGGTCGGCAGGGATGAGGTGACCTTCGGCCAGCTGAAGTTCCGTACCATGCGGGATCTTCACGATGCGTCGGGCAGGCCGTTGTCGGACGGCGAGCGGATCACCCGGTTCGGGCGCTTCCTCCGAGGCACGAGCCTGGATGAGCTCCCGCAGCTGTTCAACATCCTTCGGGGTGACATGAGCTTCGTCGGCCCCCGGCCCCTGCCGCTGGCGTACCTGCCGCGCTACAGCCCGGAGCAGCGCCAGCGGCACCTCGTGCGGCCCGGGCTGACCGGGCTGGCGCAGACCTCCGGCCGCAACCTGCTCGCCTGGGACGAGCGGTTCGCGCTCGATGTCCACTACGCCCGCCATGGCAGCTTCCTGCTCGACGCGAAGATCGTGTGGCGCACCGTCGGCATGGTGCTGCGACGCACCGGCATCTCAGCCCAGGATCACGCGACTGCACCGGAGTTCCTCGGTCCTGCCGCCCGGCCTGCGGTGCGGATGCCGGAATCGAGCGCGTCGTGAGCGCCCCGGATCGTGGCCGGGTGTTCCTGTCACCGCCGGACGTCGGCGAGCTGGAGCGTTCCTACGTCATGGCCGCCATCGACTCGAACTGGGTGGCTCCGATGGGACCCGACGTCGAGGCGTTCGAAGCGGAGCTCGCCGCGGTGGCCGGCCGCCGGTGTGCGGTGGCGGTCTCGAGCGGTACCGCCGGCCTGCACCTCAGCCTGCTGGCGTCGGGCGTCGGTCCCGGCGACCGGGTGGCGGTGTCCACCTTCACGTTCGCAGCGACCGCCAACGCCATCGTCTACACCGGTGCGGAACCGGTGTTCGTGGATTCCTCGGCGTCGTCGTGGAACCTCGATCCCGCTCTCCTGGCCGATGCCCTGGAGGCCGGCCGCCGCACCGGACGGCCGATCCGGGCGGTGGTGGCGGTCGACCTGTACGGGCAGACGTGCGACTACGACGCCATCGCCGCGCTGTGCGAGGAGTTCGACACCGCGTTCATCAGCGACGCGGCGGAGGCGCTCGGCGCCCACTATCGCGATCGACCGGCGGGCAGCGCCGGGCGGGCCGCGGTGTTCTCCTTCAACGGGAACAAGATCATCACCACCAGCGGCGGTGGGGTGATCGTCACCGATGACGAGGCCATCGCACGGCGGGTCACCTACCTCGCCACGCAAGCCCGCGAGGCCACACCGCACTACGAGCACGTGGAGGTGGGGTTCAACTACCGGCTGAGCAACCTGCTCGCCGCGTTCGGGCGGGGCCAGATCGCCGACCTGACCAAGAAGGTGCAGGCGCGGCGCCGCGTCAACGTGCGCTACCGGGAACAGCTGGCCGATCTGCCCGTCCGCTTCGCCCCGGTGCCGTCCTGGAGCACACCGAACTGCTGGCTGACCTGTCTCACCATCGACGACGACTGTGCGGCGACGCCCGAGTTGGTGCGCCTGGCGCTCGAGGAGGTGGACATCGAGTCGCGACCGTTGTGGAAGCCGATGCACCAGCAGCCGGTGTACAAGGAGTTCGACGCCGTCCTCAACGGCGTGTCCGATGCGCTCTTCGCCCGCGGCCTGTGCCTGCCCAGTGGGAGCGCCATGTCGGCGGACACCCAGCAACGGGTCATCGACGTCGTGCGGCGGGTGGTGCGCTGACCGACCGCGGGTTCGCAGTGGCGGCGCCCTGAAGCGCCGGGCTCCGACAGGGGAGCTGCCATACTCGACCGTGCACAAAACTCGACCAGTGCACGAGACTCGACCCGTGCACGACCCTCGACCCGTGCACGGAACTCGAACGGGGCACGGAGGCCTCGGGGCATGAGCGAGCGCACGCGTAGGTGGTGGAAACGTGCGGCGATCGCCGGCGGGGTGCTCTCGCTGACGGTCGCGGTGCTGGTCCCATACCTGACGGTCCGGTGGTTTGTGCACCCGCGCTCAGTGGTGCCGGACCGGGTCGACGCGGTGGTGGTGCTGGCCGGCGGGGTCGGTGAGCGGCTGGACGCCGGCATGGCCTTGATCGACGCGGGCGTCTCGGACACGCTGGTGCTCAGCACCGGCATCTCCTGGTTCCTGCCCGAGAGCCGCCCGGTGCACGCGCTCTGTGCGCAGCCGCCGCCCGGGCTCGAGGTGCACTGCGTTGCTGCGCTGCCCGATTCCACCGCCGGCGAGGCGGAGGACATCGCCCTGCTCGCCGAGGAGCAGGGCTGGGACAGCATCGCGCTGGTCACGTCCAGCTATCACCTCACCCGGTCCATGCGCTGGTTCGAGCGCTGTTACGACGGTGCGCTCTACCCGGTGTCGGCGGCTGCGGACGCGGCAGCCGCCGACATCGTGCAC
>JADLEF010000087.1 GCA_020846295.1 Acidimicrobiales bacterium
CCCGGGACGTATCGTCCCCACCAGCAAGTAACCGAGATTCACTCAACAAGAGAAGAACCAGTTACACCGAAAACGAGACAGTCCCTGATCGACACCTCAACAAACCCCAGGCGACGGGAGCGATCGCTACGGCCTTGTGTTCTGCCACCATCGCGTGAGACGTGAGGGGCGGTTGTCGAGCGCCACGTGAACGGGTATTCCAGCGCGCCCGGAGTGTGCGGTGAGCGCAGCCACGATCGGCTTCCAACGTCCGGTATTTCTCGCCGCTAGTACGAGCGTGTCGAGGCGGGGCTGTTGAAGTTCATTATTCAGGATCTCAATCGGACTGGCTTGCTGGATCAGGATTGCGGCGTCGATGTTCATTTCCCATAGCAGCCACCACAGTTCGTTGGCGTGCCTCGCCGCTTGATTGAGAAGGGCTTGCTGATCTCGCGTGGAGTGTGGGAGAACGGAGAGCGCTCCACCTAGAGGGTCGACCACGAGCAGCACGGAGCCTGGCGGATCCGCGGCGACAACAAGGCGCACAGAAATCGGGCCAGATCGACGGGTCCGTCGGACGGTCGCAACGAGTCGTTGTCCACCGCTGCCGGGTAGGCAAATGACGCTGACCTTGCGAATAGAATCATGTGAGCTTTGGTTGGATGTGCCTGGCAAATGATCGGATTGGCGGGTCACGGTCCGGATCGCTGTTCGTGCCTCGTTTCGGGTGGCCGGCGAGGTCAGTCGATGAGGGTGGCGAAGCTGCGGTGGAATGCTTGGAGTGCGGGTTCGTTGCGTCCGTACACGATCTGGGTTTGGGCTGGGGTGGCGAAGCCGGCCTGTGCTCGCCGTGATACGGCGAAGTCCTCTTCGAGAACGGTGCCCATGAGGATGGCCCAGTTGCGGTCCCAGTTGCGTTGTTGCTGCTCGGTGGCCGCGGGGTTGGGGATGAGCACGGAGACGCGGATGGTGCAGCGGTCCGGCGCGGCGGCGGTGGGGTGCACGGTCCACACCTCGTGGTGGGTGCCTTGCCAGACGAGGACGGTGTTGGGGAACAGCACGTAGACCACGGCGATGTGCGGCATGGGGTCGACCGGCCCCTCTGCGTTGAGCACGTGCTCGTCGTAGCTGGCCCGCAGCGCCACCATGCGGATGTTGCGGCCGTGCTGTTCGGTCGGTCCGAAGTTCGATCGGACGAACGGCCCGATGGTGCTCTGGTGCAGGAAGCGGAAGTGGTAGGTCTCGAGGAAGCCGTCGATGACGAACTTCCAGTTGATCGGTTGGTGGAGGACTTCGCTGCGGTCGAGGACGTAACGGTTCACCTGGTAGGCATCGAGCTCGTCGTCGAGGGGGCCGAGGGACTCGATGAGTTCGGCCTCTCCCCACCCTGCCGGTAGGCGCCAGATGAGGCCGTGGCGTTCGACGACGGTCACCTCGGTGAGGCCGGGGCGGCGTTCGGCGATGCCGGGGAAGGCTTCGGGGTTGGGAATGGCGACCAGTTTGCCGCTGCTGTCGTAGACCCAGCCGTGGAAGGGACAGGCGTGGCGGCGTGCGTTGCCGTGCTCGGCGCAGACCACCTTGGTGCCGCGGTGCACGCACACGTTGTAGAACGCCCGCACCACGCCGTCGTCGCCACGCGTCACGACGAGGGGATCGCCGGAGAGATCATCGGCGACGAAATCACCGGGTTGCGGGAGTTGGGCGGACAGCGCGACCACGCTCGGCTGGGCGGCGAACACCTCGTTCAGCTCGCGTCGGGTGTACGCGGGGTCGGTGTAGCGGAACACATCGTTGGTCATCGTGGCGTCGGTCATCGGCACGGTGGCGGTGGTGAGGAACTCGGCGACGTCGGCCATGAGCCGTTCGCGTTCGTGTTGGCGCATCGATCTTCCTTGGTGTTCGGGTCAGCGCAGGCCGAGAAGGGCGGCGGTGGTGTCTCGCATGATGAGCCGGGATTCGGCCGCGTCGAGTTGGAGGAGGCGGTCGGCGAACTCGGTCGGTTCCGGCAGTCCTTCGGGGTGGGGGTAGTCCGAGCCGGCGATGACCGCGCCGGCGCCGATGAGGCGGACCAGGTCGATGCTGTCGTCCTCGGGGTAGGGGGCGACCTTGATGTGGCGTTTGAAGATCTCCCGGGGGCGTTCACCGGGATCCCCGAAGGGCCAGTCGCGTGGTCCGCAGGTCTTGGCGGCGCGGTCGAGCTTCTTGAGCAGCGGGCGCACCCATTCCGAGCCGTTCTCGATGGAGAGCACGGTGAGGGTCGGGAAGCGGCCGAAGAGGTTGTGGGTGATCAACGCGGCGAGCGTGTCGTGGATGGCGCGTTCGCCGAAGGCGGTGACGCGTTGGAACGGTGAGTAGCGGTGCAGCGGCGGCCGCGGCCGTTCGCTCCACATGGCGGTGTAGGTCTCGCACAGCCCCGAGTCACCGATGTGGAACGCCACCGCCACCGCGGCTTCGGCGCAGCGGGCCCAGAACGGGTCGAAGCGGGGATCGGCGGGGGAGTAGCGGTTGGCGACGGGGCCGGGCCGCAGGTGCACGATGCGGGCGCCGAGGGCGATGACCCGGTCGAGCTCGGCGAGCGCCCAGTCGAGGTCGTGCAGGGACAGCAGCGGCACCCCGTAGATGCGGCCGCCGGCGCCGTAGCCCCAGTCGTCGTGCAGCCAGCGGTTGAACGAGGTGAGGTTGGGCCCGAGCGCTTCGGGGTCGTTGACGCTGAGCTCGTACTCGACGCCGACGGCCAGAGAGGGCAGCATCACGGTGGCTTCGACGCCGTGCTCGTCGAGGTGGCGTACCCGCACGTCGCGGTGGCGTGACTCGGGCAGGTCCTCGGCGCTGATGATCCCGCCGAAGCCGAGCACCTCGCCGGTCCCGCCGCCGCTCTTGAAGTACTCGAGCATGGCACCGGGTCGGGCGATGGCGGCGCACGGGCTGGCCTTGTAGAACCCGCACGGTACGCCGGCCACGTAGGGCTGGGCGGGCCGGCCGTCGACGGACACCAACTCGATCGTGCGCTGCCGGAACGCAGGGTCGATGTGGCGGGTGAAGCAGTCGTCGGTCTCGTAGTAGTGCTGGTCGGCGTCGACCATGAGATAGCCGAGCTCGGTCATCGCGAACCTCTTTCAACGCGGGTCGAACGCCGCCGCGTGGCGGACGGTGGCGACGTTCTGATCTGTTCGAGCGAGCGGGGGTAGCGGGGGGTGGTGACCGCCGCGATCCAGTCGTCGAGTACGGCGAGCTGGTCTGCAGGGGTGAGCTCGCCGTCGACGAGGGCTCGCATGCGGAGCCCTTCGGTCATCGCCGCCAGCGCCTCGGCTGCGGCCTCCGGGTCGAGGTGGGCGGCGATCTCACCGGCGCGTTGGCCGCGTTCGATGGTGGTGCGCAGTTGCTGGCGCCAGACCCGGTGGTTGAACGCGAAGTACTCGCGGAGGTGCTCGGTGTGCATGGCCTGTGCCAGGTAGGCGACGTAGACCCGGAGAAAGGCGACCCGTCGATCGTCGACCGGCAGGGCCTCCTGGAGCACCAGGCGCAAGGCCTCCCGGCTGTCGGGGGCCTCGGCGGCACGGCGAAGGCCCTCCGATGCCTCCCACATGCCATGGCGTAGGGCCGCTTCGAGCAGCTGGTCCTTGGTGCCGAAGAAGTGGGTGAGGACACCACGCGACCACGACGATTCGGCGGCCACGTCGTTGAGCGTGACGGAGGAGACGCCGTGGCGGGCCACCAGCCGCAGCACAGCGCCGGCGACCTGTTGGCGCCGTTCGGTGTGGTCGACGTGTTTCGGCATGGCTGTTCAGCCCGTCTTCGCGGTCACGCTACGGAGATCCCGCCGTTGACGCTCAGCACTTGTCCGGTCATGCGGGCGGAGCCAGGGCCGGCGAGGAACAACGCCAGTTCGGCGAGATCGGCGGGCACGGCGACGCCGAGATGGGCGTTCTCGGCGGCCTTGGCGAACAGCTTGGCGGCGAAGGGATCGGTGGCGATCATCGCTGCGCCCGGCGTGTCGGCGATGAGCGACGGGGTGAGCACGTTGATCCGCACTCCCTCGCGTTTCGCCTCGACGGCGGCGGTGCGGGCGAACATGCAGATGGCGGCCATCGCTGCGCCGATCACCGCCTCGCCCGGCGTCGGCACTTTCGCTGCGTCCGATGCGACGAGGATGACGGACCCGCGTCGGGCGGCTCGCATGTGGTTGAGCACGGCCTGGGTCATGTGCAGCGGCGGCAGGGTGATCTCGGCCATCCAGCCGCCGATCATGGTGGGGGCCATCCGGTGCAGCAACACCGGGAGCTGGCTGGTCGACGTGCTGCACATGAGCACCTCGATGGAGCCGAGCAGGCTGTGCGCTTCGTTCGCGGCGCGCACCGCGTCGAGCGCGTCGGCGGCGTCGACCGCCACGAACTGCACGTCCGCGCCGGCAACCCGTGCACGCAACGCGCTCAGCGCTGCGTCACCGCGGGCGGCGTCTCGGCCCATGATCACCACGCGGTCGCCTTGGGCTGCGAATCGGGCCGCGGTCTCGAACCCAACCCCGGACGTACCGCCCAGTATGACCACGTTCTGCCGGTCGGAATCGATCATGTCTGGAGCTCAGTGGCCGATGGCGCGGGCGGTTGCGGCGGCGTCGGCGTGGTGCAGAAAGCGTTCGGGGATCGGGAACTTGAAAATGCGCGCTGAGTTGAGCCCGAGGATCTTCGCTCGTTCGTCGTCGGTGAGGTGGCCCATGGTCCGTTCGATCGCCTGGGCCGAGTACGGCCAGGAGCCCTCGTGGTGGGGGAAGTCGTTGGCCCACAGGACGTTGCCGACCAGATCGAACTCGCGGACCAAGGCCAAGCCCGCCCGGTCTTCCTGAAAGCTGGAGAAGCCCTGCCTCCGGAAGTAGTCGCTGGGCAGCCCGTCGAGCTTGGGTCGCACCCACATGTGGTGCTTGCGGTACGCCTCGTCCATCGCCTCCAGCATCCATGGCACCCAGCCGATGCCCGCCTCGATCGCTCCGAACGAGAGGCGGGGATGCCGCTCGGCCACGCCTGACGCGCAGATGTTGATGAGCGGCTCCATGGTCGGGGAGAGCGAGTGAACCGTGTAGTTGATCACGGCGCCTCCGCTGCTGCGGGCTGTGCGCGGGTCCCGCCCGGTGGACACGTGGAACGTGACCGGGAGCTCGACGTCCTCGATGCAGTCCCACAAGGGCTCGAACTCGGCCAGGTTGTAGTTCAGGTCATCGACGTTCGGCGCGCCGAACACCGGCTTGCACGGCAGGCACAGACCCTTGAACCCCAACGCCGCGCAGCGTTGGATCTCGGCGATCGTCTCCTCGAGCGCAGCGGGCGCAACGCACGCCATGGGAGCCAACCGGTCGTTGAAGGCACCGAAGGTCTCCCACGCCCAGTCGTTCCAGCCCTTGCACATCAGATGGGAAAACTGCGCGTCCTTGGTGGCCCACACGACGAGGCCCTTGTTCGGGAAGAGGATCTCGGCGTCGCAGCCGTCGAGCGCAAGATCCGCGATCCGGTCCTCGGGCGTGCGGCCCGACTCGTTGCGCAGCTTTTCGTGACCTTCGAAGGGCTCGACCCAGTTCAGCTTCGCCTGACGAAACCCGTCGGTGGTCTGGAACTGTTCGCCCTTCGGGTTCATCACGATGCCCGGCAGCCGGTCGTGGTACTCCTCGGGCACCCGCGGCCGGAAGAAGTCACGCGGCTCTTGTACGTGGCCATCAGCGGACACCATGACGAACTGGTCGGGTGCATCAGGCCGAGCCGAACGCTGCCATCCCGCATTGCCTGGCGTCTCCAACCGCCACACGTTGTTCACGTCCGGTTCGGGAATGAGCGTCGTCACGGTGTGCTCCTCGGTGGTAGCGGCCGGTCTCTCTCGGGCAGGAACCGGCCCGGTGGGACAGGCGATGAGGGCGGCACCACCCGAACCGAACGTGCCGAGAGAACCCCGGGGCTGTTGACCTCCCGTTCTAGACCGACCGGCCTAGTTCGTCAAGCGCTGTCCGGCCTCCCGGCCGGCATTGACGGTGGCTGGTCTTGCCGCGTCGATGCATCGGGCGAGATCGGCGCCCGCGTTGTTCGGCACGAACGGCCGATGGCGCCTACGTTGGGCGACGTCGACAGTTGTTGCGTGCCGTCGGAGTGCGGACGGGGTTGGGAGGAGCGGGGATGGAGCTGAAGGTCACCCGGTATGAGGTTGATGGGGAGGGGGTGGCCACGTTGTGGTTGGACCGGCCGGGGCGTGGCAACTCGTGGACGGGTCGGATGCATGACGAGATCCGTTGGATCTGTGCCCAGCTCGATGCCGACGAGCAGGTGCGGGTCATCGTGCTGCGCGGCGCCGGCAACGTGTTCTGCGCGGGCGCCGATTTCAAGGCGCTGGACCACTACGTCGAGGCCGATCACTACGATCCGGCGTTGTCGCAGGAGGCGGCCAATCCCGGTTACGGCGTGCGGGCGGAGTTCGACGGTGACATGGTGTGGCAGCTCGGGCTGCTCAAGCCGATGATCGCCGCGGTCAACGGTGCGTGCGCGGGTATCGCGGTGGCGTTGGCCGCGTTCTGTGATCTGCGCTTCGCGGTCGAGGGTGCCAAGATCACCACGGCCACGCCGAAGTTGGGCCTGCCGGCGGAGTACGGGTTGTCGTGGATCCTGCCCCGGCTGGTCGGGGTGACCCGCAGCGCCGACATCCTGCTCACCGGACGGGTGATCCTGGCCGAGGAGATGCGGGAGTGGGGGTTCTTCAACGCGGTGTTGGCCCCGGCGGCCTTCGACGCTCATGTCGCCCGGTTCGCCGGGCTGCTGGCGGCGGCGTCGCCCGATTCGGTGACGACGGCGAAGCGGCAGCTGTGGGGCGATCTGCTGCACCAGGACCCGCGCGCTGCGGTTGAGCAGTCGAAGCTGCTCATCGGGGAGATGATGCAGCGGCCGGACTACACCGAGGGTGTCACCGCGATGCGAGAGAAGCGCGCCCCTCGCTTCACCCGCTGAGGGCGGCGCCTACGGGGTCAGCGATCGCGGCGGTCGGAGCCGCCCGGTGGCCGTCGTTCTGCGATCATGCCTTGACGGTGTAGATCCTGTAAATCTGGCCGTCTGGCGTGCAGGAAACGACCGCGCAAAGGTCCATGCCGTCGTCGTCGCCTATGCGGAAGGTGGTGACCGCGGTGGTCCCGAGCGTCGCCACGGTGTACAACCGGATGTACTTGCCGTGGCGGGCCAGGGTCATGTGGTGGGCGAGCAGCGCGTCGCGATCGCGGAGCCGATCCGGCACGGTGCCGTCGAGGGCGACGAACGGATGTTGCGAACCGACTGCGATCAGACGATCCCACGCGGCCCAGTCCCTGGCGTTGAACGCCCGGATCCAATCGGCCCACACCGCTGCTGGGTTCACTGCCATGTTCAGACCCTCTGACGGCGCACTGCGAGTTCTGCTACGCCTGCACGTCGGTGGCGGCGAGGCCTTCCAAGGCCATGCCGAGGGTGAGGTGGTCGAGCATCTGCCGTTTGAGCTGTTGGGTCAGCAGTAGCCGGGTGTAGCGGCGCAGCAGCAACGGCTTGGTACGGATGTCCGCGGCCAGTTCCATCGCTCGTGGCAGCACGTCCACTCGGGGCAGTACCTCGGCCACGATGCCGATGCGCTCGGCGTCCTGGGCCGACAGGCGCTTGCCGGTCAACATCAAGTAGCGGGCCCGGTTGAGGCCGAGCAGAAGCGGCAGCAGGACGTGCATGCCGTCACCGGGGACGAGACCTCCTCCGGAGAAGTGGGCAGCGTCTTCGAAGGTGGTGTCTTCGGCGCAAATGACGATGTCGTTCATGAGCACGAGCTCGCAGTGGCGGTGAACCGGTCCGTTGATGGCCGAGATGATGGGCACCTCGATGTCCAGCAGGCTCATCACCATCCGCTTCGCATCGGAGAGGAACACGTCCCACTGCGACGCCGCCGGTCGGGTGCCGGAAACGAAATGGACGTTGTCGGGGTTGATGGCCGGACCAGAGAACACCTCGCCTGACCCGGTGAACACGATGACCTCGTTGTCGCGATCGGCGCCGATGTCAGCGAAGGCCGGTCCGAGCAGCTCGTGGGGCCGCATGCCCCACTGGAATGGCCCGCCGTCGGTGTGGAAGCGGACCAGGAGAATCCCGTCCTCCCGGGTCATCTCCAGGCACTCGTACCGCGTTGCGTACTCAGCGAAGTCGGCCATCCCCCACTCTGTCACGCCCGGCTGGCGCGCACCCGCGGCAGCGAGCCGGGCTCACCGCCGCGTGGCGACCGGTTTGAAGATCAGGTTGACGCACACGTCGGCGAAGGCGTCGGGGTCGTCGCGCTGGGGGTTGTACCACTTGTGGAACCAGCTGGGCATGCCGAGCAGGGCTTGGGCCGCCATGCGGGGCTCCACGTCGACGAGCGCTCCTGCGTCGATGGCGGCGTTGACCGCTTCGATGAGGTAGCGCAGCAGGCGTCGTTCCTTGGGGCGGATCTCGGCTTCGTAGCGTTGTTCGAGGGCGGGTCGGTTGCCGAAGAACACGATGAACAGGCCGGGGTCCGCGGCGATGGTGTGGACCTGCTGGCGGATCAGGGCGCGCAATCGGTCCGCGGGGTCTTCGGTGGCGGCGATCTGTTCCATGGTCTCGAGGGTGGTGGAGATGGCCCGGTCGAAGATCAGGTAGAGCAGGTGCGCTTTGGATGGGACGTAGTGGTAGAGGCTGGCCCGTCCGGTGCCGAGTGAGGCGGCGACGTCGTCGAGGTTGCCCTGGTCGAAGCCGCGTTCGCGGAACAGGGCGATGGCGATGTCGATGATCTCGGCCTGGCGGGCCCGATAGGCGGGCGAGGGTTGCTCTTGGCGGGGTCGTCCGCGTTTGCGTGGTGTCGGGGCGGCGTCCGTCGTGGCCGCGGGGTCTGCCATCGTCACGGGACGCTACCGGCTTTCAGCGCAGGTTCGGGAAGGCAGGCGCGCCCGTTTCGATGTGTCCTTGTTCCGGAAACAGTTGTTCGTTGTGTCCGCAGTAGCCGAGGGCGAGGAAGAGGTAGGCGTCGGCCAGGCGCAGGGCGTGGGCGATGCCGGGGGTTGGTGCGGCGTCGCGTTGGCGGTGCAGTTCGGCGCGCAGGGCGAGCAGGTCGGAGCGGGTTGGGTCGAGCTCGGCGGGGAAGGCGGTCATGCTGATGCTCCGCGGGTGTCGAAGATGCGTTTGGTCTTCAGCTCGTAGCGGGGCAGCGTGTCGGGTGCGAGCACCTCCACGTGCAGCCGGACGCCGAGGTTGCGGCGGAAGTGCTCGTCGAGGGCGCCGGCCAGGGCAGTCCGATCCCCGCCTGCCGTGGTCGCTTCGACCTTGACCGTCATCTCGTCGAAGGCGGCGGGCCGGGCGATGTGCAGTTCGTAGTGGTTGCTCAGCCCGTCGACACCGCCGATGAGGTTCTCGACCGCGGTGGGGTACACGTTGGTGCCGCGGATGGTGACCATGAAGTCGCTGCGGCCGAGCACCACGCCGGGAAGGTGCGACCAGGTCCAGCCGCAGCCGTGGTCGGGGTGGTTGTTGCGTTGCACGAGGTCGTGGCTGCGGTATTTGATGAACGGCTGGGAGAAGTGGGTGTAGCTGGTGATGATGTTCTCGCCGATTTGGCCGTCCTCGAGGAGCGGCTCGCCCGATTCGGGGTCTGCGGTGTAGGTGTGGGCGACATCCTCGATGGTATGGACGCCGCCGCCCCAGTCGGCGCAGCTCTGCGCCACGTGCATGGCTTCGCCGATGCCGTACCCGTCGAGTACCTGGGTGGCGGCCCAGCCCTCCATGAGTTTGTCGCGGGTGACGGGCACGGAGAACCCGGGTTCGCCGCCGCCCATGAGCATCTGTACGCCGGCGTCGCGCAGGTCGAGCCCTTCGGATCGGGCGACGTCGACGAGGTGCAGCAGGTAGGTCGGGGTGCCGACCACGATGGTGGGGCGGTGCTGCAGGATCTGGCGGACCCGTTCGCTGCTGTTGGTGCCGCCGCCGGCGAGGATGCGTAGGTTGAGGTTGCGGGCGCCCCAGTAGATGCTCCACAGCCCGATCCACATGCCGAAGTTGAAGCACAGGTACATGGAGTCGCCGGGTCGGATCCCGTGGTCCCACAGCGAGTAGCAGTA
>JADLEF010000088.1 GCA_020846295.1 Acidimicrobiales bacterium
AAGCACTCCGGCGCCTTGATGTCCTCCAGGTTGATGCCGCCGAAGGTCGGCGCCAGCCGCTCCACCACGTCCACCACCTCGTCGGGCGTACGGCCCCGGATGCAGATGGGGAACCCGTCGACGCCACCGAACTCCTTGAACAGCAGCGCCTTGCCCTCCATGACCGGCATCGCCGCCTCAGGGCCGATGTCACCGAGGCCCAGCACGGCGGTGCCGTTGGACACGATGGCCACGGTGTTCTTGCGGATCGTGTAGCGGTGCGAGAGCTCCGGGTCCTCGTGGATGGCCATGCAGACCCGGGCGACGCCGGGGGTGTACGCCATGGAGAGATCGTCTCGATCGTTCACCGGCATGAGCGCCCGGCTCTCGATCTTGCCGCCCTCGTGCATGCGGAACGTGCGGTCCCACCAGTCCACCAGCGTCACCCCGTCGAGTGCGTGGACGGCGTCCACCACCCGCTGCTGGTGGGCCTCGTCCCGGCAGTGCACGACGAGGCAGCGGCGCAGCTCCGGCCCCCGCACGTCGAACCCGTCGAGGGCGCCGATGTTGCCACCGGCATCTCCGATCGCCGAGCAGAGGCGGCCGAGGGTGCCCGGTACGTTGTCGAGGCGGCAGTCGAGGGTGATCGAGAACGCAGCGGTGGGAACGGTCGCCATAGGGGCGTTGACTTTAGGTCGTGCGAGAACCCTGCTGGCGAACCCTGCCGCTCGGCGATGTGACCCGATGGGGCCGGTCCCCCTCAGGGGACCGGCCACACCGTCTCTCGGGGACCTGTTGTCGCTCCGCCGAGGACCCACCGGGCAGCCGGGCCGAGCAGGCTATGAGGTGGGGCGGAGCGCTTGTACGACGAGAACCATCGTCGACGTGGACGGATCGCAGTAGGGCCGAAGGTCCCCGATCCGGAGCCGTCCGGCCTGCCCGACCACCTCGCCGGCCGCCACCGCACCGACGGCACCGCCGCACCGTCGAACGTGCTCGGCGAGGGCCCCGGCCTGCGACCGAACCGCGGTTCCACCCCAAGGGTGGAACGGGAACCGGGTTCAGAGCAGCTCAGCGCGGCGCAGCGTCGAAAAGGCGAACGCCCCCGGCAGCACCGGCAGCCAGAACGCCAGCAGGTGGTACAGCATGACGGCGGCGCTGGCCTGCGGCGGTGGGGTGGCGGTGGCCACCAGCCCGGCGACGAGGGTGGCCTCGATCCCGCCCAGCCCGCCGGGGGTGGGGCTCAGGGCGCCGACCGCCGCCGCCACCAGGTAGATCACCAGACAGCCGACGAGCGATGACGCCGCCCCGACCGAGCGCAGCACGGTCCACACCGCGAGCCCGTGCAGCACCATGATCGCCGCCGAGCCACCCAGGAGCGCGCCGCAGCGGCCGCGGCGGCTGACCACGGCGGCCAGGGTCGTCCCCACGCCCTCGAGCCGGCCGGGTGGTCCGGCCCCGCCGTCGGGTCGTGCGGGCCGCACGCCCGGCAGCCGCCACAGGGTTGTCACCACCCCGGTGAGCACCGCGGCACCGATCACCGCCAGCAGCGCGGCCTGCGGGCGACCCAGGTGCACACCGACCGGTACGTCGGGCACGAACGGGGCGAGGGCGATGAAGGCGACGAGGTGCACGGCGAGCACGCTGAGGTTGCTGGCCGCCACGGCGGCGAGGGCGTCGGCCCGCCGGGCGCCGCTTCGTTCGAGGTAGCGCACCGACAGGGCGGCGCCGCCCAGGCCGGCGGGGGCGAGCCGGTTGGCGAAGGCCACCGCGAGCTGGGCCACCAAGGTCGGCCGGGTCCGCAGCGGGGCCATCGACGCGGCGGTCATGACGACCGCGGCGCACAGGTAGGTCCCGGCGATGGCGGCGACGCACAGCGCCAGCCACAGCGGCGAGGCCCCGCTCGCCACCTGCAGTGCGGAGCGTGAGGTGTCGGCCCGCAGCAGCAGTGCGGTGAGCGCGGCGCTGGCGGCGGCGAGGGTGAGCAGGCGGCGGTGGCCGCTTCGGTGTGCGAGCAGACCGGCCGACTCGACGCCCTCGGCCGGTGGGCTCGCCCGCCGTTCGCTCACCGTCGCGGCCGGTGGCTCACTGGCGCGGCGGTTGCTCGGGCTGTCCGGCGGCGCCCAACCGCCGGCCGATGACCACGCCGGGGTGCAGGGCCACGACGTTGTCGAGGCTGCCGTCGAAATCGACGGGGGAGCCGGCGAGCTCGACGGGCAGCGGAGCGGCACAGCGCCGGAGCTCGCCGACGACCATGACCGACCACTCCGGCCGGCACCCGGCGCTCCCGTTGTCGACCTCGAGGCCGACCACTGCCGGCCCGACCCGGGAGGAGACCTCCAGGCCCTCGGGCCGGGGGAACATGATGACGTCGTCCACGACCCGGAACGCGACCGGCCATGCGTGGGGCAGCGCATGCCACGTACCGACGACCCGCCCGTAGCCGCATGCAGCCACCAGGCCGAGCGCCTCGGGGCAGTCGAGGCGGTTGGAGCTGAACGTCTCGGTCATGGGGAGAGTGTCGGCGTCCCGACCGCTCCGGCACAGGGTCCAACGGTGCCCTCGCGCCCCGCCGACCGGACAGTGCTCCGTCGGCCGGACCGCTTCAGCGACGCGGGAACGCCTCAGCGGCGCTGGAACCACGGCTCGATGTCCACCTGCGCCCCTTCGGTGAGGTGCGCGGTGAGCGAGTACATCCCGATGTGGAGCAACAGCTCGACCATGGACCGTTCGCTGAGGTGCGCGGCGGCGGCGGACCAGGTGGCGTCGGCGATGCGGACGTGGTCCACCGATTCCTGGGCCAGCGCCACCACGGCGCGCTCGACGTCGTCGAACGGATCGGCCTCGGTGAGCCCACGTCCGGCGGCGCCGGCCTCGATCGCCTCGATCTGCGGGCGGCCCACGCCGACCGACAGCGCCAGGTTGGCGTGCTTGCCGAACTCGTAGTCGGCACCTTTCGCCCGGCTCACGGTGAGGATGGTGAGCTCCCGCAGCCTCGGGTCGAGCTCGGTGCCGTTGCGCAGTTCGTTGGCGAAGGCGACGAACCGAACGAGGACCGACGGCGAGTGGCCGACCGTCCCGTGGAGGTTGATCCGCGGGCCGTCACGGCCGGCCATGACCTCGCGGTACGCGCTGCCGTGCGGTTCGGGGAGGTGGTCGACGTCGACGGGGGCGATGCGGGCCATGGTGGGGGCTCCTGCGGCTCGTTGGTTGGCCGCGATCATGGCACGGTGCTACGCCGGCCGGTCCGCGTCTCATCGGGTGGGATGGGCGGCGCGGACCGGCCGGCGCTCAGGCCTTGATCAACGCGTACGGCGCGGTGCAGCCCGCGGTGGCGCCATAGGCGTGGTTGGGCATGTAGCAGTAGCAGAACTCCGACACGCCGGCCTCGACGATGCCGTCGGACACGACGGCCTCCCCGATGCGGATCCCGCGGTGGGTGATCAGCTCGTTGTGCACGGGGAAGGCGAACCCGTCGCCATGGTCGACGCCGAGCAGCTCGAGCGCCCAGCCGTCCGACGCGACGATGGCGGGCAGGTGATCGCCCAGCCACTTCGCCTCGCGGATGTAGATGCCCGGTTCGGTGTTGAGGTACTTGTCGGAGAGGGTCTGGAAGTCGGCCGTGCCGCGGGCGTCGAGGCTGAGCTCGGCCAGCTGGTTCCAACCGGTGCGGATGACCACCACGTCGCCCGGCTCGATCTTCTTGATCCCGCCCATCTTCATCGCGGCCTGCATGTCCTCGATGGTGATCCGGTACGTGTCCGAGAGCATCGGGCGCCCCTCGACCTGTTGGGTGTCGCCGGGGGACTTGGCCAGCTTCAACGACAGCACGTCGAGCAGCACGCCGCGGGTCACGATCGGACCCACGTGCTCGATGCCGAGCTTGGTCACCGCCTCCGGGGTGGCGAACTCGCTGGCCTTGAAGCCGTTGTAGAACACGTCGCGCACGCCGATGTGGGCGAGCCCGTCGAGCTGGGTGGCGATCTGGTAGGTGCCGCCCTCGGGGAAGCGCTCCTCGTGGCCCGACAGCTCGTTGGTGCCGAACGGTGTGAGGCCCTGGCTGTAGCCGAGCGGGCCACCGGCACGGTCGGCCTGCCGCCACTCGTCCTCGCCTTCGAGGCCGGGCGTGGTGGTGCTGAACCACTTGGACGGGTCGCCCGGTTCGTAGCCCAGTTGGATGATGCGCTGCTCGTACCGGCGCTGCGGGAACGCCCGGTAGGCGGCGATGCCGTTGCGCAGCACATGGCCCATGACGACCGTCTTGACCTCCTTGCCCTGGGCCAGGCCCAGCGCGCAGGCGGTCTTCTCCGGCGTGATCTCGTTGAGCGTGCCGCGCTGGTCATCCGCTCCGTACCGGGCGCTGCTCTCCTTGGCCCACGTGCCGTCGAGCGCACCGGCGGTCGAGAAGGCGTCGTCGTAGTCCCCGGGCCCGCCGGGCGAGCCCGCCGATCCGTGGCGGTGGGAGCGACCTTCCGACGCGCCGGCCAGGCCGGCCAGACCACCGTTGCCGGCGACGGCGAGCGCGGTGGTGGCGGCGCCGGCCTTCAACAGGTTGCGGCGTGACAGGTGGTGGTGGAGATGCTCGAAGCGCATGGGGGTGTCCTCCTTGAACCCGGATGATGCATTGGTGACCTTAGTCACATGCCCAGCGGGGCGTCAGGATGGATCGATGTTCGGCGCGCCGGATCCGGACCGCTCGGTATGCGGTGCGATGTGACACTGGACACATGGAGCGGGGGATCTGTGCCATGGTGTGCGCGGCCATCCCGTCGGGCGGCGCAGTCGGTGTGCTGCCGCCGTGACGGTCGAGAGACCGGAGGTGCATCGTGCTGTCGTACCGGGTGCTGGACCTGACCGACGAACGAGGCCAGCTGTGCGGCAAGCTGCTGGCCGACCTCGGCGCCGAGGTCCTGCTGGTCGAGCCCGCCGGCGGAAGCTCGTCGCGCTCGATCGGACCGTTCGTCGGCGATCGGCCGGGCCCCGATCGGAGCCTGTTCCACTGGGCGTTCAACCGCGGCAAGCGCAGCGTCGAGCTCGACCTGCGCCACGCGGGCGGCCGGCGGCAGCTGCTGGCGCTCGCAGCCGAGGCGGATCTCCTGGTCGAGTCGTTCGATCCCGGTGTGCTCGACGAGGTCGGGCTCGGTCGCGACGTGCTGGCCCGGCTCAACCCGGCCCTCGTGCACGTCGCCATCACTGCGTTCGGAAGCGATGGCCCGAAGGCGCACTGGCCGGCGACGGACCTGACCGTCGCCGCGGCGTCGGGCTACAGCTCGCTCACCGGCGATGTCGACCGGGCGCCGCTGCGCATCTCGATCCCGCAGGCGTACCACCACGCTGCGGCCGATGCCGCCGGCGCCGCGCTCGCAGCGTTGTACGAACGCGATCACCATTCGGGCCTCGGCCAGTTCGTCGACATCTCCGCCCAACAGTCCTACAGCGTGTGCAGCCAGTCGTTCCTGCTGTGCCACCCGGGCAACGCGGGAGCGGCGAGCCGGGAGGCGGGCGGGATCCGGCTGGCCGGGCTGGACACGAAGGTGCAGCTGCTGTGGCCGTGCCGGGACGGTCAGGTCTCCGTCACCTTCCTCTTCGGCGTCTCGATGGGCCCCTTCACCCGAAACCTCATGGAGTGGGTGTGCGAGGAGGGCTTTTGCGACGAGGCGACCCGGGACAAGGACTGGATCGACTACGGGACCATGCTCTACGACGGCCGCGAGCCGATCTCGGAGTACGAGCGGGTCAAGCAGATCCTGCACGACTTCCTCGCCACCAAGACCAAGGCGGAGCTCTACGAGGCCACCTTCCGCCGGCGGCTGCTCATCGCTCCCGTCACCACGATGGAGGAGCTGCTGGCCAGTGCGCACGTCCGCGCCCGCCAGTTCTGGCACGACGCCGACGCCGAAGCCGGGCCGGACATGCCGCACCGTACGGTACGGGCGGCGGGCGCGTTCGCCAAGTTCTCGGCCACGCCCCTGCCCAACACCGCGCTGGCCACCGGGCTGCCCGGCAGGGAGGTGCCGCAGTGGGCCTCGCCGAGGCGACCCGAACGGCCCGCCGCGCCGCCGGCGCGACCCAGCGCGGTGCCCCGCACGGGCCGACCGCTCGAGGGCCTCAAGGTGGCTGATTTCATGTGGGTGTTCGCCGGCCCCTACGCCAGCAGGGTGCTCGCCGATCTCGGTGCCACGGTGGTCCGCATCGAGTCGAGCCGTCGTCTCGACACGCTCCGCACCGCCGGGAACTTCCAGGACGACAAGATCGATCCCGATTGGGCGATGCAGTTCACCAACGTCAACGCCGGCAAGCGGTCCATCGCGCTGGACCTGGGCAGCGCCGCTGGCCGCGAGGTCGCCATCGACCTGGTGCGCTGGGCCGACGTCACCATGGAGTCCTTCACCCCCAAGGCGATGACCGCCTTCGGGCTCGACTACGAGTCCCTGCGCCGCCACAAGCCCGATCTGATCATGACCTCGAGCTGTCTGATGGGCCACGACGGGCCGGAGAGCAGCCTGGCCGGCTTCGGCACGATGGCCGCCGCGGTGTCCGGATGGTTCCACATCACCGGCTGGCCCGACCGCCTGCCCTGCGGCCCGTTTCAGCGCCTACACCGACTACGTGTCGCCCCGGTTGCTGTTGCCCGCCGTGTTCGCCGCCCTCGAGCACCGCCGACACACCGGCGAGGGCCAGTACATCGACCTGGCCCAGGCCGAGGCCTCGCTGCAGCTGATGGGCCAGGCGGTGCTCGACTTCACGGTGAACGGCCGGATCGCCGAGCGCCAGGGCAACGACGACGCCGTGTTCGCTCCCCACGGCACCTACCCGGCGGCCGGCCAGGACCGTTGGGTGAGCATCGCGGTGACCGGTGACGAACCGTGGCAGGCGCTGTGCGCGCTCCTCGAGCGCCCCGACCTCTCGTCGCTCGATGCCGCGGCGCGGCGCGCTCGGCGCCGCGAGCTCGAGGGGGTGCTCTCGGCGTGGACGGCGCTCCGGCCGGCGGAGGAGACGGCCGAACGGCTGGTGGCCCGGGGCATCGCCGCTCATCACGTGCAGAACACCGTGGAGGCGTGGCACGACGCGCAGTTGCGCCACCGCGACCACTTCCGCAAGGTCCCGCACAGCATGATGGGCGAGACCTGGGTCGAGGGCAGCCGCTACCGGCTGTCGCGCACCCCACCGGTGGTGGGATCGCCCCCTGCGCTGGGCGAGCACAACTGGTCGGTGCTGACCGAGATCCTCGGCTATGACGAGGACCGAGCCGCCGCACTGGCCGCGTCCGGGATCTTCGACTGATCGGCGCGCGCCGGCCACGGGTCAACTGAGGGGTTGCCCGCCGGCTGCGGGACCTGCGAGCACCGCTCGGGTCCCGCAGCCGGCCTCGCTCCCGTGCCGGGGTGCCGGCCACCGCGGTCGATGCGCCTGCGCTCAGTGCTCCCAGGTGCGCAGCAGGGCGAGCTGGCGCGTGGTCGCCACCAGGGTGCCGGTGCTGTCCCACAGCTCGCCGTCCTCGTCGAGGAACCCGCCGGCGGACAACCTGGTCCGGAACCTTCCCTGCACCCAGCCCGGCGCCGGGTGGGCGAACACGTGGGTCGTCAGCTGGACCGTCGGCGTGTGCACACCCTGGCGGCCGACCGCCTCGAACAGCGACGGCGGCATCCCGTCGGAGAACATCAGCACCGAGTAGGCGTCCGGCTCTCGCCCCGGATGGCGCAGCCAGCCCGCCAGCTCGGCCCGACCGCCCGGCCGGCCGAACACCCAGCCGGTGTCGGGATGCAGGCGCAGCGCCAGCCGCTCGTGCAGCGCGATCGGCTCGCCCTCCGCCGTCGAGATCAGCTCCCGGGCCAGACACGCCTCCGGCGGCGGGATCGAGGGAACCGCCACGTCGTCGGCGTAGAGGTGCGGGGGCTCGTCGCGCAGGGTGCCGAAGGTGGCCACCGCGTTCACCCGCTCGATGCCATCCTGGACCAGCCGCGCCGAGACGGTGCTCTGGCGCCGGCCGGCCCGGATCACCTCGACCAGCACCTGGGCGTCACCGAAGCGGGGCGGGGCCAGGTAGGTGGCGGACACGCTCAGCGGGTCGGGCTGGGGCACCGTGTGGCGCATGGCCCGGGTGACCAGCGCGAGCAGGTAGCCGCCGTGCGGGTTGCCCCGGACGTCCCAGCCCTCGACGATGGTGGCGTCGAAGCGTCCCTCACCCGCGGTGCGCACCGCGATCGCGTCATCGAAGCTGGCTGCGCCGTTCACGGCGGGCGACCGTAGCGCGCCGCGTGACGTCGAGCTCGATCAGTCGGCCCACCACGCCAGCCGGGCACCGGGGAGCAGTTCGGTGCCGTACGGCGCCTCTGCGGACTGCACCACCGCCACGGTGGACCCGTCGGCGTCGATGCCGGGGGCGACCAGCTCCGTGCTGTCGGCCGACCACACGGCATGGCTGTGGGCGTACTGCTCGAAGAACGGCAGCACCTCGCGCAGCCAGGCCGGTGCCGGCCGGAACGGCGCCAGGCGCAGCAGCTCGTCCCCGTCGAAGACCACCCACTGCAGCTCGCCCGGTCCCGCCACCACCAGGGCGGCCAGCCGTCGGCCGTCGGGGGACCAGAAGAAGGCGGCGGTGCGCTCGGCGGTCACCGGGACCCGCTGCCCGGTGAGCAGGTCGAGCACCGTCAGGGCGGGCCCGTCCTCGCCCACGTCGATCAGCGCCACCCGTCGACCGTCGGGATCGAGCGCGAACCGACCGGATCCCGCGCCGATGCCCAGCGGGTGGGTCGTGCCGTCGGAGGAGCGGATGACCAGGTCCTGCTCGACGTAGAGCAGCGAGCCGTCCGCCGTCCACCACGGAGCGAGGAACGAGCCGGCCCGTCCGGTGATCACCTGCGGGTTCGAGCCGTCCGCGGCGACCACCAGCACGCGGTCCTCGACGTGCACCGCCAGCTGGGTGGAATCCGGCGACCACGCCCAGAACAGCGGCTGGCCGCGCTCGATGACGGCCAGCGCGCCGTCCTCGACGGTCGACACGCCCAGTTCCAGACCGAGCGGCCCGGGCGACAGGTGGCTGAGGAAGCGCCCGCACGGGCTGGCGTTGAGGTAGAACGCGGTGACCGCCGGAACCAGTTCGTGCGAGCCCGCCCCGTCGGGAGACTCCACCCGGATCTGGCGGACCCAGTCGACATCGCCGGAATCGAAGGCCACCGCCGCCCATTGACCGGCGGTGGACCACACGGCGGTGCGGGCCTGCACCCGCACGGCCGCCATCGTCGGCTCCCCACCGACGCGGATCCGCCGACCGTCCTCCAGCGGGCACAGCACCGCCCGTCCGGCCGGGTCGAGCAGCAGCAGGCGTCGCATCGGGCAACTCTAAGCGGTGCCCCTGGGCTACGGTCGACGACCGTGCGCATCGGGATCTTCGCTGGAGACGTGACGGGGCCTCGGCCGCTGGCCGAGCTGATCGAGGGCGCGGTCCGCGCCGAGGCGGACGGCTTCGCCAGCTACTGGCTGCCGTGGATCGCCGGGCACGACCCGATGGCGGTGTTCGCCATGGCCGGTCGCGACACGTCGCGCATCGAGTTCGGCACTGCGGTGCTGCGGACCTACCCCCGTCACCCCGCCGATCTCGCCTCGGCCGCCATCACCACCGCGGTGGCGACGGGCGGCCGCTTCACGCTGGGCATCGGGCCGAGCCACAAGCGGGTCATCGTGGACTCCTTCGGCTACGACTACCGGACGCCGGTCCGCCATACCCGCGAGTATCTCACCGTGCTGACCGGTCTGCTCCGGCAGGGCAAGAGCGTGTTCGTGGGCGACGAGCTGACGGCGCGGTTCGCGCTCCGCCACCCCGACCGCGGCCAGCACGAGGTGCCGGTGATCGTCTCCGCCCTCGGTCCCAGGATGCTGGAGGTGGCCGGCACCCTCGCCGACGGGACCTTCACCTGGATGACGGGGCCGGTCACGTTGGCCGGCCACACCGCCCCGGTCCTGGCCGCAGCGGCCGCTGCCGCCGGCCGCGCCTCGCCCCGCATCATCGCCGGTGCGCCGTGCCTGGTGACCGACGACGCCGATGCGGGCCGCGCGCTCGCCGCCCGGGTGTTCGAGCTCTACGGCGCCCTGCCGTCGTACCGGGCGATGCTCGACCGGGAGCAGTGGCCGACGCCCGCCCATGCCGCAGTGGTCGGCGACGAGGCGGCGGTCACCGCCGAACTGGCCCGCTACCGCGACGCCGGCGTCACCGACTTCGCCGCCGTCGAGTTCGACACCGACCCCACCGCCAGCCGCCGCACCAGGGCGCTGCTCGCCTCGCTCAGCGCCTGAGCCCTGATCGATCGAGCGATCGCCTTGGACCCCACCACCGGACCCGACGCCACCGGACCCACCGCCACCGAACGGCTCGAGGACGAGTTGGCCCGCATCGACCAGCTCGAGGCCCGGGTGCGGGCCTGGGTCGCCCGGGCCGAACCGGCGTCGCTGCGCGACGCGGTGCACGCCGCTCCGGCTGGTCCGCTGCAGGGCTTCACCCTCGGCGTGAAGGACGTGATCGACACCGCCGAGCTGCCGACCGAGCGGGGCTCACCCATCTACCGTGGCCGGCGGGCCGGCGTCGACGCCGCCTGCGTGGCCCTTGCCCGCCGGGCCGGCGCGGTGGTGAGCGGGAAGACGGCCACCACCGAGTTCGCGGTGCTAACCCCGACCCACACCACCAACCCCCACGACGAGACCCGCACGCCTGGCGGCTCATCCAGCGGCTCGGCCGCCGCGGTGGCGGCCGGCATGGTGCGCATCGCCTTCGGCACCCAGACCGCCGGTTCGGTGATCCGGCCGGCGGCGTTCTGCGGTGTGGCCGGCTTCAAGCCGACGTACCACGCAGTACCGGTCACCAACGTCAACCCGGTGGCCGCCTCGCTCGATACCGTCGGGTACTTCGCCACGACGGTGGCGGATCTCGCCGCCGTGCACCAGGCCCTGACCGGCGTGGCCGCGCCGGCCGCCGTGGCCGCGGTGGCGCTGCGCATCGGCGTGTACCGCTCCCACGAGTGGGCGGCCGCCGACGAGGACACGGTGGCCGGCATCGAGCGCGCCGCCGCCGCGCTGCGCCGAGCGGGAGCGACCGTGCTCGACGTGCCGCTCGTCGACGCGCTGGCCGATGCGTCCCGCGACGCGACCGCCATCATGTTGAGCGAGGCCGCCCGATCCTTCGCCTGGGAGCGCGCCGCGCACGAGGAGCAGCTGAGCCGTGGGCTGCGGTCGCTCCTGGCGCAGGGTGACCTGGTCGGCGCCGAGGCGTATGCCGACGCCCAGCGCGGCGCGGTCCTCGCCCGCAACGGGTTCGATGCGGCGATGACCGGGTTCGATGCCTGGCTCACACCCGCCGTGGTGGGGGAGGCGCCGCCCATCGCCACGACCGGGGATCCGGTGTTCTGCCGGGTGTGGACCATGCTCGGCGGACCGGCCCTCACCGTACCGAGCGGTCCGGGCCGCGGTGGCCTGCCGGTCGGCGTACAGCTCGTCGGTGCCCGCTGGGCCGACGCTCGGGTGCTGGCGGCCGGCGCTGCGCTCGATGCCGCCCTGGCCGGCTGAGCCCATCAGCCGCCGGTGGCGGGGAACCACAGGGTGAAGGTGCTGCCCCGGCCGGGCCGGCTGCGCACCGACACCGAACCGCCGGCCGCGCTCATGATCTCAGCCACGACGGCGAGGCCGAGCCCGGCCCCGACCCGGCGGGTGCTGAAGGACCGTTCGAAGATGCGCGGCAGCACCGCGGGGTCGACGCCGCTGCCTTGATCGGCCACGGCCACTTGGACGACGGGCCCGGTTCGCGGGCCGGGCACGATCCGCTGCTCGCCGGCCGACGCCGCGGTCCCGTCGGGTAGGGCGCGGGCGGAGATGCGCAGCGCGCCGCCGCCGATCATCGCCTGGCGCGCGTTGCCCACCAGGTTGGCGAGCGCCTGGGTGAACTGCAACGGGTCGATGCAAACGGTGGGTAGCTCGTCGGCGAGATCGAGCAGCACCGTGCAGCGGTCCCCGGCGAAGTCCCGCAGCAACGGTTCGAGCCGGCGTACCGTGGCGCCGATGTCCAGCGCCTGCGCCTCGGGCGGGCGCGGCATGGCGAGCTCGTCGAGCAGCACCCGGGCGTGCAGGATCGCCCGCTCGATCGCCGCCGCCGCAGCGCGGCGGCTCCGCTCGTCCCCGCCGGACGCGAGCTGCTCGGCGCGGGCGCCGACGATGGTCAGCGTGTTGGCGATGTCATGGGCCACGGTGGCCGCGTCCACGGTGCCGAGGCCGCGGCGGGCGGAGGGCGCCAGCAGCACGGTGGCGCCGCGAAGCTCGGCCGAAGCGCCCTCGCGGGGTGACGGGCCATAGCGGGTGGCCACCAGGACGTCGAACCAACGTGGTTCTGCCGGACCATGGCAGGGCAGCTCGATCATTGCCGCACGGGGCAGCTCGTCGCGCAGCGCCGCCCGGATCGCCGCCGCCACGGCGGAGGCGGCCGGGTCCGCTCCGGCCGCGTCGCACGCTGCCAGGTAGTCGGCGCCGACCCCGCAACGGGTGCGGTCGCCCCCGTTGGCGGCGCAGAAGCGCTCCCACGCGTCGTTGACCGCGATGATGACCCCGCGCCGATCGAGCAGGGCGAGCTCGACGGCGGTGCCGTCGAAGAGGCCCACCCGATCCCCGCTCGCGTCCGTGACCGTCGAATCCTGCCGCACTCGTTGCTCCGGGCACGCCGCGGCCGGGCGTCCGCTCCCGGTTCCTGCGCTGTGCTTCTCCAGCACGCTACCTGGGCCCCGAACGCAAAGCGGTGCCCGCTCCCCGGGGCGAGAGGTGGTTGCCATCACAACGATGGGATGCGTCGCGCTGCGACCATACCGGTTGGTCTGGAGCTCAGCCCGGACGGGGGCGGCCGGCGACGATGGTGCGCAGGAAGGCGCTCACCTCGGCCACCCAGCCGTGTCGCCCGCCGCGGCTCTCCACCAGCTCCGGCGACCAGCCCTGCATCGCATCGAGCAGCCGGGCGGCGAGATCGGGGCGTCCCAGCAGCGCGGTGGCGGGGGCCAGCTGCACCCGGATGGCGAACAGCACGGCCCCGCTGCGGGGCAGCTTGCGCAACGTCTGACGCTCGCTGCGCAGCCAGACCAGGTCCGAGCGGTACGGCGCCGGATCACCCTCCGCCGTGTGCACCGCGTCGAGATCGGGAACGAACAGCAGCGGATGAGCGCTGAAGCCCCAGTTGCGCCGGGTCACGATCCGCTCCGGCCCGAGCCGGTCGAAGAAGCGGTTGACCTTGACCGCCAGGTCCTCGGCGAAGTGCGGGACGGGGCCGTGGACCGCCTCCTGGGCCAGGCCGGCCTTGTCGGCCAGCCGCCAGTACGTGGGGAAGCACAGCAGCGCAGCGGTCAGCACCCAAGCGCCGTCCTGCGGTTGCATGATGCAGAGGTCGTCCTGCATGGCGAGCCCGGCACGCTGCAGGGGGTGGGTGACGGCGGGGTCCCAGTCGCCGAGGAGGTCGGGTCGGTACGTGAGCAGCCAACGGTGGACGGTGTCGGCCGCCTCGGCGCAGGCGGCCTCGGAACCGTCGAGCGCCAGGAACACCTCGTCGGCTGCGTCGTTCAGCAGCCGCCGGCGCAACGCCAGCTCGGCGGTGCGGTGCTCGTCGATGCGGAACCAGTCGGCCTCGTCGATGGCACGGGTGCCCATGCGCTGGTGCGGGAGGCCGCTGTGCACGGCGAGCTGATCGAGCTCGTCGAGCCACCGCGGATCGGCTGCACGATACCGCTCGGTATCGATCGGGTAGGCCGAGGGGTCGACCGGTGCCATGGCGGCACGGTAGCGCAGGCCGTGGCTTGGTCCGCCGGTGCGGCGGCGGTACCGTTGCCGGGTGGGTTCCGGGGCCGAGGGCGACTCGTCGATCAGCGCAAGCGCAGAGGTGGCGGTCGCGGCGTTGTCCGATGCCGCGGTCGTGCGGCGCTACCTGCTCAGCGTGACCGATCCGGATCTCGTGTTCGACGACCGGCAGCGCCGGCTCGCCTCGGAGGTGGAAGCCGCCACCGACGTGTTGGAGCGCCTTTCGCGCACCGGGGCCCTCTTCCGTCACCAGCAGCATTGGCGCGACGCGCTCGAGGCCGCCTTCGTGGCCCGGGGCGGTCGCTGGGCGCGCGATGCCGGGGGGTGTGCGGACAGCATGGCCCGGCTCGGGGTCCCGGCCGACACCCTCGAAGCGGCCGGCCTGCGCTGAAGTCGCCGTCTCGGCCGTGCCACAGGGCCGCGGCCGGTACTGTCGGGTCGATGGGGGAGAACGAACCGACGCAACCCTTGGACGGCGTTCGCGTCGTGGAGCTGACCACCGGCGTCGCCGGTGCCTACGCCGGGCGCCTGCTGGCCGTGCTCGGGGCCGACGTGATCAAGGTGGAGCCACCGGGCGGTGACATCGTTCGGCACTGGGGCCCGTTCCCGGGGGAGGATCCGGGCGAGGTCATCGCCGAGCAGGGCGCACTGCACCTGCACCTCGACGCCGACAAGCGCTCGATCGTCGCCGACCTCGAGACCGCGGAGGACCGCGCCCTCGTCGCCCGCCTGGCGGCGCGGGCCGACATCGTGCTCGAGTCCTTCGCCCCCGGTCGCGCCGCCGCCCTCGGGCTCGACGCCGCCACCCTGCGGGCCGCCAACCCGGCGTTGGTGGTCACCAGCGTCACCGCCTTCGGTCAGGACGGGCCGTACGCCGAGGCCGGGTTCCGCGGCGCGGAGATCGTGCAGTACGCCATGGGCGGTCCGATGCACGCCACCGGCGTGGCCGAGCGTGAACCGCTCAAGCTGGCCGGCCACCTCGTCAGCTACCAGTGCGGCACGATGGCGGCGACCGCCACCATGGCGGCCCTGCTCCTCGCCGAGCAGAGCGGGCGGGGCGTGCACGTCGACATCGCCAACTTCGAGACCCAGGCGGGTTCGATCGACCGGCGGATGGTCTTCCTCCAGCAGCGGATCTACAACGGCCGGGTGGTGGGGCGCGACCCCGCCGCCGCGCAGGGCCTGCTTCCCACCGGCATCTACCCCGCCCTCGACGGCTGGGTGCAGATCGGCCCCCCGCCGCCCTACGCCTCCCGGCTCCTGGCCACGATGGGGGACCCGGAGCTGGCCGAGCTGCTCGCCGATCCCGGCTGGGTCACCAACCCCGAGGTGCCCGGCCTGGTGGAGGCTGCGCTGTACGGCTGGCTCGCCGATCGCACCACGGCGCAGGCCATGGCCGAGGCCCAGCCGCACCACTGGCCGCTGACCGCGGTCCGCACCCCGCTCGAGGTCGTGCACGACGAGCACTTCGGCGGTCGCGGGGCCTTCGTCGAGGTCGACCACCCGGTGGCGGGACGGATCCGCCAGCCCTCGGCGCCGGTCCGCTTCGAGGGAGCCCGCCCGCTGCGCCGGCCGGCCCCACTGCTCGGTCAGCACGACGCCGAGGTCCGCGCCGAGCTCGCCACCGCCGCGGCGCCGAGCTCGCCCCCGGGCGTTTCCGATGGGGAGCGGAACCTGCCGTTGGCGGGCGTCCGGGTGATCGACCTGACGATGGTGTGGGCCGGGCCGTACACGACGATGCTGCTCGGTGACCTCGGCGCCGACGTGATCCGGGTGGAGGATCCCCGCCTCTACAACGGCACCCGGGGCGCGGTGGCCCGCCCGCCGAAGAGCCACCTCGACAACCTCGGCTGGCTGTGCGCCTACCCCGATGACGAGCCGGGCCTGTGGCCGTGGAACCGCAACGCCTTCTTCAACATCCACGCCCGCAACAAGCGCTCGGCCACGGTGGACCTGCTGCGCCCGGAGGGGATGGAGGCCTTCCTGCGCCTCGTCGAGCAGGCCGACGTGGTGGTGGAGAACAACGCGGTCGGGGTGATGGACAAGCTCGGCCTGGGCTGGGAGCAGCTGCACCGGCGCAACCCGCGCCTGATCGTGGTGCGCATGCCGGCGTTGGGCCTCGACGGGCCGATGGCGCCGTTTGTGGGCTTCGGTGCCAACTTCGAGGCGTTGTGCGGCCTGACGCGGCTGCGCGGCTACGCCGATGGCGACCCGTCGGTCAACCGACCCGTCTACTACATGGACGCAGCGAGCGGCGCGGCCGGCGCCTTCGCCGCGCTGGTGGCGATCCGGCGTCGGGCCCGCACCGGCGTGGGGGAGCTGGTGGAGCTCGCCCAGGGCGAGAACATGCTGAACCTCATCGGCGAGTACCTCATCGATGCCGCTCGAACCGGTCGCACCCTCGCTCCGCCCGGCAACCGCCACCTCACCGACGCGCCACAGGGCGCCTACCGGTGCGCCGGCGATGACCGGTGGGTGGTCCTGACCGTCGACGGCGACGCGGCCTGGGCCGCGCTGCGACGGGCGATGGACGACCCGCCGTGGGCCGCCGACGAGCGCTTCGCCACCGCTGCGGGTCGCCGCCGCCACCATGACGAGCTCGACGAGCGCATCGGCGCCTGGACCGCGCCGCTCGACCGGTGGGACGTGACGCGCCGCTGCCAGTCGGCGGGGGTGGCGGCGGGACCGGTGCTCGATGACGCCGACGCCGTCGACGATGCTCACCTGCGCGCCCGCGGCTTCTTCCGGCGCAACGGGTCCGAGGAGGTGGGATGGCACGACTACCCGAGCCACCTGTGGCGCTGGGACGGACCGCCGATGCGCCATGAGGGCCTCTGCCCCTTCGGTGGCGCCAACGATGCGGTGTGGCGCGATGTCGCCGGGCTCGACGACACGGCCATGGAGGTGCTGCGCGCCGGCGGTCACCTCCTCGATCACTTCGTCGATGCGGCGGGCAACCCGCTGTAGCGCAGAGCGCGCCGCGGCGGATCGGCCGACCGCCGCGGCGCAGGGCCGGTACCATGCGTGACGTGCAACTGGAGATCACCGCCCTCGAAGATCAGCCCTTCGGCGCCCTGGTGCGCGGCTGGGATCCGTCCGCCGCGCTCGACGAGGCCGCCCGTGACGACATCACCAAGGCGCTGGCCGACCACGTCGTGCTGGTGTTCCGCGGACACCGCCAGCCGGCCGACGAGGAGCTGGTCGCCTTCGCCGAGAGCTTCGGTCCGCTGATCAAGGGATCGGAGTGGCTGCGCGACGCCGGCTCCAAGCCCGAGATCCTGCCCGTCACCAACGCCCGGGACGACATGGGCATACCGAAAGGTACGGGTGGAGCGGGCGAGCTGGAGTGGCACGCCGACTACTCCTACGTGCCGCAGCCGGCCAAGCAGAGCTTCCTCAACGCGGTGGAGCTGCCCGAGGCGGGGCCCCGCACCTGCTTCGCCAGCCAGTACCGGACGCTGGAGACGCTGCCCGACGAGCTGGTCGAACGCCTGCGCACGCTGCGGGCCCGCCACAGCGTGGCCGAGTACGTCGAGGGCGGCAAGGACCCGAACCGCCAGCAGCTCTACAAGGGCTTCGAGGCCAAGCGGAAGCGGGACGAGGAGGCCGGCGTGCAGCGCCCGCCGATCCCCGAGGCGGAGCACCCCGTCGTCCTGCGCCATCCCGACACCGGCCGGGAGCTGGTCTACGTGAGCAAGGGGCTCACCAGGGAGATCATCGGGCTCGAGCGCAGCGAGAGCAACGCGCTGCTCAAGCAGCTGCACCAGCACGCCACGCGCCCCGACGCGGTGTACGCGCACGAGTGGGAGGTCGGCGACCTCGTCGTGTTCGATGCCCTCGCCGGCTTGCACCGCCGCGACAGCTGGGATCCCCACCAGCAGCGGGTGATGCGTCAGCTGTCGACCATGGTGGGTTGAGCTCGAGCCCCGGCGGCGGGTTCGACCCCCGTTCGTCCGGCGCGGCGGCGCCTGGCGAACACGAGCTCCTTCTGCAGCCGGTAGCTGGCGACGAACAGGCCGATCTCGGTGAGGAGCTTCGCCGGGGCCAGTGGCAGTCCGAGCCGGTCGTGCAACGCGGCCAGCACGAGGTAGTTCGCCGCCAGGATCGTCGACGCGAGCCCGGCGTACCGGGCCCAGGATCTGGCCAGACCCACGTCGCCCCGCCCGAACACGTAGCGCCGGTTGGCGAGGAAGTTCACCGTCGCGCTGCACAGCCGCGCCGTCGCCACGGCCACGAGCAGCGAGCCGCTCAGACCGTCGAGCGCCAGGACCAGCGCGAAGTCCAGACCGAAGGCGGCGAGGGACGACACGCTGAAGCGGAGCAGCGGTGCGTACACCCGGGCCGAATCGGCGAACGTGCGGAAGTGGGTGGACGAGTTGCCGTCCAGATAGATCGTACTGATCGGTATCTCGCGCAGGCGGTAGCCGGCCTCCTCCGCCTGGAGCAGCACCGACAGCTCGTACTCGAAGCGTTCGCCGGGGACCCGGCCCAGCCAGGCCAGCATGTCCGCCGGGTAGGCGCGCAACCCGGTCTGGGTGTCCTGCAGCGGCACGCCGGTCGATCGAGCGAACAGCACACGGGTGACGGTGTTGCCGAAGCGGCTTCGGGCCGGCACGTCGCCGGCGAAGCGGCGGGCGCCGAGGACGATCGTGCCCGGCTGGCAGCGCAGCGCGGCGCCCACTCGGACGATATCGGCCACGGCATGTTGACCGTCGCAGTCGGCGCACACCACGTCGAAACCGGGATGGGCGCGCTGGATGTGGGAGAAGCCGGCCTTGAGCGCGTAGCCCTTCCCGCGGTTCGGGTGGTGGCCGATGATGTCGCAGCCCAACGCGGACGCTTCCTCGAAGATCGGCGCGTACACCTCGCCGCTGCCGTCGTCCACGATGACGATGGGGCCACCGTGCCCGGCGGAGCGGATGTCGTGGATCAGCGCGATGAGGGCGCCTCCCGGCTCGTAGGCGGGGATGAGGATCGCGAAGCGGGCCGGCGTGGTCAGGTCGTTCTCCATGTCACGCTCGCCCGATGTAGAGGATGTCGCTGGTACCGCGCTCGTCGCCCCTGCCGAGCGGGTTGTTGACCACCTCGCCGTTGAACCACATGGTGGTGGAGCCGCCGCCGTCGAGGTTGTAGGCGACGGTGCAGCCGCGATCCCGCAGGATCCCGGCCAGCTCGGTGAGGGTGACGCCGCGGCTGTAGCCGGTGCTGCGCCCGTCGACGGCGATGAAGACGAAGTGGTTGGCGTCGACCATGCCGATGGCGGTGCGGGGCTGGTCGCCCTGCATGGAGTGGTTGCCGAAGTTGGTGTCGACCTGGACGGTCTCCACACCCTCGACCAGTTCGCCGTCGGCGAGCAGGCCGGGTCCGACCGACAGCGTGTTCCACACGCCGCCGGCCACCAGTTGCTCGGCGGTGGTGGTGGTCTCGTCGTAGAGGGCCATCGTGCCGTCGCGGTAGAGCGCGAGGCCGGTGCGGGCGCCCTCGTCGCGAGAGATCACGCCGTTGCGGATCACGATGCCGGTCTCCCGGAAGCCGTAGTAGTCGCCGTTGATGGCGAACACCGCACCCTGCTCCGCAGCGATGGTGGAGGTGTCGGCCACGATGTTGGTGCCGAACTTGTTCTCGGCGAACGCGGAGCGGACCTCGGTGGCGTCGCCCACGACGACATCGGCGACGTAGTAGGTCACGGTGTCAGCGCCGCTGCCGGTCACCACCTTCTCGATGGTGATCGTCGTGGCGCCGTTGGTATAGCTCGTGTCCGTGATGGTCGGCGTGGCGGCCGCCGCGGTGGTCATGGCGGTGGAGGCGCTTGGCGCGGTGGGAGCGGTGGACGCGGTCGTGGCGCCGGTGGTGGTGCTCGACGCCCACTGGGCGTTGAACTGCGCTTCGTAGGCGGCGACATCGCCGATCTCGACGTGGTCGATGACATAGCGGTTCAGCGCCCAGCCGCCGATACCGCCGGCGGCGACGACGACCAGGACTGCGCCGCCGACGAGGACGCGACGGCGGCGGGGGCGGGACCGGCGCGGGGCGGCCGGCGGGACGGGGTGCAGGGTTGTTGATGCCACGGGTGCCGTTCTACGGAGGTGGGTTGTGGGCCCGGTGGGCACACGCTTGGAAGCGCCTTGGAATCGGACGCCGGGCCCGGGGCAGGGCGCGTGGCCGGCCGCGCGCCGAGGCCCGCGAGCACTGCGCTCGCGGGCCTCGACGGGCGGGGGAGAACGGGACGCGGGATGCTCAGCGGGCGCCGGGCCCCCCGCCGGGGCCCATGGTGCGACTCACCGCCTCGGCGGTGGTGGTGGTGAGGGCCACGGAACCGCCGCTGTGGTCCGCCGCCGCGTACAGCCCGAAGTCCGCCGAGCCGGCCGCGGTGCCGCCCAGCACCACCTGGTAGGTCAGGCCGTCGGCGACGGCGGGGGTGGACACCGCCAGGGACTGGTAGGCCTTGGACGGGGCGAACGTGACGATCGGCGTGCCGTCGGCGGCCACCACGTGGACCAGCGTCCCGGCCTGTTGGGTGCCGAAGGTGCCGAGCAGCGACCGCTGCGCGGAGCTGCTGCCGGGAGCCATGGCCATGCCCGAGCTGCCGGTCGCCACCACGACGCCACCGCTGATGTCGAAGGTGCCGTCGTAGTCGAGCGCGCCGTTCATGTTGGCCGTCGGTCCGTCGACGAGCAGCGTCCCCCCGGTCATGGTGATCGATCCGTTGACGTCGACCCCGTCCCCGCCGGCGTCGATGCGGGTGGTGCCGCCGCTGATGCGCAGCGTCGGGTCGGCGCCGCTGGCGTTGATGCCGTCGTCGCTCGAACGCACCGTCACCGATCCGCCGGCGATGTCGAGCGTGTTGGCCTCGAGACCCTCGAAGGACGCCGTGATGTCCACCGTGGCGTCCTCGATGGCGAGGCGGGCGTCGGCGTGCAGCGCGTCGTCGCCGGCGTCAACGGTGAGCGTCCCGCTGTCCGCGAGCACCGTGTCGTTGCTGTGGACGCCATCGTCGGCGGCCGTCAGCGTGATGGTGGCACCGGCGAGCACGACGTCGGTGATGGCGTCGATGCCGTCCGCTCCCGCGGTGAGGTCGATGGTGCCGCCGTTGACGAGGACGTACCCCCGGGTCGGGTCCTCCTCGTCGTCGGACTTGAGGGCGTCGCCTCCCGCGTCGACCCGCACGGTGGCGCCGATCAGGACGAGCGCGTCCTTGCCCCGCACACCGTCGTCGACTGCCTCCACGACGACGGAGGCGCCGGAGACGATGACGTCGTCCTTGCCGCCGATGCCGTCCCGGTAGGTCCCGTGGACCTCGAGGGTTCCCGTCCCGGCGATGGCGAGGTCGGCCATGCTGAACAGCGCGGCGCTGCGTTCGTCGCTGCCGTCGGTGACCGGGGTGCGGCCGGGCGCATCGGTGAGCACGCTGGTGGTGCCGGCCTCGGCCACCACGACCACCCGTTCTGCGGCCTGCACATCGATGGCCGCGCCGGTGGCGCTGGCGATGGTGGCACCGTCGAGGACGAGGCGCACCACGCCCTCGCCATCGGCGGCCACCACGAGTTGGCCGGTGAGCGAGCCGTCGATGCGGTACGTGCCCGCCTGGGTGATGGTCACGGTGCTGCCGTTCACCTGCACGCCTGCTCCGTCGGCGGTGGCGGTGCCGCCCTGCAGCGTGACCGCCACCTCGTCCTCGGGGGCCCAGACGAGATCGGCGCCGACGTCGTGGTAGGTGGCGTGCTCGGCGAGCACCGCCGCGGCGGCGTCGGACAGCGCGACGGTGCGGGAGCCGGTGGATGCGGTCGTGGCGGTGGACGCGGTCACCGAGGTGGAGCGGGCGGCGGTCGTCGCGGTCGCGGCGGCCTCGGCGGACGAGGTCTGCTGGGTGGAGGCGGCGAGCTCGACGGTGGTGTCCGCGGAATCCGACGGGGAGCAGGCGGCCAGGGCGAGCGCGGCGACGCCGGGCACGACGAGGACGGAGCGAAGCAGACGGGGGGTTCGGAACATGGGTCCAGCGTCGGCGGCGCGGCTGTGCCCGGTCTCGGCTGCAGCTGGGAAGTCCCTGGGAGGTGGCACGCCGCGGGGGTGGCCGGGCGCGCTCGCCGGCCAGGCCGTTGACCGGCCGACCACGGCGCCACGCCTCGTCGGGCAACCGCTCGAATCCAGCGCGCACCAGTTTGGCGATGCGTAGGCTCGGTCGTGGGGGTGCGAGCGAGCGGACCACGACGCCTTCGGCCGGCATGTCCGACCACGCCGAGGTCTGCGCCAGGGTTTCGAGCTTCGCCAGCGTCAGCGTTCCGGTGCCGTACTGCGGCGGCATGACCAGCCCTGATTCGGTCAGTCGCGTTGCTCGCTCGCGGCTGTCGAGGAACGTGCCATCGGCGAGACGAAGGTCGAGCGCGACGAACCAAGACGGAAGTTCGCGGTAGGGAATGGTGTGGCAGAGGTACAACCACTCGCCGTAGAGCACCTGACCTCCGTGGAGCAGCGGTTCCAATCGATGCGCGTTGGCAGCCACCCAGGCCCGCAGTGCGCCGAACTGGCCCGCCCGGTCCGTGCTACCCGGCCCCGCCCTGCCGGACGAGCGCAGGATCCCATCCTCCAGCCACACCATGACGTTGGCGCCGTCGAGCTTCTCCTCGACCGTGACAGCGGCACTCAGCAGTTCGTCCACGTCTTGCTGCGTGAGTACGAGGTCGTCGGCGGTCCCACGCCCTGGAACCAGGTGTGGGATCCGTGGATACCGCTCGGGTGCGATCACGCGTACGCAGCCATGGTGGCCTCGAGTGTCCAGATCCGCACGCTGCGAAAGCTCGTGCGAGCCTCGAACGCGTCGCGCTCGCAGAGGATCGCGAGGTCGCCCGTGCCCATCGTGCCGTTACCCAGATGATCGAGAAGACGCACACCCGTGCGGCCGCCAGCCCGCAGCGCGTCGAGGAACCCGGCGTCCCATGTGACCGCGTGCAGCTGCCATGGCACGTCCTCGTTGGCGGCCGCCTCGAGGAACTCCTCCAGACGACGGGCTGCGCCGCGACGGTCACCCGCCCCGTTCGCGATGTGGTTGCCGGTCTCGATGATCGTCGTGACCGGGATCACGAAGCGAGTGCGGCCCTCCCTCACCAGCTGGTTGAACTCGTCGCGTACTGCTGATCGCTGTTGGTTCCGTCCGGGCACATCGATGAGGTTGCACAGCACGGACGTGTCGATGAAGCGGACGTCGAGGTCCATGGTCAGCCGGTCTCGAACAGCCGATCGAGGAAGTCGGACGGCGCGGGACGCGCCGCCCGGGGCCGCAGCCGGTCGCCGGTCGCCGCATCGCCCAGCGTCCCGCTCGTCACGAGGTTGAAGTAGTTGGGGAGCTCGGTGAGTTGGTGCAACCGCGTCCATCCATCACGATCCCGAACGCAGACGACGACGCCGTCATGGTCGGCACCCGGCAACGCATCCAACATGGCCGGGCTGTGCGTCGTCGCCAGCGTCCTGATGTGCTGGCCCCGGGATTCGGTGAGGATCCGGAGCACCATCGCCGCCGCCTGTGACGGGTGGAGGCCGTTCTCGATCTCCTCGATGACGAGCGTCGTCGCCGCGCCCTCGATGAGGGCGGCCGATGGGGCGGACTCCGTTGAGGTCTCGAGCAGCGCGGCGAGGATGGCAAGGACTCGCAACGTGCCATCGGACATCAAGCGCGCCGGGACGGTGGCCTCGTGCTCGCCGACCAGCTCGCGCTGGACGAGCATCAGGTCGCCGAGTGGTGATTGCTCGGTCGTCATGTCCACGATCCGACTCTCCGAAAGGCTTCGGACCATCTCGAGCAATCGAGCGTGCACGTCGCGGTGTTCGAGCAGCCGTCCGAGTACTGCCGAGAGGTTGTCGGCCTGCCTCCGGAGCCGGTTGTCACGCTCCGGCACGTACTGGCGCATGGCGTGGGGGATCGGATCGAGCACGAACACACCGCTCAAGGCTTGAGTCACGGCTTCGGCCGCATCGTGGACCTCGCGGCCCGCCAGGGTCGTGGCCGGCACTCGGGTGGTGACCTGGCTCGTGAGCAGGTGGGACGCCCGAAAGGCGACCGGTGGGTTCAGTCCCCGCTTGCGGTTGTTCCAGCGAGCACTGATGTCTGCAGAGGAGAGATCCGCCGCGTCGCTCTCCAACAACGTGCGGCGCTTGGCGCTGCGTGTCCTCGGCTCATAGGTGAGCCGTTCGTGCTGGACCTGCACCACCGGCCGCACGCAAACCGTCAGGTCCAGGTGGACTCGGGCATCTTGGGTGGCGACGGTACAGCCGAGCTCGAAGGAATCACTGCCCAACGGCGCACACCCCTCCGCCCCGCCGCGCACTGCGGGGCCGTCCCGTCCACCGTCGAGCAACTCGCGGATCTCGCCGCCGCTCGCCAGGCGGGAAAGGACCCACAAGCCGTCCAGCACGTTGGACTTCCCGCTGCCGTTCCTGCCGACCAGGAGGGTCAGGTCACGCAGTGACAGCGTCGCGGCCCGAACGCTCTTGAACGCCGGGAGGCGGATCTCCTCGAGCACAGCTGACGGCGGCACCGGACCATCGTAGGTCCTGGGCGTCGGCCTGCTGTGGCAAGGGATCTGCTCTCGATCGGCGTTGGGCGGTGTCTCGAACGCTCGCCCGAGGCATGCGGTTCGAGCACGGTCGCATCGTCGCACCGACAGATGTCGCGGTACCGCTCGTCGACGCCGGTACGGTGCGCTCGATGCGCGCAACGGGAGGGCACGGGATGGGTGCGATGCGGGAGATCGATGGTGGCCGCTGTCTCGGGGCCATGGTGCCGATGCGTGACGGCGTCCGGCTCAACACGTTCGTCTACCTGCCACCCGGTTCAGGGACCCGCTTCCCCGTCATCGTGCAGCGCACGCCCTACGGGATCACCAGCCCGCAGGGCGTCGACGTCACCGATCCCACCAAGGGTTGGCTCCCTGACCCCGCGGCGCCGCTGCGGGGCTCGATCAAGCACGGTTGGCGGGCGATCGTCGAGCGCGGGTACGCCGCGGTGTACCAGGACTGCCGGGGTCGCTACGGCTCGGAGGGCGAGGACCACGTCTACGGTGACGACGCCGCCGACGGGTACGACCTGCTCGAGTGGATCGCCGATCAACCATGGAGCGACGGCAACGTCGGGCTGGCCGGCTCATCCGCCGGGTCGACCACCGCGCTGGCCGCCGCATCGCAGGGCCACCGCAGCGTGCGGGCCGTCTTCGCCCAGGTCGGCGGGTCGAGCATCTACGACGACGTCGTGTACGAGGGCCAGTCGATCGAGCTCGAACGGCTGTGGTTGTGGGTGGCCAACAACATCCCCGGCCTGTCCGCCACCCACCGGGCCGCGGTGGCCGAGCGCACCGGCCTGTCCGCCGAGCAGCTCGATGCCCACGCCGCGGCGGCCCGGGCCCGCTACCTCGCCCTCGACGGGGCCCGGACGCAGCGCCCGCCGTACGTGCACACGCCGGAGTGGATGCACCTGCCGCTGCGCGGGTACCCGGACTTCTCGGTGTGGCAGCCGTACCTGGACGAGCTGATCAGCCACCCGGCGCCCGATGCGTTCCGCGCCGCGCACGACTTCCGCTCGACCATCGAGGTCCCCGTCTTCCACGTCACCACCTGGTTCGACATCTTCCTCACCAGCGTCCTCGCCGCCTTCCGCTCGATCCAGGCTCGGGTGGGAGACCAGCGGCTGTGGATCGGGCCCAACGACCACTACTTCGTCTACGAGCGCCAGTACTGGCCGCGCGATCCCTTCTTCGAGTGGTTCGATCACTGGTGCAAGGGCCTGGACACGCCGATCGTGCACGAGCCACCGGTGTTCTACTCGCCCCGCTGCTGGGTGGCTGATACCGAACAGTACGTCGCGTCGGACTGGCGGCAGGCGCCGAGCTGGCCCCCGCCAGGGGTGCGGCCGCTCCGGCTCCACCTCCACGGCGACGGAAGGCTCGGCCCCGACCTGCCCGAGGTCGGGCCCACACCGGCCGGTACGGTGCGGACGTTCACCTACGATCCACGCCGTCCGGTGCCGACCCTGGGCGGCCGCAACATGCTGATCACCGCCGGCGCCCGTGACCAGCGTCCCGTGCAACAGACCGACGGGTACGGCCTGATCTACGTGGGCGCCCCGCTGGCTGCGCCGCTGACGGTGGCCGGCTCCGCCGAGGTGACCGTGCAGCTGTCCTCGGACTGCCCGGACACCGACGTGGTGGCCAAGCTCATCGAACGGCGGGCCGACGGTGCCGCCGTGCTGCTCATGGACGGCGTGCAGCGCGCCCTGTTCCGGGACGGCGCCGAACCGCGGCCGCTGTCGCCGGGCGAGCCCGTCACCGTACGGGTCGGTCTGGGGGAGCTGCACCACACCTTCGATGCGGGCAGCTGCATCGAGGTCGACATCACCAGCAGCAACTTCCCGCGCCGGGCGCGCAACACCAACAGCGGGCACCCGTTGCTGGCCGCGGACACCGACGCGGACATCCGCATCGCCACCAACACCATCCACCACGACGGCGACCGCCCGTCCTTCGTGGAGCTCCAGGTGCTCGACGGCTGACCCGGTGGGGGCCGTCAGCCGAGCGCGCCGGCGGCGGCGATGTCGGCGATGCGCTCCGCGTCGTAGCCGAGCAGATCGCTGAGGATCTCGAAGGCGTGCTGGCCGTAGCCGGGCCCGGGACCGTTCACCCGGCCCGGGGTCCGGGACAACCGCATGCGGGGCCCTTCGACCGGCACCGGGCCGACGAAGGGGTGCTCCACCAGCACGTAGTGGCCGCGGTGGGCGAGCTGCGGGTCGGTCAGGCACTCGGCGCTGTTCTGCACGACGTGGGAGGCCACCCCGATGTCCTGCAGGCGCCGCACCGCCTCCTCCTCGCCGTGCCGCGCGGTCCACTGCGCCACCAAGCCGTCGAGCTCGGTGCGTCGGTCGAGCCGCTCCGCCGTGCTCGGCGTGGCCAGCTGTGGCTGCCCGAGCTCCTCGGCGAGCGCCTTCCACGCCGTGTCGTGCTCGCAGGCGAGCGCGACCCAGCGGTCCTCGCCCCGGACCGGGTAGACCCCGTGGGGCGCCATGGTGGCGTCGCTGTTGCCCAGCGGCTCCCAGTCGTGACCGTTGATCTCGGCGTCGAGCAGCGCAGGGGCGAGGAAGTGCAGCGACGCCTCGGCCTGGGACAGATCGAGGTACTGGCCCTCCCCGGTGCGGCGACGGTGGTCCAGCGCGGCCAGCAGCGCGCTCAGCCCGAAGCGAGGTGACACGGTGTCGGTGTACGCGCCGAAGGGGCCTGCGGCCGGGCGGTCCGGCCAGCGGGTGGTGGCGTGGAACCCGAACAGCGCCGAGGCGAGGTTGCCGTACCCGGGCAGATCGAGGGAGCCGGTCTGGCCGGGCAAGCAGCTCGACAACACGATCACCGACGGGTTCACCTCGGCGATGCGCTCGTAGCCGAAGCCCATGCGCCCGAAGGCGCCGGCCGAGAAGCTCTCCAGCACGACGTCGGCCCAGCGCAGCAGGTCCCACAGCACGGCGCGACCGGCATCGGTCCCGAGGTCGAGCTCGATGCCGAGCTTGCCGGCGTTGGTGTTGGCGAACAGGCCGCCGCACTCGAGTGGGTGTTGGGCGTCGAGCGGGTGCAGCGGCATCACCGTGCGGGTGACGTCGATGCGCTGCTGCGTCTCGACCCGCACCACGGTGGCACCCATGTCGGCCAGGCCCCGGCCGACGTACGGCCCGGCGATCGACCAGGTGAGATCGACGACCTTCAGCCCGTCGAGCGGTCGACGGCCCGCCGCTGCGTCGCTCGGTGCGTCGCTCGGTGCGTCGCTCGGTGCGGGGGCCGGTGCTGTCCCGGTGCGCGTGGACGCCGGCCCGGCGGCGTCGATCGGTTCGCGTGGCACCTCACGAAGCACCTCCTCGGTGTGGGCTCCGAGGGCGGGCGCCGGCCCGAGCCGGCGCAGCGGTGTGCGGGAGGCGATGAGGAACCGACCCGGCCGCCGGTAGGCCGGACCGCCCGGAACGAGGGGGCCGACATCCCACAGGCCCCGCTCGGCGAGGTGCTCGTTGTCCATCACCTCCAGCGGTGTGGCCACGGGGGCGAGCAGCACGCGCCGGCGCCGGGCCTCGGCCAGCAGCTCCGCCTTCGTGCGCGTCGCGGTGAAGCGGGCGACGATGTCGGCCAGCCGGGTCAGCTCGTCGGCCGGCTCCCGACCGTCGAGCAGGCGCACGATGAGCTCCTCGAAGGGCTTGTCCCGCGTCGCCTCGTCGCAGCCGCCCTCCTCCCAGATCCACCGGAACAGGTTGGGGGTGAACTCCTTGAACGCGGCGCCGAACAGAAACGTGATGCTGACCTCGCCGTCGGCCGCGGGGTAGCCCCACCGCAGCATGAACGGGCCCACGTTGATGCCCTCGCCCGAACGCCCGAGCGGCGCGTTCGCCCACGCCTGGTTGAGCGCATAGGCGAAGGACGACTGCAGGTAGGACGCCTGGGCGGACACGTCGACCACCTGGCCGAGCGCGGAGCCGGCCCGCTCGTTCAGCGCGTACAGCACGCCGACGGCGAGATCGGCGGCCCCATGTGCGTAGCCCTGGGGTACCCCGCAGCGCAGCGGCGGGCGATCCGTGTCACCGGTGAGGGCGAGCTGGCAACCGGCGGCGCACACCGTGAGATCGCTCTCGTGCCAGTCCGCCTTCGGTCCGTCCATACCGAACGGTGTGAGCAGCCCGACGATCAGCGCCGGGTTGCGGGTGGTGAGCGCGTCGAGGTCGAAGGGCAACTCGGCGGGCCGCCCCGACCACAGCACGATGTCCGCGTTGGCTGCGAGCGCGTCGAACGCACGGTGACCGACGGGGTCGTGGAGGTCCAGCTCCACGGAGCGCTTGCCCCGGTTGTACGCCACATGCCAAAGCGACGGCCCGTCGGCGCCGGCGAAGGGCGGCAGTCGCCTGGCCGGCGAGCCGCCGTGTGGTTCCACCAGGACCACATCGGCGCCGAGCTGGGCGAGCAGGAACCCGGCGAGGTGACCGCGGTGATCGGTGCAATCGAGCACGCGGTAGGGGGCCAGCATCACGGTGATCTCCCGTCTGCAACGGCACGCCCGGCAACGTGACGGGCGTCACATCACCAGTGTGGCACAGCACCGTTTCGCCGTGCGCCGGTTTCGATCACCGATCGCGACCGGTGGCGTCAACGCTGTTTGCGACGGATCGCGTAGCGCACCAGCTCGACCAGCACGGCCTTGGTGTCGGCCCGGCTACGGGCGTCGACCGACAGCACTGGGATCGACGCCTCGATGGTGAGGGCCTCCCGCACCGCCTCCGCGCTGTGGGCGAGGCTGCCGTCGAAGGCGTTCAGGGCCACGACATAGGGCAGCTGCTTCGCCTCGAAGTAGTCGAGCGCGGCGAAGCAGTCCTGCAGGCGGCGGGTGTCCACCAGCACCACCGCTCCCACGGCGCCCTTGGACAGCTCGTCCCACATGAACCAGAACCGGTCCTGGCCCGGCGTGCCGAACAGGTAGAGCATCGTGGCCGCGGACAGGGTGATGCGCCCGAAGTCCATCGCCACGGTCGTCGTGGTCTTGGAGGTGACCTCGCCCCGGTCGTCGATGCCGACGGACAGGTTGGTCATCGGGGCTTCGGTGGTCAGCGGCGTGATCTCCGAGATGGAGTCCACGAACGTGGTCTTGCCCGCCGCGAAGCCGCCGGCGATCACGATCTTCAACGGCTTGGTGGCGGGTCCGGCGACGGCCGGCTCCCGCTCCGCCTCAGAGAGCCTGGAGGTCATCGAGCAACCTTTCGAGCGTGCCGAGATCCGGACCGGACTCGTCGAAATCCGATGCGCTGACTGCTGCGACCCCGGCGGCGACGAGATCGCTGACCAACACCCGGGCGATACCGAGGTGGACACCGAGGTGGGCGCCGATCTCCGCCACCGAGAGCGGGCCGTCGAGCAGGCGGGCGATCTGCGCCGCCTCGGCCAGCAGCTCGCCGCCGGCCGCCCGCCGCCGGCCGAGCTCGGTGAGCGTCACCAGCGTGTCGAGCGCGAGGTCCGCGCCCACCGACCGGGAACGCCCCCGGGTGAGCACGAACTGCCGAACGAAGCGAGGGTTGTTCATCCGACGGCCGGCCTCACACCCGCGACAGCGAGCCCTGCAGCTCGCTGACCAACGCCGGTGTGAGGACCCCGCCCATGCGCTTCACCAGCATCGACATCTCGTACCCGACGACCCCGACGTCGCTGTTGCGGGCGCACAGCACGGCAAGGCTCGAGCCGTCGCTGATCGACATGAACAGCATGTACCCGCCCTTCAGCTCGACCACGATCTGCTCCACATCGCCGCCTCCGAAGCACCGGGCGGCCCCCTGGGTGAGGCTGTTGAGCCCGGAGGCGACGGCGGCGAGCTGGTCCCCGCCGGCGCGACCGATGCCGGGGGACATGGCCATCAGCAGGCCGTCGGAGGACACGACCACCGCATCGACGACGCCGCTCACCTGGTTGACGAAGTTGTCCAGCAGCCAGTTGAGGTTGGCGGCTTCGCTGCTCAGATCGTTCATGCCTCTCCTTCCGGATCGCTGTCCTGTTCCCGTGCCGCGGCGACGGCGCTCTGCAACCGGGACAGGTCGGCGAACCGCCGTCGGCCCCGGGTCTCCTCGCCGTCCGCCTCGGTGGGGTCGGGCAGGCGCCGGAAGGCACCCGCGTCGGCCTCGGCGGCGCGGCTGTTGCCTGCCATCGTGCCGCCCGGGCGCCGCTTGACCAACCCATCGGCGGTCACCCAGGTGGCGGGCTCGCTGCCCTGCTCGCCGGCCGTACCGGATGGTTCGACGACCGTACCGTTCGGGATGCGGTCGGCGTCGCGGTCGGCGAGCCTGTCCGTGGTGCTGCGACGCCCGTCGAGCGCATCAGGTGCATCGAGCGCATCGAGCGCATCGCGGGCGGGCTCCTGATTGGGCCCGTCCTCGCCGCGGTAGCGGCCGAAGGTCGCAGGCGGCTCCGGGGCGTCGCGCAGGTCGATGACCGGCACGTCGTCGGCGATGCCCGGTTCGAACTGGAACAGCATGGGGGTACGGACGGGCAGCCCCTCGGGCGGTGCGACGCGCCGCAGCGGCACGCGGCGGAACCCGTTGCGGCCCGACTCGTCGTCGACGGCCTCGACACCGCGGCCCCCGGCGAAGGGCAGCTCGACGTCGTCGCCGTCCCGGTCGTCGGGGAGCGGGTCCTGGTGGGTCGCGGCCTCGTGGAAGGCGTCGCCGCGCCCGTCGTGGTCGTTCGTGCCGATGCGCTCGATGCCCTCGAGGTCGATCACGTCGTCGTCGTCGATGTGCACGGCGGTGCCGTAGCGGAAGTCGTGGTCGCCGCCGCCACCGCCGCTGTGCGCGCTGCTGCTGAAGGCGACGGCACCGGCGAGCGCCGGGGCGTCGCGGCGGGGCAGCTCGAACAAGGCGCTGGGCAGGGTCACCGCGGCGGCCACCCCACCACCGGGGTTGGCCTGCAGCTGCACCTCGACGCCGAGCTGGCGGGCGAGGCGCCCCACCACCTGGAACCCGATCCGGTCGGTGGTCAGCACGTCGATGTCGGGGGGGCTGGCGAGGCGCTCGTTGGCCTCCTGGACCTCCCAGTCCTCCATGCCGAGCCCGTTGTCGACCACCCACACCCGCAGCTCGCCGCGGACCCGATCGGTGCTCAACGCCACCTTGGTCGACGGCGGGGAGAAGGACATCGCGTTCTCCACCAACTCGGCCAGCAGGTGCGACAGGGTCACCGCGTGCGGCCCGGCGACCTCGATGTCGTCGCCCTGGCCGACGGCGATGTCGATGCGCTCGAGGTCGGGCACCTCACCGGTGGCGGCGCGCAGCACATCGAGCAGCGGGACGGCCTCCGTCCAGGAACGGGGTTGGTGCTCGCCGGCGAGCACCACCAGGTTCTCGGCGTTGCGTCGCATGCGGGTGACCAGGTGATCGATGCGGAACAACCGCTCGAGCAGGTCTGGATCGTCGTGGGTGGACTCGAGCTCGTCCATGATGGAGAGCTGCCGGTCGATGAGCGACTGGTTGCGGCGGCCCAGGTTCAACAACATGTTGGTCACCGTGCGAGCCCGCTCCTCGGCGTGGTTCAGCGAGGTCTCGACCGACGTGCGCAGCACGACGTTGAAGGCGTCGGCCATGGTGCCGATCTCATCGGTGGCGTCGGTCTGCACCTGGGGCAGTGCCTCGGCCAGCGCCTCCGGGGTCGGGTGGCGCAGCGCCTCGAGCACCTCGGGCAGGCGGTCGTGGGAGATGGTCCGGGCCTGGGCGGCGATGGAGGCGAGCCGGCGGTTCAACGAGCGGCCGAGCAGCAGCGCACCGGCCATGCTGCCCAGTACGGCGGCCACCGTGACGACGGTGTACAGCAGCGCCTGGTTCCGCTGGCTGGTGGCGATGTCGGAGGCGGTGGTGACGTAGTCGTCGAAGTTCTTGTCGTCGAGGGTGTCGAGCGCGTTGAACTCGACCGACACGTTGTTCCACCACTCCGCTGCGGTGACGTCGGGTGCGTCGTTGTCCCGGGCCGCCCGGCGCACCCGCTCGATGAGCTCGTCGGAGGTGCGCACCACCGGTGCGTCCTCGATGGCCTCGAGCCGCCTGACGGTCTCTGCGTCGGACGCCCGGGTGAAGGCGTCGACGTGGGCGTCCTCGGCGGCGAGCTGGGCGTCGATGTAGGCGAGGTCGTCCACCGTGAGCGACCCGGTCTGCAGGCGGCGGACCACCGTACCCAGCAGCAGGCCGTGCTGCTCCTTGGCCGCGAGGAACTCGGTGATGGCGGTGCCGCGCTGGATCAGGCGGGCGTCGGACGCTTCGCCGAGGAGCTCGGCGTTGAACTCGATGAGACGATCCACCACCTCGGTGTAGCGGTCGAACAGCGCATCGGGCGCGCTGGTGGCGGCGTCCACCTCGGAGCGCAGCGTCGGCAGGGTCTCCATCGCGGCGAGACCGGTGGCGCCGGCGGGGCTGCCGGCGAGGTGCCGGCTGTCGCCGGACATCAGTGCGCTGAAGGCGTTGCGCGCCGCATCGGTCTCGGCGCGGGCGTTGGCCATCAGCTCCCGGACGTCGCGCCCGCCGCCGACCATCACCCAGCTCGCCAGCCCGCGCTCGGCCTGCAGGGCGTCGATGACGTTCATCGCACTCCGGGCGACGATGGCGTGCTCACGGGCGTGTTCGGCCTCGCGGGCCTCCTGCGCCCGTGGCTGCACGACCAGCACCGAGAAGGCGAGCAGCACCGCGAGCTGTGGCAGCACGATCAGCGCGAGCTTCGCTCGGAACGACAGGTTCTTCCACACGCTGTACTTCCCCGTTGCTCTGCAGCGTCATCCACTGCTTCCGACCGTGGCACGGGTCGCGACGTCAGCGGTTCGCTGACTGCACTCGCGGCGCGCCGAAGCAGAGCGCAACAGTCGTGTTCCCGCCGAACACCCGATGGATCGGGCCACCAAACCCATTCGCAGACTAGCGCGAACAATGCTGAATCAGTGCCTTGCGATCAGGTTGTTTGCATGTTGGTCGCAATCGCCATTGCACCTTCGTCGTAGCACGCCGTTCGGCGCGCTCGCGATTGACACGGATGGTTCATGACGCGACATCCGCCGTACCGCCAAGGTGCGGAACGGTCCGCGTCCCGACCGGTCCTCGCCGCCACCGGGGCGCCGGTCCGCGCCGGGGCGTAGGATGTGGCCCTCTCGAAGCTGTGGGGGCTGGTATGCACGATCTCATCATTCGCAACGGTCGGGTGGTCGACGGGACCGGCGCTCCGGCCCGCCTGGCCGACATCGCCATCGATGGCGAGCGCATCACCGCGGTGGGCGAGGTGACCGTACCGGGCCGTACGGAGATCGATGCGTCGGGCCAGCTGGTCACCCCGGGCTTCGTGGACATCCACACCCATTACGACGGCCAGGTGGTGTGGGATCCGGCGCTGACCCCGTCGTCGTGGCACGGCGTCACCTCGATCGTGATGGGCAACTGCGGCGTCGGCTTCGCGCCGGTCCGTCCCGATCGCCACGAGTTCCTCATCAGCGTGATGGAGGGTGTGGAGGACATCCCGGGTGCCGCGCTGGCCGAGGGCGTCACCTTCGACTGGGAGTCCTTCCCGCAGTACCTCGACGCGATCGAGGCGATCCCCCACGCCATCGACGTGGGCGCGCAGATGCCGCACTCTGCGCTGCGGGTCTACGTGATGGGCGACCGCGGGCGCGACCACGAGGAGGAGGCCACCGCCGAGGAGATCGCCGAGATGCGACGGCTCACCGCCGAGGCGCTGCGGGCGGGAGCGCTCGGGTTCACCACGTCGCGCACGATCAACCACCGCGATCGCGACGGCAACCAGATCCCGACGTTGACCAGCGCGCCGGCGGAGTTGTGGGGGATCAGCCAGGCGCTGCGCGATGCCGGCTTCGGCCACCTCGAGATCGTCTCGGACTTCGTGGACCTCGACAAGGAGTTCGAGATCTTCCGCGGCCTGGCCGACGGCGCCGACGCGCCGTTGTCGATCCTGCTCGTGCAGAACGACCAGGCGCCCGATCGTTGGCAGGAGGTCCTGCGTCGCATCGGCGAGGCGCGAGCCGCGGGCCATGACCTCACCGCGCAGGTCGCCATCCGACCGGTCTGCCTGCTGCTCGGCCTCGAATCCTCGATGCACCCGTTCATCACCTGCCCGACCTACCGGCGGGAGCTGTCGTCGCTGCCGCTCGCCGAGCGGGTCGCCCGCATGCGCGAGCCGCAGGTCCGCGCCGCGCTGATCGATGAGCACGCCCAGCGGACCCGGGGCATGTCGGGCATCGTCGCCCAGTCCTTCCACAAGATGTTCCCGCTCGGTGACCCGCCCGACTACGAGCCGATGCCCGAGCACAGCATCGAGGCGCGCGCCGCGGCGGCCGGGATCGCTGCGGTGGAGATGGCCTACGACGTGCTGTTGCAGCGCGACGGCAAGGAGCTGATGCTGTTCCCGCTGGCCAACTTCACCGACGGCGACCTCGAGGTCATCCGGCAGATGAACCTCAGCGAGCACACCGTCCCCGGCCTGTCGGACGGCGGCGCCCACTGCGGGGTCATCTGCGACGCCTCCTACCCGACCTACATGCTGACCCACTGGGTGCGTGATCGGACGCGGGGCGATCGGTTGCCGCTGGAGCACGTGGTGCGCCGGCAGTGCCGGGACACCGCCCGGCAGGTGGGCCTGCACGACCGGGGCACGATCGAACCCGGCATGCTGGCGGACCTGAACGGGATCGACTTCGACAACCTGACGCTGCACGCTCCGGAGATGGTGTTCGACCTGCCGGCCGGCGGCCGCCGACTGGTGCAGCGCGCCGACGGCTACACCGCCACGGTGAAGCGCGGCCAGATCATCTACCGCAACGGCGAGGCGACGGGGGTGCTGCCCGGCCGGCTGATCCGCGGTCCGCAGCGGGTCTGACGCCGATCGGGAACGGACGTGCCGTGACGCTGCGGTTCGGGGACGGCTTCGAGATCGGTGAGCTGGTCGCAGGCTGGTTGAGCCCAGCCCGGCGGCGAGCGCTCAAGCTCCGCGCCCCCGGGAGGTGACTCCCCCGGGGAGTCCTTGACGACCTACAACTCATTGGTTGTAGATTGGCGGCATGGTCGAAGCACACGCGGCGGTGGACCCCGCTGAAGCGCACATCGATCGGCTGCTCCACGCCCTCTCCGACGCAACCCGGCGAGACATCGTCCGGCACACGTTGCGGGGGGAGCACTCGGTCTCCTCGCTCGCCCGTCGGTACCCGATGAGCTTCGCTGCGGTGCAGAAGCACGTCGCGGTGCTGCACCGGGCCGGGATCGTGAGCAAGCAGGCCAAGGGCCGCGAGCAGCTGGTGCGCGCCGACATCGACGCGGTTCGAACCGTGGCGCGCCTGCTCGACCAGTACGAGGCGATCTGGCGCGGCCGCATGGACCGCATCGACGCGCTGCTCGCCGAACCGGAACAAGGAGCCGACCCATGACCGTGACCGACGTCCGCAAGGACATCGATGCCCTCACCCTCACCATCACCGCGGTGTTCGCCGCCCCCGCCGAGCGGGTGTGGACGGTCTGGTCCGATCCCCGCCGGCTCGAGCGCTGGTGGGGGCCGCCGACGCACCCCGCCACGGTGACCGATCACGACCTGCGCCCCGGCGGGGTGGTGCGGTACTTCATGACCAGCCCCGAGGGCGACAAGTACCACGGGTTCTGGACCATCGCCACCGTGGATGCGCCGCACCACCTGAGCTTCGAGGACGCCTTCGCCGACGACGCCGGCAACGCCGCACCGAACATGCCGGTGACCCGGGCGGAGGTCACCCTGCGGGAGCTGGGCGACGGGCGCACCGAGATGATCGTCGCCTCGACGTTCCCGTCCGCCGAGGCGATGGAGCAGCTCATCGAGATGGGCATGCTGGCCGGTATCGTCCTGTGCATCACCCAGATCACGCCGCTGCTCGCCGAGGCCTGACCGGGCTGGTCGAGCGCTGACGATCAGCGCAACGTCGTGGTCGACAGCTCGGCGACGACCTTGATGCCGAGCCGGCCGTCCTGACGGCTCAGCAGGTACAGCGCCTGGATCCGTTGGTACGGCCGGTCTTCGGTGTCGCGGCGCGTCACCGTGGCCACGAGGGCCTCGCGGGGCCCGCGCACCGTTCGGGCGACGTCCCGTGGAGGCGGGGGCGCGAGCTCGCCGAGGGCGCGGACATCGTCGATGGTGGAGCGCGACCAGTGCGCGGGCAGGTGGGCGAGCAGCGAGGACGGCTCGACGATGGTCGGCAGCGTCATCCCGACGCCCGCCTCGTCGGGCCTGGGTGCCGGCACCGAGGTGACCGGTGGGTGGAAGTGCCGGGCGAACGCCTCGCCGTCGAGCGCGTTGAACGCGTCGATGTAGGACTCGAAGAAGCGGACCAGCTCGGCGCTCACGTCCTGCCCAGCGCCGGGGCGCCGTCCTCCGGGGTGACGCCGATCGAGTTCAGGGCGTAGGCCAGCATCGTGTACTGCCCCACCGTGAAGCAGACCTCGATCAGCTGCTGCGGGTCGTAGCGCTCGGCGAGCGCGGCCCAGGTGGCGTCCTCCAGGCGGGCCCCGGCGAACAGCTCGTCGGCGGCACGGACCAGCAGCCGGCCCCAGGCGTCGAGCTTGTCGGAGCCTGCGCCCTCGCCGATGCCGGTGAGCTCGTCGTCGGTGAGGCCCTCACGCCGGCCCCAGCCGACGTGCTGGCCCCACTCGTAGTCGGCCCGGCAGTTGTGAGCGGCGCGCAGGATGAGCGTCTCCCGATCCCGGCCGGGCAGGGTGCCCGTGTACAGGATCGCCGTACCGAAGCGCATCCACGGGGTGGCGAGAGCGGTGTGGTTGGCCAACGTGGCGTACACCTTCGGCACGTAGGGCCGGCCGGCGCGGCCGAGGTCCATCAGCTCGCGCTGCGCATCGGTGGCCTCGGACGGATCGACGAGCGGGATCTTCTGCGGTGCGGCGCTCACGGCCGGAACCCTAGTGCTGCGGCGCGGGAGTCCTGCGCGTGTTGTGGAGGACTCGTGGGTGCGGATGGGCTCAGCCCAGTCTGGCCGCCTTGACCAGGTTGCGGTTCAGGGTGATCGCCTCGTCGTGGGGCATGCGGCCGCACCCGCACGAGGCCGAAACCGAGAGCCGCTCCTCGGGGAGCACGGCGAGCAGGGCGTCGAGCTGCGCCCGGTAGTGGTCGAGCGGCGCAGGCGGTGCCTTCACATCGCCGACACCGGCAACGACCCGCAGCGACGGCGGCACGTCGGCCAGCAACCGGCGTTCCTCCCACTGCCCGGCGTAGGAGCATTCGAGCAGCACCCGGTCCACCCGACCCTCCAGCGCCTGCAGCAGGGGCAGCAGCGAGCGCAGGTTCTGCACCTGGGTGGAGGGCTTGCGGGCGATGTCACCGAGGCAGAAGTGCACGCTGCGCAGCACACCGCTCGGTACGGACTCGAACCCGCCGGCGATCCACTCGGCCAGCTGGGCCACGGGTCGACGGCCGTGGGCGCAGGCGATCGACTCCGCCGGGGCGTCGAGCTGCACCTCCGTCGCACCGCCGGCCACCACGTCGGCCACCTCGGCGCGCACCACCGCCACGAGGTCGGCCATCGCCTGCTCCAGCCGCGGATCGTCGGGGAAGGAGAGCGCGATGGTGAACGGCGAGGGGATCGCCACCCGCTGGAGGGACGGCTCGATGGCCCGCTCCCGCCGAAACGCCTTGGCATGGCCGAGTCCGTCGGGCGCGGTGATCGACCCGACGATGCGGTACCGGCCGATGCCCGCCTGGCCGGCGGCGATGTCGCGCCGGGCCATCGCCTCGAGGCCGCGCAGACGGGGCGGCACGGTGTGCACGAAATCCGGCGCGAACACCTCGCCGCCGGCGATCTCGTCGAGCTCGCAGGCGATCATCTCGTCCATGGCGATGCGGGCGGCGGCGACGAGGGCGGCGCGCACCGCCGGATCGTCCTCGGTGCGCTCGCCCCGCCAGAACGGCCGCAGCCGGGGTCGGAGCCCGAACGGCGGCGGCCAGCTGCCCACGGCCACGGTGCTGATCATGGTCGCACGCTACCGCCCGGCGGTTGTCGGGCGGGCGTCGTTCAGAGGCCGCAGGAGCCCCGGTCGAGGTGGAACCAGCGCTCGTTGGCGCGCCGGCAGGCCGCCATGCCGACGACGACCCCGGCGATGGTGGCCACACCGGGCACCGCCCCCGAAGCGACCTGGACGATCGGGATCGCCGGGCAGCCCCCCGAGATCGCCCAGCCCGTACCGAAGAGCATGGCCCCAGGTACCAGCCCGGCGTGGAGCCGGGCGCGCGGCGGCGGTCGACCGACCACCGCGAAGGCGGCCGCGGCCCGCGCCACCCCGCCGCCGAACGCGCCCAGCATGCGCAGATCGCCGAAGGTGAACATCCGGTTCAGCTCCCCGAAATCCCCGAAGCCGATGTTGGCGATGGCGAAGCCGAACAGGAGCCCGAACGCGATGTTGCCGGCGAGGATCCGGCGCCCGGGCGCCTTCACAGCACGTCCCACAACAGGAACGACACGGCCACGGCCGTACCGAAGAACGCCGCGGTGGCCACCAGGGAGGCCGGCTGCAGGCGGCTGCACCCGCTCAGTCCGTGGCCGGATGAGCAGCCGCCGGCCAGCCGGGTCCCGAAGCCCGCCAGCACCCCGCCGAGGAACAGCGTGGGCCACATGCGCCAGCCGCCGGCGACGAGGGAGGCGAAGTCCGGTCCCATGTCCAGGCGCACCTCGAAGCGTCCCGACACCACGGCGGCGATCAGGCCGCCCACGAAGATCGACGCGAGGAGCGCGGCGTGGGCCGCGACGGGCACCGGTGGCGCCGGTGCCGGAGCGGCATCGGCGTCCGTCGCAGGCGCGGCCGCCGCGGCGGGCGCGTCCGGTGCTGCCTCGATCCCCGATGGGGCGACGGCTCGCGTCGCGACCGCGACGGTGGCGCTTCCGAACGCCTCGGCGGTGGCTGCGGAGAGCGCCGCCTCGAAGCCAGCGTCGTCGAAGGCGGCGTCGAGCTGCTCGACGGCGCGCTCCTCGCGCCAGTGCAGCACCCGGTCCCAAGCGGTGGACGCTCCGAGGGTCCGGCCCACGGTACGCCAGTACCCGAACGTCACCGTGGCCAGCGCAGGCGCTCCCACCCACCAGGGCCAGTAGCCGCTCATCGCGACCCCCTCAGCAGGGCGAACAGGCGGCCCCACCACGGCAGCAGCGGTGGTGCGTGCCCGATGGAAGCCACCCGGGGCATCGGTTCCGCCCGGATCGCCGGCGGTGCCGCCGCCGGCGGTGCCGCCGTCGCCGTGGCCGCCCACGCCGTGGGTGCCACGGCGCCCGGTGCGCTCGTCGTGCCCGACGGGCGCGCCGTCTGGACGTCGAGCGCCTGTACGAACTTGCCGTTGGGCAGCAGCGCCAGTGGCACGGGCCGTCCCGCGGCTGCGTTGTTGTAGCGGGCACAGCTCATCCACTCGTGCTCGGTGTCGCAATAGTGGACTCGCCAGCGCTCCAGGCTCGCCTTGAGCTTTGGGAACAGCGGGCAGTCCGCTGCGTGTGAGCAGGCCATCGACACCTCCGCCGGGTCGATCGGAGCGGCCGGCTCGCTCGGGTTCGGCCGCTGGACGCAGCCACCGTTCGGTTGCTGCTCTTCCGTAGCGTAGCGCTGCGAAGTGCCTCAATTCGGTGACATCTGCACGCTTTTCCATAACTGCATTGGACGTATTCGTCGCGCGTCAACTGGTGTCGGTCGTGGCGGTCACGGCGCGGTCGGCGATCGATGTGGAGTGGAGCAATCCAGGTGCATGGCGCGATCGTCGTGCGCCCGATCGCTTCCGAACCGAGCGGTACGGTCGAGGGCGTCGGGGCCGAGGCCCTACGATGCGTGCGTTCGATCGCCGGTACGGCCGGCGGGCAGGCCGAAGGGGGAACGCCATGAGCGACGGGGTCGCGACCACGAGGAACTGGGCCGAGCGTCACGACGATGCCATGGAGGTGCTGCGCACCATGGCCGGCGTCGACGGTGACACGGCGGAGCGGATCGCCGCCGGGATGGAGCGGCGCTTCGGTGCGCTGGGCACCTTCGCCATGCACGCGGTGATGGGGGACTTGTGGTGCCGGCCGGAGCTGTCGCGCCGCGACCGCAGCCTGGTCGTGGTGTCGGTGTTGATGGCGCAGGCCCGCGACGAGGAGCTCGAGTTGCACGTGGCCAACGCGGTGCGCCACGGGATGGCCCGTGAGGAGATCGACGAGCTGCTGCTGCACGTCGCCGCCTACGCGGGGTTCCCCGCCGCCATGAGCTCGGTGCGCAAGGTGGATGCCGCCTTCAACAAGTTGGACGGTCTGCCTGCCGACGCCCGCCGCGAACGCCCGGCGGCCGAGCACATCGACGATGCCGAGCGCGACCGCCGCGCCGCCGACGTTCGCCGAACCCTGACCGCCGGCCGGGCCGCCGCCGACCCCGCGACCGACATGGCGAACATGGTCGGGTTGCTCGGTGACGTGGGCGCCCTCGCGTTCCGCTTCGCCTTCGGGGAGATCTGGTCCCGGCCCCAGCTGAGCCGCCGCGACCGCTCCCTGTGCGTGATCGCCGTCCTCGCCGCCCTGGGCCAGGACCATGAGCTGGCCATCCACGTGCCCGGCGGGCTGCACCACGGCCTGAGCCGGACCGAGATCGAGGAGGTCATGGTGCAGATGGCCCTCTACGCCGGGTTCCCCCGGGCGGTTGACGGGATGCTCGCCACCCGCGCCGCGTTCGCCAAGATCGACGCCCGGGCGGCGAAGGGGTGACCGCTCGGGCGGGCGCGGCCCCCGCCGGCCACGCCCGCCCCGGTGTCGGCGGCGTGCCCACAAGCTCGGATTCAGCATCGAACCGCTCACGGTCTAGCGTTTCCGGCCGGAGGTTTTCGACACATGGGTGCACGCACTGGGGCGCAGTTCCTCGAAGGTCTGCGTTCGACGAATCGAACGCTGTGGGTTGACGGGGAGCAGGTGAGCGACCCCACCAGCCACCCCGCCACCCGGGGCGGTGCGGCGTCGCTGGCGGCCATCTTCGACCGGCAGCACACCTACGCCGACGAGTGCCTCGTTCCGGACCCCGAGACGGGCGAAGCCATCAACATCAGCCACATGTTCCCCCGTTCGAAGGACGACCTGTTCCGGCGTCACGCCGGGCTGACCCGGCTCTCCGAGGGCACCATGGGCCTGATGGGCCGCACGCCCGACTACATGAACATGAAGTTCAGCGGGTTCGCCTCCGCCCCGTGGGTGTGGGCGGGGGCGGACAACCGCAACGAGCGCGGCGCGGCGAACATGGTGGACTACCAGAAGGAGCTCCGCCGCAAGGACATCTCCCTCACCCACACGATCATCCAGCCAACCGTCGACAAGCGCACCGACACCCAGGTGCTCGGCAACAAGGTCACCATCCGCAAGGTGGGCGAGACGGCGGACGGCATCGTGGTGCGCGGCGGCCGGGTGCTCGCCACGCTGGCCCCCTTCGCCGATGAGACCACCGTCTACCCGGCGCTGCCCCTCCCGCCCGGCGCCGGCGAGTACGCCCTCGCCTTCGCCATCCCGCTCGACACCCCGGGCCTCAAGTTCCTCTGCCGGGATTCGGCCTCCTCCACCGCCGATCCGTTCGACAAGCCGCTGTCCAGCCACTTCGACGAGCAGGACGCGTTCTGCATCTTCGACGACGTCGTGGTGCCATGGAACCGCATCTTCCTCGACGGTGACGTCGACATCTACAACTCGACGCGGGAGACCGGCTTCGCCATCCACATGACGGCGCAGTCCACCACCCGGGCGCTCACCAAGCTCGAGTTCGCCTACGGGCTGGCCAGCCGCATGGCCGCCATGATCGGAGACCACACACCCGGCACCGTCGAGATGCTCGGCGAGCTCGCCTGCTACACACAGGTCACCCGCAACGCCCTCGAGCTGTCGCTCGAGCACGGCTGGGAGCGTGAGCGGGACGGCATGTGGTTCCCCAACAGCGCGGCGCTCGACCCGATGCGGGCCCTGCTGGCCATGTGGATGCCGCGGGTGGCGGAGATCATCACCTTGATCGGCAGCCACAACCTGCTCACCACGCCGACCCGGCGCCAGCTCGACGATCCGGCGGTGCGGCCGCTGATCGACGAGATGCTGCACGGGGCGGACGGCACCACCGCCGACGAGCGGTCCGCGGTGTTCCGCATGGCCTGGGACTTCGTCGGTTCCGCCCTCGCCGGGCGCGGCTTCCTCTACGAGCGCTTCTACCTGACCTCCGCCGCACGCAACAAGCAGATGATGCACATGGGCCTGTTCGACCGCAGCCGGGCCAACGCCCTCGTCGACGACATGCTCGCCCGGGCCCGGGCCACCACCGCCTGATCGGACGGACGCGTCGGGAACCGCCGCCTACGATGCGGCGATGTACCCCGACGCGTCCTCCCGGTCCGCCGAGCTGTACGAACGGGCCCGACGGGTGCTGCCCGACGGTGTATCCCGCGGGACGGTGTTGGTCAACCCGTACCCGATCTACGTGGCGTCGGGCGCCGGGGCGTGGGTGACCGACGTCGACGGCAACCGCTACCTCGACGCCAACAACAACTACACCGCCATCATCTTGGGTCATGCCCATCCGACCGTCATCGATGCGGTGGCGTCGCAGCTGAGCCGGGGAAGCGCCTTCTCCTTCGCCACCGAGGCGGAGGTGGCGCTGGCCGAGTTGCTCTGCGCCCGGGTGCCGCACTTCGAGCGCATCCGCTTCTGCAACTCCGGCACGGAGGCGGTGATGACCGCGGTCAAGGCGGCGCGCGCCTTCACCGGCCGGCCGCTCATCGCCAAGATCGAGGGCGGCTATCACGGCGCCTACGACCACGTCGAGGTGTCCCTGGACGCGGGGCCGGACACGTGGGGGCCGGCCTCAGCCCCCACCGGGGTGCCCTACGCCGCCGGCGTACCGGACAGTGTGCTGGCCGAGACGGTCGTGCTGCCCTTCAACGACGCGGCGGCGGCCACCGCGCTGATCGAGGCCCATGGCGAGCGCCTCGCCGCCGTGTTGTTGGACACGCTGCCCTCCCGGGTGGGCATGCCCGCTCCCGATCCGGCCTTCCTCGATGCGATCTGGACGAGCGCCCGCAAGGCGGGCGCGCTGATCGTGGCCGACGAGGTGATCTCCTTCCGGCTCGGGCCCGCCGGCAACCTCCACCGTCTGGGTCGCACCCCCGATCTCACCGCCCTGGCCAAGATCATCGGCGGTGGGTTCCCCGTCGGCGCGGTGGCGGGCCGCAGCGAGGTGATGGACGTGTTCGCCGCCCTCGACGGTGCTCGGCCCCGGGTGCCAGCCGGCGGCACGTTCTCGGCCAACTCGGTGACCATGGTCGCCGGGCGGGCCTGTCTGGAACTGCTCGACGCCGCCGCCTTCGAGCGTCTCGCCACCATGGGCGAGCGGGTCCGTCGCGGCTTTCGGGCCATGTTCGACCAGCTCTCCCAGCCGGGCCAGGTCACCGGTGACGGATCGCTGTTCCGCCTGCACCCGCACGACCGCCCGCTGCGCGGCTACCGCGACGCCCGCCCGCAGGGTGAGGAGTCGGCGATGATGGGCCGGGTGCACCGCGAGCTGCTCAACCGGGGCGTGTACCTCACCACCTACGGGATGGGCTGTCTCTCGTTGGCCATGACCGACGAGGACCTCGACCACCTCCTCGATGCCGGGCAGGCTGCGTTCGCCGCGGCCCGCGCCGCGGGTCGAGGATCGGGCGCCGGGCGCTGAGCGTTTCGCACACGTCGGCAGGTCGGCCGCGGCGCGATCGGTGGGCGACGCGGCGTGGCTGCTCCTACGCTGCCCCGCATGGAAGACGACGAACAGCAGGCGCCCGGTCCGGTCGACCTGCGCCGCATCGAGGCGGCGGTCCGAGAGATCCTCGCCGCCATCGGCGAGGACCCGGACCGGGACGGGCTGGTGCTGACCCCGGCGCGGGTCGCCCGCATGTACGCGGAGGTGTGCGGAGGGCTGCACCAGGACCCGGCCGCCCACCTGCAGGTGACCTTCGAGGAGGGTCACGACGAGATGGTGATGGTGCGGGACATCCCCTTCGCTTCGCTTTGCGAGCACCACCTCGTCCCCTTCATCGGCAAGGCCCACGTCGCCTACATACCAGGTGGTACGGGAAGGGTCATCGGGCTGTCGAAGCTGGCCCGTCTCGTCGAGGGCTACGCCCGACGCCCGCAGGTGCAGGAGCGCCTGTCCACCCAGGTGGCGGACTCACTGGTCGACGCGCTGGACCCGCGCGGTGTGCTGGTGGTGATCGAGGCCGAGCACCTCTGCATGGCGATGCGCGGGGTGAACAAGCCGGGCGCCTCCACCGTGACCTCCGTGGTGCGCGGCCACTTCCGCACCGACGCCCGGGCGCGGGCCGAGGCGATGGGCTTCATCATCGGCAACCGGGCGCGCTGATGGGCCATCCACCTGGGGCGGTGACGGTGCCGCTGGCAGCGCCAGACGCCGAGCTGGCCGATGCGGTCGCCGCGGTCCCCGCGGTCGACGCCGGGATGCAGCGCGAACGTGACGAGCTGGCATCGCTGCTGCGGGCCGGGGCGGGCCGGGCCGGCCAGCTGTGCGCCCTCGCCTGGGTGGTCGATGCCGCCGCCGAGCACGTGCTGCTCGTGGAGCACCGCACGCTGGGCTGGGCCTGTCCCGGCGGGCATGTCGAGGTGGGGGAGCACCCGCGCCAGGCGGCGCAGCGCGAGCTGCTCGAGGAGACCGGCCTGGGCTCGGTGCCGGTCGCGCCGTACGGGCCCGTCACCGTCAGTTGCGCGGCGATGCCGGCATCGGCCGGCGGCCCGCCGCACCTGCACTGGAGCATCGGCTACCGCCTGGCCGTGGTGGACGGTGCGGCCCTGCCGGCCGGCGCTCGCTGGTTCCCGCGGGACGCGCTGCCCGAGCGTCGCCCGGCGGATCTCGCCCCCACGCTGGCCTGGCTCGGTCTGCTGGGCTGACGGGACGGCCGTCGGTCGGCGGAGCGGGTCGAGGCGGGCGGTGCCCCGGGGGAGAGCGCCGGGGCGCATTGACGTCCCGCCGGCCCGTTGTCTGTGCACCTGGGTCGCGAACCGCTCGCCGCGGTCGATCGCGCACCGCTGTGACCAGGTCGTTCGCCGGGCATGCTGAGCGGTACGGTCGCCGCGCCGACCTCCGGTGCACCGACACCGCGCCCGCTGCGGTCAGAACAGCGGGTCGGTGGCGTCGAGGCCGAGCAACACCCGGCCCGCGTCGAGGTCGTTGTAGGCGCCGACCATGACGTGTTGCGGCACGGCGCGCACGTCGGCCAGGTGTCGGTGCAGCGGTGAGGACGTGAAGTTGGCCGTGGTGCCGGCCGCGGTGCACAGGACCTGCACCGCCTCGACGCAGTTGGCCACTGCGTGGGTGCAGGCCAGGCGGGTGCGAGCGTGGGTCTCGGCGGGTACGGGGACACCGGCCTCCGCCAGCGCCCAGACGGTCTGCACCATCTCGGCGGCGAAGGCCCATCCGGCGCCGACCAGCGCCTCGGCGCGCGCCATGGCCAGCTGTGCGTCGGGACGATCCCGCAACAGGGTGCGGCTCACCCGGGCCTTCTTGCCCTGGGCCAGGTCGGAGAACTCGGCGATGGCGGCGCGGGCGATGCCGGTGGCGACACCGACCTTGGGGAACGGGAAGCGCAGCGACGGCGGCAGCCGGAACAACGCGGTCTCCGGCACGGTGTCCCGTCCGTCTCGCACCACGCCCATGCGGCCGTCGGGGACGAAGGCGTCGTCCAAGGTCACGTCATGGGAGCCGGTGCCGCGCAGCCCGACGGTGTCCCACGTGTCGAGGATCGTGACCGCTTCGGCGGGCAGCAGCGCAAAGCAGAGCGGGCGCGGCTTGGGGCCCTCCACGGTGGCGCCGACCACGATCTCGTCCGCCGCCGGGCCACCGGTGACGAACGGCCAGCGGCCGCTGAGCCGCCAGCCTCCCTCCACCCGGCGGGCGCGGCCCAGCGCGGCGCCGGAGCCGGCCACGATGATGGCGGGGGATGAGGTGCACACCCGGCGCATCGTCTCCGCCGGGAGGTAGCCGGCGGAGATCTCGATCTCCTCGTTGAGGGTCATCGCCGCCCAGCCGGCCGAGCCGTCGACGCGGGCGATGCGCTCGACGAGCTCCATGAAGGCCAGGCCCGACGCTTCCTCGCCGCCGTAGGCCCGCGGTGCGAGCACGCGCAGCAGCCCGGCGTCGGCCAGCGCCCGCATCACCGCCTGGGCCGGACGGCGGGTGCGTTGGGTCTCCTCCACGTGCGCGGCGATGAGGGTGGCGAACTCGCCGGCGCGCTCGGCCGGGGACCGCGGGACCGGGGTGGCGAGTTCGACGGGCGCCGCATCGTGCTGCATGGGCCAGGACGCTACCCCGACCGGCGGAGCGCCACCCCGCCATACCTACCAGTACAGGCGGCATGCCACCGGGTATGAGGGATGAGCTGCCCACGCCGAATGGAGGACTTCGACGAACGGCCAAGGCGGTTGTCGCGCAGCGAAGCGTGTGGTGTGAACACCGCATTCGGTCCTCGAAGCCCGCTGGGTGGTGCTCAGACCGCGCGTTGGCGGTTCTTGCGCGCTGCAAGCGATCGGTGATTGACATCGTCGCCCAGGTCAGGTGGGGTAGCGCTACGAACAGCGTTGAGAAAAACGCTGTTCGCAATGACCATGCCGCCTGGCTTGGTCCGGCGCGCCCGCAAGGGCGCAACGAGGAGGGGTACATGATGGTTCGAGGCTCGCTCCGGGCAGGGGTCGCCGCGATCCTGCTCGGTCTGCTCGCAGCGCTAGGGCTCGCTTCGCAGGGCGCCGGTGCGCAGACCGCGCCCGGTCCGGCGGCACCGGAGGCACTGTTGTGGACGACGGTGGCGCCCGCGGTGACGGGTTGCGATTCGTCCAACACCACCGTCAGCGTGGCCGGTGGCGCGTTCGCACCCGCCAAGCTGGTCAACGTCGCGCCGGATACCTGGGCCAGTGGGGTGTGGTTGGCGGCGGAGCCGGGGGTGTCGCTCGGTGGCGCAGCACCCGCGTCGCCCTGCGGCTACGCCCGCTGGGATGGTCCGGGGCCCGAGGTGCAGCTCATCCCGCAACCGGTGCGCCGGTACGTCTACCGGATCGACGTCGGCTCGTTCTCGGCGGCGGCCGCGCGGCGCGGCCTCGAGCTCGAGCTGCGGGTGGACAACGTGGCCCGGGTGCGGGTGAACGGCGAGGCGGTCGGTGCCACCGCCCTCTGCGACGATGACGGCGAGGACTTCGCCACGCCGATCTCCTGTCCGCTGTCGGCCTTCCAGGGGCCGGCGGCCGCCTTCAGCGTCCCGGAGGCGGTGCTGGCCAAGCAGCAGACCCCCCTCGTCGAGATCGAGGTGCTCGATTACGGCTCCTACACCGGGCTGTCCTACACGATCCGCCGCGGGGAGGCCAGCACCCCGCCCCCGCCCCCGCCCACGTCCGCAGCGTGCGCGCCGACGGACAACGCGTCCTGTTCGCTGACCGTGACGGTGCCGAAGGGCGTCGCGGCGGGTACCGCCCGGTACTGCTACGCCCCGCCGGACGGCGAGGCACGGCAGCTGATCATCCCCACCGCCGGTGGCATGGTCTCGATCACGATGAAGGCCAACAGCTGGGTGGACGCACCGGTGTCCTCGACGGGCACGATCTACTACCCCAACGAGTTCTGGTCGCTGGCGGTCGACGAGATCGGCGACCCGGAGCTGACCCGATGCCCGGGCGCGATCCCCGCCGGGTGATCAAGGCGGGCCGACGGCGCATCGGAGCGGGTTGAGGCGGCCATGCGGTGGGTAGTTCCGCCGCATGGCCGCAGAGCGAAGCGACGATGAGCGAAGCGACGATGAGCGAGGCGACAGCGAGCAGGGGCCGTCCGCGCGCCAGTTGTTGCACTGGGCCACCGGTGACCGCGATGCGGAGGCGGAGGCCCTCGCCGACGACGCGGGGGTCGAGCCCGAAGCGGCGGAGGCGGCCGTCAAACGTGCCCACGGTGATCTCGGGACGGACCGCAGCGACACCGCCTCGGCTTCGGATGTGGCCGGCGTCGGCGACGCCCGAGCCGAGGCCCGCCGCCGCCGGTGACCACCCCCCCTCGAGCGGATCCCGCTGCGATGGGTAGGGTGACGGCATGGCTCGCCTGCCGCTCGTGGACCCCGACGATCCCAACGCCGACGAGGCGGCCCGCACCCAGCTGCTGCGGGCCCGGGCGGCCAACGAGAAGAACCCGGACCTGCCGTGGCGCGACATCAACGTCGTGCAGGCGCTGGCCAACCATCCCCGGCTGTTGGAGGGCTTCACCGCGTTGTCGCGCGTCGCCTACGCCGGCAACAGCCTCACGCCCGGGCAGCGCGAGCTCGCCTGGTTGGGCACCTCGGCGCTGAACGACTGCCACTATTGACTTCCCACCCACACGGTGCTCGGTCGGAACGCCGGATTGTCCGAAGCCCAGATCGCCCACGTCGGTGACGAGTCACCGCCGGAGGGCACCTACGATGCCGCCTGCACCGCCCTGTTGCGCTACGTGCGGGCGTCGACCCGCATGGAACGCATCGACGACACGCTGTACGGCGCGTTGCTCGAGCACTTCAGCGAGCAGCAGATCATGGAGCTGTGCTTCGAGGTCGGCCTGGCGGGCACCATCAACCGGTTCCACGCCACCTTCCTGACCGACGTGGACGGCGAGACCCGCGCCTGCCCGCTGCCGCAACCCGTGCGCGACGCCGCCGAGCGTGGCTGGGAGCGTTCGGCCGGGACCTGAACCGGGGTGTCAGCCCCGCCCGCCGTGGGTGACCCCGACGAAGGCATCGGCCCCGCTCTGGTAGCGGAAGATGTTCTGCGCCGCGTTGCGGTTGACCAGCTCGCGGCCGAACATGGGGTGGCGCATGCTGCGCACCTCGTGTTCGATGGTGAACAGCACCGCCCCGCGGTCGAGGTCCACGATGTCCTGGAAGCGGTACTCGCTCTCGTTGGTCTCCATCGAGATCAGCCCACGCTCGGCCAGCACCCGGTAGGGCCGCGAGAAGTTGGCCAGGTAGACCGCGATGTGGTGTCCGTCGTAGGGCGCGATCGGGCCATCGGTCTCCACGAACCGCAGCGCCTGCGCCGTACCGACCCGTACGTCGGCGGCGGCGCGGCCGCCGAGGTCGAGCGTCGTGGCCGGCGCGTCGAGCACCTCGCGATAGAAGCGGGCGATGCCGGGCGCCGCGCCCGGGGAGACGTCGAACTCGACGTAGGGCAGGCCGAGGCGGAGACCGCCGAAGTCCTGTCCCGCCTCGTGGACCCGCAGTCGGTTGCCCCACGGGCAGGTGAGGGTCACGGTGCCGCCCTCGCCTTCCGCGCAGGTGTAGCGCGTCCCGGCCAGCCGGGCGCCGTCGTGCTTCTCCAGGCGCTGCAGCCGCTTGCGCAACTCCGCCAGGCTGGGCACGACGACACCGATCGTGCCCCGAAGCACCTGGGCCTCCCGCTTGGGCAGGTGGAACTGTTGGGAGCCCAGGTTGACCCACATGTTGGCGGTGCCGAAGTCGATGTAGGGGTCCCGGGTGAAGCCGAGACCGGTCACGTAGAACAGGGCGGCCAGCTCCTGGTCGGGCACGGTCACGTTGACGTGTTCCAGGGCGACGATGTTGCCCACGTCCTGCGTCGAGCGGTCGTACGGTGCATCGGCCATGTTCAACCTCCAGACGGTGGAGGCCAGCGTAGGGCACAGGGCGGTCGCCGGGCCCGGGTCTCGCCCGGCGGGCTACGGTCGGGCATGCGCATCGGTATCAACGGAACCGCCCTCGTGGCCAAGGCGTCGGTCGCCGCCGTCGTGGAGCACGCTCGCCAGGCCGAAGCCGACGGCTTCGACGCCTATTGGCTGGCCGAGCACCCCAGCGGCGGGTTCGACGCCCTCACGGTGCTGGGCATGGTCGGCCAGTCGGTCAGCCGCCTGGCCCTGGGCACCGCCGTCATCCCGACCTACCCGCGGCACCCGCTGGTGCTGGCCGGCCAGGCCCGCACGGTGGCATCGACCATGAGCGTGCCGCTCACCCTGGGCATCGGCCTGTCCCACCAGCCGATGCTGGCCGCGCTCGGCCTGCGCGACGACAAGCCGATCCGCCATCTGCGTGACTACCTCTCGGTGCTGCAACCGCTGCTCGAGCGGGGCGAGGTCGACCACGCGGGCCCGACGATCGAGTGCCGGGCCAAGCTGTTCGCGCCGCCCGAACCGGCGGTGCCCGTGGTCGTCGCCGCGCTCGGTCCCCAGATGCTGCGCCTGGCCGGCGCGCGCACCGCCGGCACCAGCCTGGCCTGGGTCGGCGTCAACACCATCCGCGACCACATCGTGCCCACCATCTCCGATGCGGCCGCGGCTGCGGGCCGGCCTGCGCCGCGCATCATCGCCACCCTGCCGATCTGCGTCACGGAGGACCCTGCGTCGGTGCGGGCCCGGATCAGCGCCGGGGCGGCGTGGTATGCCGAGCTGCCCTCCTACAAGGCGATGTTCGCCCGGGAGGGTGTGCAATCGCCGGGTGAGGTCGGCCTGGTCGGCTCGGAGTCGGAGGTCGAGGATCGCCTCGGCGAGCTGGCTGAGGCCGGTGTGACGGACTACTCCGCCTCGGAGTTCACGACGTCCCCGCAGGAGCAGGAGCAGACCAGGGCGCTGCTGCGCCGGGTGGCGAGGGCCACCGCCGGCCGCGTCGGCTGAACCAGGTGATCGGGCGCTTCGTTCCCGGACCGCGCGGTACGGTGGGGCGTGCGGGCCCCGCGGGGTCGGGTCGGGGCGCCGGTGGCCATCCTGCTCGGACGCAGAGCGTGGTCGAAGGAGGGGGTGTCACAGCGAATCGACATCGATTCGCTGCGAGGGGTCCCGCGCGCTCCTCGTCGCCCCGACTGCTCCACCGAGTGCCATACCGAATAGTACGGCCGAGGGGGATCGGCCCCTCGGGCCGGTGCCATAGGCTGCGCCCCCATGGAATTCGGGATGTGCGTGATCACCAAGTTGGACCAGGCCGGCTTCGCCAAGCAGTGCGAGGACCTCGGCTTCGACATGGTGTGGGTGCCGGACAGCCAGATGATCTGGGGCGACTGCTACGCCTACCTCGCGCTCGCCGCCGAGCGCACCTCGAAGATCAAGCTCGCCACCGGGGTCGCCGTCGCCGGTACCCGGGCCGCGCCGGTGATCGCCCACTCCATCGCCTCGGTGGCCACGCTGGCGCCCGGGCGCGTGTCGCTCGGCATCGGGTCGGGCAACTCCGCCTACCGGTTCATGAACCTCAAGCCGTTGCCCATCAAGAAGTACGGCGACGAGATCCGCGCCATCCGCGGCCTGCTCGCCGGTGAGGAGGTCGAGTACACCTTCCGGGGGGTGACCGCGCCGATCCGTCTGCTCATGGCCGACCGGGGCTTCGTCAACCTCGAGCAGCCCATCCCGATGATCGTGTCGGGCTTCGGGCCCAAGGCCCAGGCGCTCGCGGGGCAGCTCGGCGACGGGCTCTTCTTCTCGCTGCCCAACGAGGAGCGCTCCATCCAGCGTTCGGTGGAGACGGTGCGCCGGGCCGCGGCGGACGCCGGACGAACCGACGTGCAGGTCGACTCGCCCAGCTTCCCGATCGTCAACCTGCTCAACGTGATCATGCTCGACAAGGGCGAGGACATGCTCTCCGAACGGGTGATCGCCGAGCACGGCCCGTTCATCATCGCCGGGATGCACTACCTGTTCGACAGCGTGCGCCAGTACAACCGCACGCCGCCCCGCCACCTGCTCGACGTGTGGGACGAGTACACCGCCATGATCGAGCGCACGCCCGAGCACCTGCGCCACATCCGCATCCACGACGGCCACTGCACGTACCTGCACCCCGACGAGGTGAAGCTCATCACCGAGAACCTGATCAAGGCGACCTGCGTGATCGGCCGGCCCGAGGAATGCCGTGAGCAGCTGCACGAGATGCACCGCGCCGGCGTCGACCAGCTCGTCGTGCTGCCGTCGATGGGCTATCAGGAGGCGTATGCAGAGCGCTTCGCCCAGGAGATCATCGCCAAGTTCTAGACGCTGAACATGAACGACTGGCTGGCCATGCCGACGAGCAGGCCGGACTGGGTCCAGGCGCGCAGGTCGCCGTGCGCGGCCCCGTCGGTCACCGTGCCGAGCCGTATGTCGAGCAGGAGCCACTCGCTCGGCTCGAGCCCGGTGATGCGCACCGTGTTGTCGAGGCTCGACGCCGGCTTCTCGGTCTCCGACAGCACGAGGCGGAACCCGGCCGGCACGTAGTCGCCGAGCATGGCGATCCCGGCGGAGGTCTCGTGCACGCCGTCGGGCATGCGGACCCAGAACGCTGCCGTCCCGCGGTCGCGGTCGAAGCCGGCGACGCGAAGTTCCACCGTGCGATGGAACGACCCGTCGGGCTCCCAGGTCAGCTCGTAACCGCCGGACTCGTCGGGCCCCGGCACCACCGGCGGTTCGCCCCAGCGGTGGGCGTTCGCTCCCGGGCGCTGCCCGCAGGCGGCCAGGAACCGAGCCACGACGCGATCGCCGACGCTCGCCACCGCCGAGACCTGGCTCACCCGGTTGCCGGCCGAGCCCACGGTGACGGCATAGGAGACGACCTCGTCCTGCGCGGCGCGGCTCAGGTACTGCGCGGTGGCCCAGATCAGCGGTCGCCCGGTGGCCTGCTCCATGGCGGTGGTCGCCGCGGCGAGCGAGCAGCCGCCGTGCAGGTAGCCGGTGCGGCCGCAGATGCGGGGTCGAACGGTGAGCTCCCACCGGTCGGCGGCCTCGTCGGGCCGTCGCAGGCCGAGCCAGCCTCGATCGCCCAGCGGTCGTGATCCATCGGTCATCGCAGCATGGTGCCCGATGGCGTCGGCCCCCGTCATGAGCCGGTCATGGCCGCGAGTGAGAACAGCTCGTCGTAGGCGGCCAGGCCGGTCGGTTCACCCCGCTGCGCCACCCGCAGGAACACGATCTCGTCGGCCAAGCCCTCGTAGGCGGCGATGCGGGCGGCGCATTGCTGCGCGGTGCCGGTGATGGTCATGGTGTCGATGACCTCGTCGGGCACCAGGTCCATCGCCTCGCGGGTTCGGCCGGCCGGCATCAGCGCCGAGGCCTGGTCGGCGAACTCGGCGAAGCCCAACTGGCGCAGCTGTGAGTCGTAGTACGGGTGGGGGACGGGGTGGAAGAGCCCGCAGATCGACAGCCGCACCGCATCTCGGGCCGCTTCCTCGTCGCCGTTGACGCTGAGCAGCGCGCCGATGGGGAACGCCAGCGCGTCGGGATCGCGCCCGGCCGAGACGGCGCCCGCCCGGGCGTTGGGCCGTACCAGGTCGGCCAGGAACGCCGTCGAGGTCATGATGCCCACGCCGACGCCGTCGGCCACCTCGCCGGCCAGCCGCACCATCTTGGGGCCGGAGGCGGAGAGGTAGACCGGCACGGCGGGCCGGGCGGGCTCCCACGAGGCGCGCCAGCGGATGCGGTGGACCGGCCCCTCGTAGCGCACCGGCTCGCCGGCCCCGGCCGCCACGACGCGCCGAACGATCTCCACGTAGTCGCGCATCTTGGCCAGCGGTCGCGACGAGTCGACGCCCATGTACCACTCGTTCAGGTGGCGGTTCCCGGTGCCGATGCCCAACGCGAAGCGGCCCCCGCTGATCTCGTCGAGATCACGGGCGGCGACCCCGGTGATCCACGGATCCCGGGCGTAGGCGTTCACCACGTAGGTACCGACCCGTATGGTGCGGGTGGCACCGACGATGGCGGTGGCGGGCACCAGCGCGCTGCGCCCCGCCTCCACGGTGTGCACCGAGGAGAACCCGGCGGCCTCGGCGGCACGGGCCAGCGCCACCATCGTGGCGATCGAATCCTCGAAGCCGAGCAACAGTCCCAGTCGCATGGTTCAGCGTCCCTTGAAGTCGGGGGTGCGCTTCTCGCGGAACGCCGCGACACCCTCTTTGAAGTCCTCGGTGGCCCGGCCCTGGGTGATGCCCCAGTGCTCGATCATCGCTGCGTCCATCGGCTCGCGGAGCAGGTTGCGCAGCACCGCCTGCTTGGCCATGGCCAGGTGCGCGGTGGGCCCGGTGGCGAGGCGGCCGGCGAGCGCGTGGGCGGTGGGCAGCAGCTGGTCGGGCTCGGTGACCTCGGCGATGAGCCCGGCGGTCACGGCCTCGTCGAGGGGGATGTCCTCGGCCAGGTAGAGCCAGCGCAGCGCCCGCCCGTACCCGACCAGCTGGGGAAGGGTCCAGGTGACGAGGTCGTCGGGGTGGATGGCGCGCTTGAGCCAGATCGGCAACAGGCGCGCGTCGGCGGCGCAGAGGCGGATGTCGCACAACAGGGCGAGGCCGAGCCCGCCACCGGCCGCCACGCCGTTGACCGCGGCGATCGTCGGCTTGGGCACCTCGAGCAGCTCCACGCACCAGGTGAACAGCGGCTCCGCCCCCTTGGTCGGCCAGGGTCGCTGATCGGGGTCGGCCAGGTCGGCCCCCGAGCAGAAGGCCCGGCCGGTGCCGGTCATCACCATCGCCCGGCCCGCGTCGTCGGTGGCGAACTCGTTGATGAAGCGGCGGATCTCGTAGCGCATCCGGCCGTTGAAGGCGTTCAGCCGTTCGGGCCGGTTGAACCGCAGCTGCACCACGCCGCGCTCGTCCGCCTCGATGGCGAGCGTCTCGTAGCCCTCGTAGCGTCCCATGGCGGCGCATCGTAGGGCCGGGCGGCCCACCCTGCGCCAGGGAACGGCGGCGCCGACCCGCGTCGCCCACCCGACGCCGTCGTGCTCGCACGGCGTGGCGGTATGCTCACTCAAGGCATCGTGTCGACCGCCCGACCGCGGTGCATGCGAGAGGAACGACAACGATGAAGTCCCGTGCGCGGAGCCGCCGCAGCGAGGCCGACACGAAACCCACCCGAGCCGCGGTCACCGCGTGGTTGGCGGCGCTGGTGGCCGCCCTCGGGCTGTCGATGGTCCCGGCCCGAACCGCCGCAGCGGACGCAGCGACGGTCAACAGCCTGCTCGACTGCCGCTTCGGTTCGGGCCAGGTGTTCGACATCGCGTTCGCCAAGAGCGGCACCCTGGGCGTGAACCGGACCCTGAACGTCACCGTCAGCGGGGTCCCGTACCAGAGCGCCACCAACCCGTTCGGGCCGCTGAACGGCGTGATCGCCCCGACGGACTTCTTCCAGTTCCACCCCAGCCAGACCAACCCGGGGAGCTACGCGCTGCACCTGCACGAGGCCGGCGGCGCGCTCAAGCGGGTGGTGGACGCCACCGGCAGCTTCGAGGTGGCCGGCCCCGACGTGCTGCTCTACCACGGCGGTGGGCAGACCGACACCCTGTTCACCACCCGTCAGGTGTGGCGCTACGGGCAGACCGGCTCCTTCGCGGTGACCCAGGAGAACCTGATCAACAACGAGGCGCTGCAATACACCTCGTGCGTCGGGCCCCTGCGCATGCCGAGCCCCGAGCGCTTCGAACCGCTGAGCCCCATCCGCGTGCTCGACACCCGGGAGGGTGCCGCCCTCGGCCCGTCGGTGGAACGCTCCCTCGTGCTCGCCGGGCAGCACGGCGTGCCCGCAACCGCGTCAGCGGTGGCGCTGAACATCACCGTCGACGCCCCGGCCGCCGACGGTTGGGTGGCGGCCTACCCGTGCGGCTCGACCCCGGGCACCTCGACGCTCAACTTCGGTGCCCAGGAGACGGTGGCCAACCTCGCCATGGTGGCGCCTGGTGCGGGCGGCGCGGTGTGCTTCCGGTCCACCGCGGCCACCCAGCTGGTGGTCGATCTCAACGGCTACCTCGATCCGAACGGCAGCGACGCCTACACCCCGGTCGTCCCGGCCCGGGTGTACGACAGCAGGGTGCCGGCGGTGGCGGTGCCCGCCGGTGGGGCCATCGCCATGCGGGTGGCGGGCTGGTACGGCACGCCGAACAGCAGCACGGCGGCCATGTTGAACGTGACGGTCACCAACCCTGCCGCCGCCGGGTACGCCACGGTCTACCCGTGCGGTTCGGCCCGCCCGCTCGCCTCGAACGTCAACTTCCGGGCAGGTCAGACCGTGGCCAACGCCGCCGTCGGGCGCATCGGTGAGGGCGGGGCGGTGTGCATCTACGCGTCGGCGAGCGTCGACCTGGTCATCGACGTGACCGGCGCGTTCGGGCCCACCGGCGAGACCGTCCCGATGGCGGTCGCGCCGTTCCGGGCCGCGGACACCCGGGAGAGCGGGCGGCTGGCGGCGGGGGAGGTGCTGGTGGTGGACCTCGCCGATCGGGACGGGCTGTACGGCGTGGTCCCGTCCGGTGCACTGCTCAACGTGACGGTCACCGAGCCGGTCGAGGCGGGGTTCCTGACCGTGTACGCCTGTGACAGCGAACGCCCGTGGGCCTCGAACCTGAACTTCCTGCCCGGTGAGACCGCGGCGAACTTCGCCATCGGCGCGGTGTCGGCCGGCGACCAGCGGGTGTGCCTGTTCAGCACGGCGACGACCCACGTGGTCGTCGACGTGAGCGGGGCGCTCGTCGCCTACGACTGAGGGCGGGGTGGGCCGGGTGGGCCGGGCCCCGGGTGGGTGCGTCGGGCTAGGTTCCTTGGCGCAGGGTCGACGTTCCCGGGGGAGATTGCCATGCCGTACGCCGAAGGTCGCACGTTCTTCGATGCCGACAGCCACATCATGGAGCTGCCGGACTGGTTGGTCAGCCACGCCGACCCCGCCATGCGCGATCGCATCCCACCGCTGTCGGTCAGCTCCGGCGGGCCGATGGCCGAGAAGATGCAGCGCTACGCCGAGGCGGGCGGTCACCCGGCCGACAAGGTCGAGGAGCTGCTGCGCAACGTCATCGCCGGCCCGAAGAACTACGAGGCCCTGGGCGCCTTCAACGCCGCGGAGCGCACCCGCGCCCTCGACGAGCTCGGGTTCCGGGCGCAGTGGGTGTTCGCCTCGTTCTCCCCGGCCCAGGTGTTCTGGATCCGGGACCTCGAGGCCCGCTACGCCGCCTGCCGGGCCCACAACCGGGCGATGAGCGAGTTCTGCGGCGACGACCCGCGGCTGCTGCCCGTCGCGCTGCTCTCGCTCGACGATCCCGCCCTCGCCGCGGTCGAGCTCGACGCCGCGCTGGCGGAAGGGGCCAAGGGCATCTGGGTGCCGGCCGGGCCGTGCGGCGGACGCTCGCCCGGCCACGACGAGCTCGACCCGATCTGGGCGCGCATGGCCGAAGCCGGCGTGCCGTTCCTGCTGCACGTGGGCGGCCAGGCCATCCAGATCCGCAGCGAGTACATGAACACCGGTCGCCCGCAGCCCACCGACTGGCTCGGCGGTGCGGAGAACGTGCGCTCGAAGGATCTCACCGTGCTGCACCAGAGCGCCGAGGAGTTCCTGTCGGTCATGGTGCTCGACGGCGTGCTCGAGCGCCACCGTGGCCTGCGCGGTGCGGCGGTGGAGCTGGGGGCGACGTGGGTGCCGGGCATGCTGCGCCGCCTCGATCATGCGGCGGAGATCTGGGCCCGCTCCGAACCCGAGCTGCGCACGTTCACCCGCATCCCGTCGGAGCAGGTGCGCGCCCAGCTCGCCTTCACGCCCTACCCGTTCGAGGACGTGGGGGCCCTGATCCGCGACTCGTCACCGGAGCTGTACCTGTTCTCCTCGGACTACCCACACACCGAGGGCGGCCGCAACCCGATCGGCCGCTTCGAGTCCAGCCTCGGAGACCTCGACGAAGCGGTCCGCCGGGCGTTCTACTGCGACAACTTCCTCAGGTTGCTGCCCTCGGCCTCCGCGCTGGCGGACTGACCGATCGCACCCGACCGGCTCACAGCACGCCGGCGGCGCGCAGCTTCGCCCGCTGCTCGGCGTCGATGCCGGCCTCCTCGAGGACTTCGTCGGTGTGATCGCCGGCCCGCGGCGCCGGGCGACGGACGGCGGTCGGGGTGCGGGAGAACTTCGCCGCCGGGCCGGTGAGCGGCACCTCCTGACCGTCGGTGATGACCGTCGGCTGCAGCATGTCGCGCTCCTGCACGTGCGGTTCGGCGGCGGCATCGGTGAAGCTGTTGACCCGGGCGGCGGCGATGCCGGCGTCCTGGATGGCGCCGAGCCGCTCGGCCACCGTGCCCGTGGCGCACCACGACGCCACCGCCTCGTTGACGGCGTCGCGGTTGGCGACGCGCTCGAGGTTGGTGGCGAAGCCCGGTGCCTCCGCCAGCTCCGGACGGCCCATCAGCTGGCAAAGGGTGCGCCAGTGCCGATCCAGGATGATGGCGAGGTACAGATGGCCGTCGGTGCAGGCGTAGCTGTTGGTGGGCGACGAGGCCACCACCTCGCCGCCCATGCGCGGGATGTTCTGGCCCAGTGCGCCCATCGTCAGCAGGCCGTTGCACTGGAACAACAGCGAGTCGAGCAGCGCGATGTCCACGTGCTGGCCCTCGCCGGTGGCGTTGCGGTGGTGCAGCGCGGCGAGGGCGCCCAGGGCGGCGTGCAGGCCGGCGAGGTCGTCGGCGAGGAAGGTGGGCGCATTGGTTGGTGCGCCGTCGGGGGCGCCGTTGAGCGACATCCATCCGCCGGCGGCCAGCGCCGCGGGGTCGTACCCTGCCCGTTCGGACCACGGCCCGAACTGGCCCCAGCCCGACACCGACACGTAGACGATGTCGTCCTTCACCGCCTTGCAGTGTTCGTAGCCCACCCCCCAACCGGCCAGCGTGCCCGGCTTGAAGTTCTCGACCACGATGTCCGCCCCGGCCACGAGCTGCAGGAACACATCCCGCCCCTCGGTCTTGTGCAGATCGATGGAAACGCTGCGCTTGTTGCGGTTGACCGTCTGGTGCGACACCGCCACATCGGTGCCGGGCAGGAACGGCGGCCAGCTGGACCCGGCGCTGCCCGGTAGATCGACGCGCACGACGTCGCAGCCCAGGTCGGCGAGCACGCAGCCCACCATGGGCCCGGCCCAGGCGGTGGTCGCCTCGATGACCCGCACGCCGTGCATGGGCCCGGTCCGATCGGTGCGGGCGTTGCGGTAGAACTCCGACTTCTCCATACCGATCGGAACCTCAGTACTTGCCGGCCAGCTCGGCGAAGCGGTCGAGCAACGGCAGCACCTTGTCCGCACCGGCGGAGGGCAGGGCGAACACCACGCGGGACAGACCGACCTCGATCATCTGCTCGACGATCTCGGCCTTGGCCGGCGTGGCGAACTGGCCGAACTCGATGGACGCCGGGTCCCGGCCGGCCTCGGTGGCCATCTGGCGGATCTGGGCGATCTGGGTGGCGAGGTCGTAGCGGCCGCTGACCGGCATGAACCCGTCGCAGTACTCGACGATGTGGGCCATGGTCTTGGGCCCGGCCGAGCCACCGAGGATCACCGGCGGGTGCGGCTTGGTGGCCGGCTTGGGCCACGACCAGCTGGAGGAGAAGTCCACGTGCTGGCCGTGGTACTCGGCCTCGTCCTTGGTCCACAGCTCCTTCATGGCGAGGATCTTCTCCCGAACGATGGCGCGCCGCTCGGTGTAGCGCACGCCGTGGTGGGCGAGCTCCTCCTTGTTCCACCCGTAGCCGATGCCGAACAGCAGCCGGCCGCCGGACAGTGCGTCGACGGTGGCCACCTCCTTGGCAAGCCAGAACGGGTCGCGCTGGGCGACCAGCGTGATGCCGGTGCCGAGCTTGATCGTCTTGGTCACCGCGGCGGCCATGCCGAGCGCCACGAACTGGTCGTACGTGCGCCAGTACTCCTCCGGCAGCGGCGGCGCCTTCGGGTTGCCGCCCCACGGCGTCACCCGGCTGGTCGGTATGTGGCTGTGCTCGGGGAACCACAGCGACTCGAACCCTCGAGACTCCGCCTCCCGGGCCACCGTCAGCGGATCGATGGACTTGTCCGTCGGGAAGATGCTCACTCCGAAGCTCACCATGGGGCGGCACTGTAGCGAAGTCGGTCACCCGGCGCGCCGAGCGCACCGCCGCTAGGTTGGGGCCTCAGGCAACTCGGGGGAGGCCGTCATGGGCAACGACACAACCGGCCACGCAGCGTTGGTGCAGCGCTGGGCGGAGACGTTCAACACCGACATCGAGGCGATGGTGCGGGAGCTGTACGCGCCCGAAGCGCTGCTCGGTGGCGTGGTGATGGGCCCGGAGAAGCTGCTCAAGTTCGAGCGCCGGGTGCTGCAGGCGGCGCCCAACCGGCGCATCCGCGTCGAGCGCACCCACCCCAGCGGGGCTGTGGTGACCGTCGAGGGCACGCTGCTCGACCCCGATCAGGGCGAGGACTGGGCGCTGCCGTTCTGCGCGGTGCTGACCTTCGCCGACGGCAAGGTCGTGCGCGACGACACCTACGCCGACTACTCGCGCTGGCCCGGCATGCACTGATCGTCGTCCGTACCGATCGGTACGTCGGGTCAGGCGAGCGCGGCGTCGAGCCGCTGGTGGAACGCGGCCAGCACCGGTTCGAAGCCCCCGTGCAGCACCCGCTCGGTGGCCGCCATGGTGCGCTGCGCCGAGGCGGCCATCGCCATGTCCTCCCGTCCGGTCTCCACGATGTAGTCGAAGTTCCGGTCGAAGTAGCGCGCCGCCTTCGAGTCCGGCTCGATCGCCTCGGGGGTGAGCATCGTGAAGTGCCACACGCAGCGGTCCGCCCGATCGCCGGGCAGGATGCGGTACACCGCGACGTGGTCGCCGTGGACGTTGACCGCGAGGTTCGGGAGGATGTCGTAGCTCACCACGGCGTGGTCCAACACGTTCCAGCGGGCCGGATCATCGTCGAGCACGGTCCGCAGCGACTGCTTGGCGGCGGCCATGCGCCAGTGCTCGCCCAGCCGGTCGAAGTGCACCAGGTTGCGCTGCATGAGGTGGGCGAGCGTCGCCCGGTGCAGGTACACCCCGTGGTAGAACTCGAGGAACGTCTCGTAGAACAGCTTCCAGTTGGCGGGCACGTCGATGGCCACCGATCGGAACGCCCGCCAGCTGTCCAGGCCGTACGAGGCGAGTTCGTCGTCCAGTGCGGCGCCGAGGTAGCCGGTGAGATCGCCGGGCCGCAGCCACACGAAGCCATGGCGCTCGAGCGACGGCAGTTCGACCAGCCCGAGCGTGGACGGGTCGAGATCGGCGAAGCCCTCGGCGTCGGGGATGGCAGCGAGGCTGCCGTCGCTGCGATACGACCAGGCGTGGAACGGGCAGACCAGCACACGGCCGGCGTGGCCGCACGCCTCCTCGGTGAGCTGCACGCCACGGTGACGGCAGGCGTTGACGAACACCCGGGCGACGCCGTCCTCGCCTCGCACGGTGAGCGTCGGCAACCGGGGCAGGTCGAAGGTGGCGAAGTCCCCCGGGTGGGCCAACTGGCCCGAGAGCGCCACCACCACGGGGACGCTCCCGGCGAGCAGGGACCGCTCCGCCTGCCAGCGCGCCTCGTCGTGGTACGCGGCGGCGGGCCGGGCGACGGTCACGCCGGTGTTGTACGTGCTGCCGGCCCGCAGGTGGGCGGCCAGGGTGGCGCCCAACACCATTCGCTGCTGTTCACGCACCGGCGCCCCCTTCGTGTGCTCGTCGGCCGGACGCTACCTCGTCGGCCGGCCGGCGGGCCGCGGTAAGGTCCCGCCCGTTCGGACGCGACGGGGAGCAGGAGCGCGGCGATGGCCTACATTCGATTGACCGACCAGCAGCAGCGGTGGCAAGAGCGAGCCGCCACCATCGCCGCCGACGTGCTGGCCCCAGCCGCAGCCGAGGCCGACCGTACCGCGCGGTTTCCCCGGGCCCAGCTCGATGCGCTCCGCGACGGTGGCCTGCTGGGGCTCCGGGGCGACGCCGCCCACGGCGGCGCCGGCGAGGGGCTGCTCACCACCTGCCTGGTCACCGAGACCCTGGCCAAGGCCTGCCCGTCGACCGCGCTGATCTACAAGATGCACCTCGAGAGCATCGAGATGATCTCCCGCGCCCCGACCGCCGCACAGGCCGCCGAGGTGCTGCCCCGACTGGTGTCGGGCGAGTGGCTGTCGACGGTGGCCGGCAGCGAGGCGGGCCACCAGGGCGGGGCATGGGCGGGTGGACCCAAGTCCACCGTGGAGCGGGTGGAGGGCGGCTACCGGGTGGCGAACATCCGCAAGTCCTTCGTCACCGGCGCCGGCCTGGCCGACGCGTACTTCTTCATGTGCCGTTACGAGCCGGAGGGTGCCAAGCCGCAGCAGCTGATGTTCCAGGTGTTGCGCGACGACCTCGCCTGGTCGGTGGACGAGCCGTGGGACGGGCTCGGCATGCGGGCGAACAACAGCTCGCCGATGACCTTCAACGGGTTCATCCCCGACGCCCGGCTGCTCAACCCCGACAACCAGCGGGTGGACCTCATGCCGGTCGTGCTCGGCACGTACGCAGCGACGTACCTCGGCATCGCCGCGGGGTGCTACGAGCACCTCCACGCCCATGTGGCCGGTACCACGCTGGCCGACGGCCGCCGGATGGGCGACGTCGAGACGGTGCAGGCCCGCATGGCCACGGCGAGGATCGAGCTCGAACGCAGCCGTGCCCTGCTCTACGCCGCCTGCGCTGCGTTCGACGACGGCGCCCACGGTGGCCCGCAGGCGTTCTTCGAGGCGAAGGTCGCCTGCGATGCGGTGGGCACGTTCATCACCCAGGAGGCGATGACGCTCGGCGGCGGGACCGCGTTCGCCAAACGGCTGCCCTTCGAGCGGTACTTCCGCGACGCGCGCGCCGGTATGGTCATGGGCATCGCCCACGACATCGCGCTGCTCAACGTGGGCCGGATGCTGTTCCCGAAGCCGAAGGTCGAGCGCACCCCCGCCTGAGCCCCGCGGCCGCCCCGGCTCAGTCCGCCGGTAGCCGGCGGCGCAGGAACGAGTCGGTCAGCGCCACCACGTCGTCGGGGGCGTCGAAGTGGACCATGTGGCCGGCATCGAGCACATGGTGCTCCACATCGTTGAACAGGCCGAGCCGCCGGGCCTCCTCCTGGGCGCGCATCGGCCCGTCGAAGCCCGGACCGGGGCGCGCCGCCATCGTCGGCTTCCACCAGCGCTCCCACGCCGCGCCACCGGTGAGCACCAACGTGGGACAGCGCACCTGCGTCCAGCACTCCTCGTAGCGCTCGCGGTCGAAGACCGCGGTCCACTCCCGCACGAACGGATCCCACTTCCACACCAGGCCGCCGTCGGGCCCTGGTCGGGTGCCGGCCGCGGCGAGCTCGGCGGCGAGCGCGTCGTCGAGGCCGGGGTGGGCCCGCTGCAGCCGTTGGGTCGCCACCGTCAGGTCCGCCATCGGCGGGCGGGTCGGATCCTCGTTGAGGGCCTCGATCGCGGCCCGGGCGATGGCGCGGCGGCCGGCGGGGTCGGTTTCACCGAAGCGGGGCGGTGGCCCGAGCCCTTCCACCATGACCAGCGCCGCCGGCTCGTCGGGCCACGTGCCGGCGTAGGTGCTGGTGACGATGGAGCCCATGCTGTGGCCGAACAGCACCGGCCGCTCGAGGCCGAGGCGATCGAGCACGGCGCGAAGGTCGGCGACGAAGTGCGACACCGTGTAGGCGCGTCCGCGGCTCGAATCGCCGTGTCCGCGCAGGTCGAGGTTCACCACGTGGAACCGCTCGGCGAAGCGCGCCGCCACCGGGTGCAAGGACCAGGCGAGGTCGGTCAGCCCGTGCAGGAGGACCATGGGCCGTGCCGTCTGGTTGCCGTAGTCCCAACCGGCGATGGTCACGGTGGCGGTCTCGATGTGGATCTGACGGGGTGCGGCCACATGGGGAACCTAGCCGGGCATAGGCTGCGTCGCGCTGGACGATCCTGGGGGGACAGCCATGCCGACCGAACTGTTCATCGACGTCGACACCCACATCACCGAGCCGCCCGATGTGTGGACGGCCCGGGTGCCGGCCAAGTACCGGGATCTGGTGCCGCACGTCGAGCGGGACGCGCAGAGCGGCAAGGACAACTGGGTGCTGCAGGGCCGCCGCATCTCCTCGGTGGGACTGTCCGCCGTGGCCGGGTTCGAGGGCGGGCCGTTCCCCGAGTCCCCCAAGGGCTTCGACGACGCCCATCCCGGTTCGTACGACGCGCACAAACGGCTCGAGTACATGGATTCGGTGGGGATCTGGGCGCAGGTGCTCTACCCGAACGTGGGCGGCTTCGGCAGCCAGGTGTTCCTCAAGCTGGAAGACCCCGAGCTCATGCTGGCCTGTGTCGAGGCGTACAACGACTTCCAGACCGATTGGGCCTCGGCCGACTCGCGCCGTCTCATCCCGGTGACCGCCATCCCGTTCTGGGACGTGCAGGCCTCGGTACGGGAGATCCAGCGCTGCGCAGACAAGGGCCACAAGGGCGTGCTGTTCACCGGCGAACCGCAGGTGCACGGCATGCCGTTCCTCGGCGACGAGCACTGGGACCCGATCTGGTCCGCCGCCCAGGAGGCCGATCTACCGGTGAGCTTCCACATCGGCTCGGGTGACATGTCGACCATCTTCGACCGCAACCGGGTGCGGGCCCACGGCTCGGCCGCCACCTACGCCCGCAGCACCGTGGCGTTGACCATGGGCAACGGCGTGCAGGTGGCGGATCTGCTGCTGTCGGGGGTGCTGCCGCGCTTCCCGCAGCTGAAGGTGGTGTCCGTCGAGTCCGGCATCGGGTGGGTGCCGTTCGTGCTCGAGGCGTGCGACTACGCCTTCATCGACGGCAAGGTGCGTGACCAGCGGCCGATCTTCGAGCTGCTGCCCTCGGAGTACTTCAAGCGGCAGGTGTTCGTCTGCTCCTGGTTCGAGCAGTTCGCCCCGCAGGGCCTGCTGGAGCGGATCGGCACCGACAACGTGCTGTTCGAGACGGACTTCCCCCACCCCACCTCGCTGTACGCCGGTGACGTGCACGAGCGCATCGACGGCGCGCTCGGCGGCCAGCCGGCCGAGGTGCGGCGGAAGATCCTGTGGGACAACCCGGCCGCGCTGTACAAGGTCGCCGCTCCCACCACCTCAGACCTCCAGCGCCTCGACGCCGTCGCCCGGGTCTGATCGGGCCGGCGCCGTCCCCGCCGACCCGCGATCCCGCTCGCTCGCCTTCCGTACTCTTGGGTATGTCTGTAGCATCGCAGTCGCATGGCAGCGGGCGTGGTGGTCGGTGTCGATTTCGGGACGAGCTTCACCGTGGCAGCGCTGCGTCGGGGGAGTGATCCGCCCCGGGTGATCGAGGTGGCCGGCTCGAGGCGTACCCCCTCGGTGGTGTTCGCCGAAGAGGACGGTTCGCTCGTGGTCGGTACGGCGGCGGAGGCACTGACCGACGGCCGTCCTGCCCGTGGCCTGCGGGCGCCGAAGCAGCTGCTCGGGCGGTCCGAGATCGTGGTGCTGGGGGGGACGCAGCAACCGCTCAGCACGGTGATCGGGGGGCTGCTCGGTCAGGTGCTCCGCCATGCCGACCGGGAGGCCCAGCAGCCGACACAGCTGGTGTTCACCCATCCCGCCGATTGGACCGAGCGGCAGCTGGTGCCGTTCCGAGAAGCGCTCGCTCAAGCCGGGGCAAGCGCCCCGCAGCTGGTGACCGAGCCAGTAGCGGGGGCCTGGGCGCAGGCTGCCGGTCACGGCCACCGACCCGGTGACCACCTCCTGGTGTACGACCTCGGCGGTGGCACGCTGGACATCGCAGTGCTTGAGGCGCAGCCGTCCGGTTTCACCGTGGTCGGCAATCCCTCCGGCAACCGGGCGCTGGGCGGCGACCTCTTCGATGAGGTGCTGATGGCGCATGTGGCCGAGCAGCACCTCGACCAGGCCGCCCAGGACGAGCTACAGCTGTCGGACGATCCGGCGTGGACTTCGTGCGCGGTGCGACTGCGTGGCGCGGTGCGCCGGGCCAAGGAGTTGCTGTCGCTGCACCCTCGAGCCGACCTCGCCATCAGCCTGCCTCACCGCACGTTCGTGGTCACGCTGTCCCGCACGGAACTGGCCGGGATACTCCGGCCCATGGTGGAGGAATCGGTGCAGCTCTGCGAGGACGCAGTACGCGCCGCCGGGCTGCCGCTCTCCTCGATCGCAGCGGTGCACCTGATCGGAGGCGGTAGCCAGCTGCCCTCGGTCGGCGAGGCCATCGGCGCCCGCTTCCCGCTCAGCGAGTTGGTGCTCGCCGCCGACCCGAAGGCGGTCGTCGCGCTCGGGGCAACCCTGTTGGCCGCCCCGCACCCACCGACCGGACCGCCTGCCACGTCGGTGCCGGCCGCGTCGATCCCGACGTGGAAGGCGGCGGGCACTCCGGTGGTAGCCCCACCAGAGTCGGCGTCAACGCTCCCCTCGCCGGTCGGAGCGGTTCCCCCGAGCGCAACGGCGCCGGTCACGGTGCCGTCGATGGCCGTTCCCTCGCGCCAGGCGGGGATATCTCCAGACGATCGTCGTGTGGTGCCTGACGTGTTGGCGTCGGCTGACACCATGGGGCCGTCACCAGCCGCGTTTCGCGTGCACGAGGGCGCACAACTCGGTGCGCAACGTCGGCATGCACTGCTCGTGCTTTCGATAGCGGTTGCGTGTATCTTCGTCGCCGTGTTCGCTCTCATAGTGCTCATGTGAGCGACGCGGCGTTGCTTTGACCTCTCCCAGCTGGGGTCCGCGCCGAAAACGGAGGGGAAGCAGATGACCGAGGCGACCGCCGAACAGGTCCAATGGTTCGCGGATCAGTTCCGCGTGCTCCAGTCCAACGTGGAACAGTTCATCCGCGGGAAGACGAGCGTCGTCCAAATGGCGCTGGTGGCGTTGCTGTCGGAGGGTCACCTGCTGATCGACGACATTCCCGGAGTCGGCAAGACATCGCTCGCCAAGGCGATCGCCAACTCGATCGAAGGCACCATGAGCCGCGTGCAGTTCACTCCGGACCTGCTGCCCAGCGATCTCACCGGGACGCAGATCTGGAACATGAACACCCGGAACTTCGAGTTCCGGGCCGGGCCCGTGTTCGCCAACATCGTCGTCGGCGATGAGATCAACCGAGCATCGCCCAAGACGCAGTCCGCCATGCTCGAAGTGATGGAGGAGCGGCAGGTCTCGGTGGAGGGCAACCCGGTGATGGTGCCTCGACCGTTCATGGTGATCGCCACCCAGAACCCGGTGGAGTTCGACGGCACCTACCACCTGCCCGAAGCCCAGATCGATCGGTTCATGATGAAGCTCTCGATCGGCTATCCCGACCACGAGTCGGAGATCGAGATCATACGCGGCCGCTCGAGCGGGATCACCGTGGAGCAACTGAGGCCGGTCTCCACGCTCGCTTTGGTGGCCAACCTGATCGAGATCGCCCGCGGTGTGCACGTGGCACCGGCGTGGCACAGCTACATCGTGAGTCTGTGCTCCTCCACCCGACAGATGGGTGAGCTGCGCCTCGGCGTCTCGCCGCGGGGGAGCCTGGCGCTGCTGACCGCCGCCCAGACCCAGGCCGCGTCACGGGGCCGCACGTTCGTCACCGCCGATGATGTCAAGCAGCTGCTGCCCTACGTGCTGGGCCACCGGATGCTGCTCACCGCCGAGGCGGAGCTGCAAGGTCATACTGCGACCACGTTGCTCAACCACATCGCCGCCGCCATCCCCACCCCCGAGATCCGTCTGGGGGTCTGAGCCGGACGACGACGGAGGAGGGGACACGCGATGTTGACCAGGAACGGGTGGGCCACGGCGGCGCTCTGCGTCGCATGCCTCGCCGTCGGAACGCTTGCCGACCTGCGGGAGCTGCTCGCGATCGGTGTCGCCCTGCTGGTGGCGCTCATCGTCGCCGCCGCGTGGCTGTTCATCCGGCCGTCGCTTGAGGTACGCCGTGATGTGGTGCCGGCGCGCGTGGCGGAGGGCGAGGGCGCCGTCGGGGTGCTCACCGTCACCAACCAGGGCGCCCGCCGCTCACCGCCGCTGCTCGCCCATGAGCGTTTCGGCGAGCGTCGGCTGCGCCTGCAGCTGCGCGGACTCGCTTCGCAAGCCGCGCAGCGGGTCAGCTACGACCTGCCGACCGGTCGTCGGGGCATCTTGCCGGTAGGGCCGCTCGAGATCAGTCACGCCGACGCCCTCGGCCTGGTCGGGGTGGGTTACGGCGAGGGCGCGGAGACCCGGCTGATCGTGCATCCCCGGCAGGTGCGGGTTGCGCCGCTACCTACCGGCCGCTCCCAGGACTTCGACGGGCCGACCCGCTCGGTGGCACCGCGAGGGGGCATAGCGTTCCACTCGCTGCGCGAGTACGTGTCGGGTGACGACCTGCGCTTGGTGCACTGGCCCACGACCGCTCGTACCGGACAGCTGATGGTCAAGCACACCGTGGTGACCAACGAGCCGAGGCTGGTCATCGTGCTCGACACCCAGTCCGGGTCCTACGGTGACCAGCGGTCCTTTGAGGAGGCCGTGCGGGTGACCGCCTCCCTGGTGAGCGCGGGAGCGAACCAGCGCTTCCCCACGACGCTGCACACCAGCGGCGGCGCCACCGTAGCGGTCGACGCCACCGGCAGCGGGCTCACCGATGCCCTCGACACGCTCGCCGCCGTCACCACCGAGGTCGATGATCCCGGCCTGCGCAGCCTCGTGCGGTTGGCCGGGCGCCGCCACCACGGCGCATCCCTCGGTGTGATCACCGGCTCGCTGTGCACCCAGGTAGCGGTCGTCTCCTCGGTGCGGCAGCGCTACGAGATGGTCACCCTGGTGCAGATGGGGCCCAACTACGGCCGCACCATCGCCGCAGTGGAGGGCGTGCTGGGTCTCGCCTGCAGCGATCTGGCGGAGTTCACCCGGGTCTGGAAGGCGCGGGTGGGCTGAGCCATGTCCTTCGCATCGTTGCTCACCACCCGCCCAGAACCGGGAGCGGCGCCGTCTGGCCCGACGGCCGGATCGCCTTCCCCGAACGCAGCACCGCCCGACGCTGGTGCCCAGCGGCGTCCGCTGATGCGCTGGCCCGCTGACGGCGGCGCCTCAGCGGCCGAGCTCGCGGCGCTCGGCGCCTCCTGCGCGCTCGCCTTCGTGCCGCTGTCACCGCTGTTCGCTGATTGGGGCGAGCTCGCCTTCTGTGCCGGTGCCGTTGTGGTTGCGTTCGCGGCCCATGGCGCGGCGCGCCGGCTGTGGCGCCGGGATGCGGCCGCCGCTGCCGTGGCTGTTGCCGCGGTGGCGGTGTGGACCACCATCACCGCCTGTCGCAATGAGGCGACCGCCCGGCTGCCGGGCCCGGCCGCGTGGGCGGAGCTGTGGCGGGGACTCACCGGCGGCTGGTCCCTGATGCTGACCGCGGGGGTGCCGTTCAACGACACCGGCGCGGTGGCCGTACCACCTGTTCTTGGCGCAGGCCTGGTAGCGGTAGCTGCTCTCCAACTGCGACGAACTCAGCGGGCGCTGTGGCCGGTGCTGCCGCCGCTGGTGGCCCTGGTGGTGACCTGTGGCTACGCGGGCCACCTCGGGTTGCCCAGCCACCCTCTGGTCATGGCGGCCTTGGTTGCCAGCGTCCTGACGGTGCTGGCGATGCGCGGTAGCCGCCAGGAGGAAGCGGCGTCGGCCACCGCTGCCCAGCCGGCAGGCGATCAGCGACACCCCGTCAGGCCTCGGATCGGTTCCACGCCCGTGCTGATCGCTGCGATGACCGCGACCGGGGTGGCGGCCGCTCTGGCCGTGCCGCTTGCCGCCGACGACGATCGCCTGTCGCTGCGCGAGCTCTATGCCGCACCGGTGCAAATCAACGACGCGGTCAGTCCGCTGACGCAGGTCTCCGCCGAGCTCGGTGCGTTGAGCGGGGGTGATCGCACTGCGTTCCGCGTCACCTTCGAGAGCATGCCTGCCGGAGTGATCGTCGACCGGGTGTCGATCGCCGTTCTCGACCGCTACGACGGCAGCGTGTGGACGAACCCGGCCCGATTCGATCGCGCCGGCTCCGCGCTACCGCTCGGATGGGTCGACGAGCCGACGGGGCCCACCGTACGGCAACGCTTTGAGCTTTCTGAGAGCTGGTCCTCGTCGTTCGTGCCCGTGGCCGGCCACCCCCGCCGCCTCGACGGCACCGACACGGCTCGCTTCGGCTTCGACGGCGACACCGCCACGCTCGTGTCGGATCGCGCCCCCGGCGCCAGCTATGAGGTGTCCTCGGTGCTGCCGGTGGTCGAACGAGATGCGCTGCTCGACGAGCCGGTCTCATCCGACCAGCGGGCGACCGCGTCGGCCGCGCTGCCGTCGGCGTTGCCGCCCGAACTGACCGCGTTCCTGGCCGAGGTCGGCGGACCGGGTGATCCGGCCGGCAGCCGGCTGGCCGCCCTGGAGGAGGCGTTCCGATCAGCGCGGTTCGGAGTCTCCCCCCAGGCCGCACCCGGCCACTCGCTGGGGCGCATCGCCGCCATGCTGCCGACCCCTGGCACCGCAGGGGCCGGAGCCGGTGGTGCGCCCGGTCCGCTGGCCGTGCAGCAGGTTGGCACGCC
>JADLEF010000089.1 GCA_020846295.1 Acidimicrobiales bacterium
AACCGCAGCAGTACGGCCAACCCCAGCAGTACGGCCAACCCCAGTACGGCCAGCCCCAGCAGTACGGCCATCCGCAGCAGTACGGCCAGCCGTACGGCGCGCCGCCGCCGGGCGGCTGGTCGAGCGACGACAACCCCTACGCCGGCCCCTATGCGGCGGCGGGCAGCGGTCCGGCGGGCATGGCGTACGCCGAGTGGTGGCAGCGACTGTTGGCCAAGCTGCTCGACCTGATCATCGTGGCCGTTCCCGGGATCATCCTGTTCTCGGTGGTCGCCTGGCAGGACCTGCAGGACCGCATCGAGGCCAACGACAGCTCGTTCCAGCTGACCTACGGCGGGCGGCAGCTGCTCGGCTCGCTGCTGTGGTTCCTCCTCGGCCTGGTCTACTTCGCGCTGCTCAACGGGCGCGGCCAGACGGTGGGCAAGATGGCGCTGGGCATCAAGGTGGTCGGCCTGAAGGACGGGACGCCCATCGGCGTCGGCCGCGGGTTCGCCCGCCACATCACCCAGTTCGTCGGCAGCTTCCTGTCCTGCCTGGGCCTGATCTACCTCCTGGTGGATTCGCTGTGGCCGTTGTGGGACTCGAACAAGCAGACCATCCACGACAAGATCGCCGGCTCGGCGGTGGTCAGGTCCCGCTGACCGACCCCGGTCCGACCGCGACATCCGATCCAGGGGGTGCACCGGCTCGACGCTCGGCGCGCCTAGCCTCGCCCGGGCCGTGTCTGCGTTGTTCTCCGTCGCCGTCGCCGTCGCCGTGCTCGCCTCGCTGGTGGGGTTCGGCTCGGTGTTCCAGTCCTGCTCCATCGGCCCGCCCGCCCGCCGCCTCGGCGCCGGCGACGCGGTCGACGCCCTGGCGGTGAGCCAGGCCCTCTACCGCGCGGCCGCCCGCCGCAACGAGACGGCCATCGTGGTCGTGGGCCCTGCGCTGCTGGCGGCGACGGCCGCTTCGGACGGCCGGATCGCCTGGTCGCAGTGGTGGGTGTGGGTCGCCCTGGCGGCCTGGGCGCTGTCGCTGGTCGTGCGTTCAGCCGTGGTGCAGCCGGCGCGCCGTGCCGCGCTGGTGGTCCTCGGCGAGCTGGCCGGTTCGCGCAGCGTCGAGTCCGAGGCCAAGCGGGCCCAGGCGGCCGGCCTGCAGCAGCGGGCCCACGCCGGGCTGTCGGCCATGGCGGTGTTGTGCCTCGCTGCGGTGGCCGCCGTGGTGGCGGGCACCGCCGGCGGCGTGGGCGCCTGACCCGGGCGCCCCGAGCTCAGCGCAGCTGCACCCAGCGCGAGGTCGACTCGGTGAGCACGGCGCCGCTGCTGTCGACGATGCGGGCATCGACGTGCACGCTGGAGCCTTCGATCCGGCTGACCCGGGCCTCGGCGGTGACCGGGGTGGTCTGGGGCACCATCCGGCGGAAGCGCAGGGCGAGCTCGGCGGTGACGCACGGGGCGTCACCGGTGGTGGCGGGCAGGGCGAGCTGGGCGGCCACGCCCGACACCTCGTCGAGGATCGTGGCCTGGATGCCGCCGTGGACCACGCCGTCCACACCGCAGAGGTGCTGCGCCACATCGACGGTGGTCGCCACCGCGCCGCCGTCGACGAGGCGGAAGCGCAGCCGCAGGCCGTGCTCGTTGCCCAGACCGCAGCCGAAGCAGGTGCCCAGCTTCTCCCGGGTGATGCTGAAGGTGCCGTCATCGGCGACGAGCAGGGCCGCCACGCGATCGGCCCGGGCGGGGATCCACGAACCGCTCATCGGGCCCCCGCCCCGTTCGCCCCGTTCGCCCCATGCGCAACGTTCTCGGCGTGGGCGCCGAGCAGGTCGGCCACGCAGGCGGTGAGCCGCACCCCCATCTCGAGGTGGAGGAACTCGTTGGGCCCGTGTGCGTTCGATCCGGGACCCAGCACCCCGATCACCAGCAGCGCTGCGTCGGGGAACCCGGCCTGCAGCGTGCCCATGAGCGGGATCGTCCCCCCTTCGCCGACGTACCCGACGGGCCGGCCGAAGTGGGCCTGCGACGCCTCATCGAGCGCGTTGGCGACCCACGGCAGCAGGGGCGGCGCGTTCCAGCCCGGGGCCGGGGTGTCGGGTGTGAACGTGACGTGCGCGCCGTAGGGGGGATCGGCGGTGAGGGTGCGCTCGAGGGCCGCGGTGGCGGCGAGGGGGTCGGCGGTGGGCGGGAGGCGAAGCGACAACTTGAGCGCGGTGCGCGGTCGCAGCACGTTGCCGGCGAGGTCGGTGGGCGGCAGCCCGTCGGCACCGATGACGTGCAGTGCGGGCCGCCAGGTGCGATCGAGCTGGATCTCCGCACCGGGTTTGACCCGCACGTCGACGCCGTCGAGCAGCGGGTACCCGTCGATGCCGTCGCCGATGGCGTCGACCAGCGCGGCGGCCTGGCTCACCCGCTCGGCGGGGATCTCGACGTTGGCCTCCGGCAGCAGCACCGCGCCGCTGCCGCTGTCCTCGATGCGCTCGAGCAGCCGCCGGGCGATGCGGAACGTCGAGGGGATCGCCCCACCGACGGCGCCGGAGTGGCGTCCCTCGCTGGTGATGTCAACCGACAGCACCCCGGCGGCCATGCCCCGAAGCGAGGTCGTGACCCACAGCCGCTCGTAGTCGGCGCAGCCGGAGTCGAGGCAGATCACCAGCGACGGCGTGCCGACCCGGTCGCGCAGCGCCTCCACGTAGGCGGGCAGGTGCGGGCTGCCGGATTCCTCGCTGCCCTCGATGAGCACCAGGCAGCGGGCGTGGCGGCCACCGGCGGCCTGCACCGCCTCGATGGCGGCCAGGGTGGCGAACAGGGCGTAGCCGTCGTCGGCCCCACCGCGGCCGTAGAGCCGGCCGTCGCGGATGACCGGCGTCCACGGCCCCAGCCCGTCGAGCCAGCCCGTCATCGGCGGCTGCTTGTCGTAGTGGCCGTAGAACAGCACCGTCCCCTCCGCCGGAGCGCCGCCGTCGCTGCCATCGTGGCCGGCGCCCCCGAAGGCGGGGACCTCGGCCACGATCACCGGCGTGAGGCCGTCGAGGCGGACCACCTCGACCTGCAACCCGGCGATGGGCCGGGCCCGGGCCCAGGCGACCAGCAGCTCGACGGCCCGGTCGAGCTCGCCGTGACCGGCCCAGTCGGCGTCGAAGGCCGGCGAGAGCGCCGGGATGGCGATGTAGTCCAGCAGAGCGGGGACGATGTCGTCGTCCCATCGCTGCCGCACCGAGCTCAACAGGTCCGCACCCATGACGGCGCAACCTAGCGGGCCCCGACGGAGCCGGCCCGGAGCCGGGCCCGGCGGCCGCCGCGCGGCAGAGGCGAGGACCGTGGCGCACGGTACCGTGATCCGGTGCATTTTCGGCCGGGGACGACGGTGGTGCTGCGCGAGGTCCTCGGCCGCCGCATCCGCTCCGCCCGGCCGCTGCGCGTGATCGAGGACAGCGCCGAGCGCTTCATCGGCTACCTCGTGCCGCGCTCGACGGTGGCGTGGCCACGGCTGGTCGACACCGAGCAGAGCCACACCCCCGACCAGGGGTGGCGACTGCCGCGGGAGGAGTGGTTCGGGCCCGGTTCGCTGTTCGTCGTACCGGCCGGCGCCGGGTTCGCGGTGGTGCTCTTCCTGGACGCCGCCACCGGAGCGCCGCGCAGTTGGAAGGTGGACTTCTTCCGTCCGCTGCGGCGGCATCGCTGCGGGTTCGACACCCTCGACCACGCCTTCGACCTGCTGGTCGAGCTCGACGGCGCCCACTGGGAGCCGAAGGACCTCGACGATCTGGCCCAGCTGTCCCGCCTCGGTCTGCTGGCCGGGGCCGAACGGGCCGCGTTCGACCGCGAGGTCGACCGGGTCGAAGCGTGGCTGCGCGAGCGAGGAGGCCCCTTCCACGACCCGTCGCTGCGGTCGTGGCGGCCGGATCCCACCTGGCCGCCGCTGCAGCTGCCGCCCGGTTGGGACGACCTGACCGACACCCCTGCCACCGTGGCCGGCGCGGTCGAGCTCAGCGGAGGGGGCTGGCGCTCGGCCAAGGGCATCCGCCTTCTCGACGTCGACGGCGCCGTCACCCTCGACCTCGATCTGGCGGGCGGCGCGTTGTGGCACGGTCACGCCCCGCCGCCGGTGGTGGACGCGCTGCGCCGCCAGGTGGGGCTGGGCTGGCGGCTCGGTCCCGACCATCCGGCCGTGCAGGCGCTGACGGCGACGGTGCTCGGCGCTGCGCCGGCGGGCTGGGTAGTGCGGTGGCCGGCGTCCAGGACCGCCGCCGGGGACACCCGGGCCGCCGACCTCGACGACGCATTGCGCCGACGCGGCTGGCCGTTCGACCTCACCGCCGCCTGCGCCGGCCGCGCCGGTGGCCGCTTCGGCGCCGCCCTCTTCGGCGGGCTGTCAGGTGCCCTGTGGGTCGGCCCCGCCGACGCCGCCATCGCCACCGACCCGCCCGACCCCGGCACCGACCCGCACGACCCCGACCCCGACCCCGACCCCGACCCCGACCTGGCCGACCGCGGGCCCGAGGGGCTCCCGATGCCCGATGCCCTGGCGGCGGTCGCCGCCCTGGAGACGCTGCGCCTGGCCGACCCGGCGGTCGTGGCCCGCACCGCCGAACGGGCCGCCCGCCTGCGTTCGGCGCTGGGCCTCGGCGGCGACGGACCGTACCTACGGGTACGGCCCGGGTGGGCGGCGCCCGGCGTGGCGCTGCCGGCGGGCGGTCGTGGCCTGGTTGCCACCTGCGTCGACGACGACGACGAAGCGGAGCTGCTCGCCCGCCTCGGACGCGGGAGCATCCGGTGACCGGGCCCGAGCGCGACCGCACCCCGCACGGCCCCGAGGCGTGGTTGAGCAGCGCCGGGCTGGCACCGCTGCCGCTGCTGACGGGCGCCATCGACGCGCTGGCCGCCGAGGAGGCCGCCCTGGCCGTCCTCGACGCCGACGAGCGGGTCGTGCTCGGCGGTGCCCGGCTGCACCGGGCCCGCTCCACGCTGCTGCGGGCCACCTTCACCGTCGAGACCGGGCAGCGGCGCCTGGCCCACGCCCCGTGGCTCGACCTGTTCATCGTGCACGCCGCCACCGGGAGCACCGCCAGGGTGGAACGCGCCGTGTCCTGGCAGGACGACCGCCTGGTGGTGGAGACCGTCGAGCTCGATCCGGCCCACCTCGAACCGGTGCTGCGCGGCGCAGCGGACGACTCGGGCGGGTGGTACGCAGTGGCGGCCACCGGCCGGCGGCGGGTCCGTCAGGCGCAACGGGCGGAGCTGCGCTCGTTGATCGACCCCGGCCACGGCCGCTTCGTGCTCACCGGCGAGCTCGACGCCCGCCAGGCCCGGTTGCTGACCGGCGACCCATCGCTCCTGCGCTGCGCGCTCGCCGCCGCCGCGGTGGAGCTGCTGACCGACGGTCGTCGGGTGTTGGTGGTCTCCCCCGATCCCGTCGCCCTCGACGAGATCGCGCTGGTGATCGAACAGCTGCACGACGCTGACGCCGAGGCGATGCCCGCCCCGGGGTTCGGGGTCGACCGGCTCACCCCCGGGGTGGTGGTCCGGGTGGGCACCCCGGCGCTGGAGGCGGTGGGCTCCGACGGCCGGTTGACCCTCGACGGAGCCCTGGACCGCCACGCACCGGGGGCGTCGGCTGAGTTGGGCGACATCGCCGCCGAGCTGCGCAACCTTGCCCCCGGCCCCGACACCGAGCTCCCCGAACGCTCCGGTGGCGGAGCCGCTCCGACGCCGGCGCCCACCTCACCGGGGCACGCCCCCGGCTTGCACCTGCCGCACGGCGGCGCCGGGCCGAGCCTCGCCGCCCGGCTGCTCGCCGGCGCCGGCCTGCCCCCCGATCGGGCCGCCCCACCACCGCCGACGGCACCAACCGCGCCCGCCGACGCGGTGGACACCCCGCTCCCCAGCGCGGCGGAGCTGGCCCGGGCGCGCGCCGTGCTGAGCGAGGCCGGCGCCCTGCGGGCCGCCGCCGAGGCCGATGCCCAGCGCGCCGCCGAGGCCCACGGCGCAGCCCGTCAGGCGCTGCGCCGCCTCGACGCCGGCCGGGACGGGCACCGGCGCATCGACGAGCTGGCCCGTCGCCTGGAGATCGCCTCCGCCGAGAGCGCGGCTTCGGCCGCCGGGGTGGGGCGCCTGGCCGACGCCATCCGCCGGGCCGATCCCAGCCAGCAGGCCCAGCTCGTCCAGCAGCTGCTGGTGGCGGCCGAGGTCGCCACCGATCGCCGCGCCCGCCGCGCCGAGAGCCTCGTCGACGGCGAGCAGGACCGGCTGCGCACTCGGTCGCGCGGCGTGGCGCGCAGCGACGG
>JADLEF010000090.1 GCA_020846295.1 Acidimicrobiales bacterium
CCCGAGCACGGGGCCCCTCCCCCATGCCGGGCCGTGTTTGCTGGCGGCTTCGCCGCGCCCGGATGGGACCCCCGCTACCCCGGGTAGCGGGGGTCGTTGTCCCAGATCGACTCGCCCAGGGTGATGGCGATGTGGACCGCCGACTGCCCGTCCCGGGCACCGTGGCGGTGGCGCGTACCGGGCTGCACGTGCACGATGTCGCCGGCCTCGGTCTCGAGCAGCTCGCCCTCGAGCTCCTCGACCATGCCCTTGCCCTCGACGAAGTACAGCACCTGGCTGCCGACGTGCAGGTGCCAGTTGGTGCGGCCACCGTCGTGGAAGTGGACGCGGTTCTGGCGCACGCCGTACTGCGCGTCCTCGAGGATGGCCTCCATCTCCACGTGGCCCTCGAAGTTGGCCGCAGGCGCCGTTCGGCGCGTGCCACCCTTGCGTTCGATGCTGCTCATGGCACGACCGTAGCGTCACACCGCCGCCGGGCGATCAGTCCCGGTTCGGGCGGCGGTTGTGCACCGGCGCCAAGCGCAGCCGACGCCGGGCGGGCACGGCGAGGGCGACGCCGGTCAGGATCAGCGCGGCGCCCCACAACACCAGGCGCAGCGTGTCCGCACCGGTACGGACCAGCGGCTGTCGGGTGGCGACCACGCCGGCCACCGTCGCCCCGGGAACCGTCGCGCTCAGCCGCTCGAGCCCCGCCGCGGTGACGGTGGCGGTGTTGATGATCACGCCGCTCTCGCTCGCACCGACGTCCACGATCAGTTCCAGCGAGTCGGTGGCGCCGGCCGCCAGCGTCGATGCGCTGGTGCACACGATGTCGTTGTCGCTCGTCGGAGCCTGGCAGGCCCACCCGACGCCCGACGCCGACTCGAAGCTCAGCCCGACCGGCAGCTTGTCGGTCAGGGTCAGGCCGGCCCAGGCGGTGCCCGGCCCGGTGTTGGTCACCGTCAGGCGGTAGGTGGCCTGCTCGCCGGCGGTCAGCTCCCCGAGGAGCTGCTTGGTCAGCGTGAGGGCGAACGGCGTGATAAGGCCGGCATCCAAGGTCAGGTTCTCCGTACCGGCCGGTACGGTCACGGCGGTGAGGTGGCCGGTGGCGACATCGGCGTCGCTGTCGAGCCCATCGTCACCGGTGCCAGCCTCGGCGGCGGCGTCGGCCACCGTGAGCCGCATGGCGGTGGGCAACGTGGCGGTGTCCACCGACACCCGGTAGGTGCCGGCCAGCAGACCACGGAACCGGTACAGGCCGTCGGTGCCGGTGGTGGTCTCCGCCACCGGCACGTCGTCGGCGCTGTCCCACACGGCATCGGGGCCGGGCTGGCGCAGCACCAGGCGCACGCCGGGCACCGCCGGCTCGCCGGCGTCCTGCCGGCCGTCGAGGTCACGGTCCTCCCACACCACGTCGCCCAGCTCCACGTCGTCGAAGATGCCGGCGTCGAGCGAGTCGTCGACATCGCCCGAGGCGAGCGTCACGGCGATGGTGCAACCGGTGGCCCGGTCGACATCGCTGTCGGCCTGGTCGTCGGCCGGGGCGTCGAGGGGCGAGAACCAGTCGTCGGCGGGCCGCTCGAAGCAGACCTGGTAGGTGCCGGGCCACAACCCGGTGAAGTGGTAGCGGCCGTCGGCATCGGTGACCGTCGTCGCCAGCTGGGTGCCCTGGAGGTCGCGCAGGCGGGCGGTGACGCCGGGGGCCGGCAGCTCGCCACCGTCCTGCAGGCCGTCGCCGTCGGCGTCGAACCACACGAGGTCGCCCAGCGCTGCCGGCCGGAAGTAGCCGGCGTCCCAGGTCAGGTCGTCCTCGCCGGAGCTCAGCACCGTCGGGGCGGTTTCGCCGGTCGCGACATCGGGGTCGGAGTCGGCCGCGGTGTCGCCGCCGGTGCCGGCCACCGTGCGCTCCCACCCGGTGGGCAGGCTGTACTGCAGGCAGTACGTACCGGGTCGGATGTCGTCGAACCGGAAGGCGCCCTGGGTGGTCACCGTAGAGGTGACCGGGTTGCCGTCGACATCGGTGGTGATCGGGGTGCCGTCGCAGTCGGTGAGGGTCACCGTGACATCGACGCCGAGATCCGGCTCGCCGCCATCCTGGACGCCGTCGCCGTCCACGTCCTCCCACACCCGGTCGCCGATGGCGGCGGGGAGGAAGATTCCGGTGTCGAGGGTCAGGTCCTCGGCGTCGGTGGTGATGGTGGCCGTGCCCGTGATGAGCCGGCCGGCGTTGGTGGGATCGGTCACTGCGTCGCTGTCCACGGCATCATCGGCGCCCGCGTCGGCGGGGCTGACCCGATAGCCGGCGGGCAGCGTGGCGCGGTCGACCTTGACGAAGTAGGTGCCCGGCAGCAGGCCGGAGAACAGGTACTCGCCGTTGACGGTGGTCAGCTGCGCCGGCCGGACCGTGACGCCGTCGTTCTGGGTGACCCGGACGTCGTCGCCGGTGCCCGCGGTGTTGTCGGTGCCGACCGACCACAACTCCACCGACACGTTCTGGATGCCGGGCTCCCCGGCGTCCTGCCTGCCATCGGCGTCGAGGTCGTGCCACACCAGGTCACCGACCGCGCTCAACAGCGTGAAGCCGGTGTCCAGGGTGAGGTTCTGTTGGCCGGAGGTGAGCGTCACCGTCGGGGTGCAGCCGGTGGCGC
>JADLEF010000091.1 GCA_020846295.1 Acidimicrobiales bacterium
AGCGGCGAAGGCTGCGGTCCATGATCGCCGCGTCGGCCCGCACCCCGGCGTGGTCGTCGTTCCACAGGCGCAACAGCAGCCGGCCGTTGCGAGCGTCGATGCCGACGATCAGCCGGGCCTCCTCGTCGAGCTCGTCGAGGAACCCGCAAGCCGCCAGCGCGCCCTCCGTGTCGCCTGCGAACCACAGCCCGTAGGCGGCGAGCACCCGTGCCAGCGGCAGCTCCACACCGGCGCGTGCCGATGCGGCAAGCGCTCGGTCCGCCCATCGATCGCAAGCGTCCATGTCCGCCGCGACCAGTGCGACGAGGCCGGCATGCGCCGCGATCGTCGCGGCAACCGCCGGGTCGCCGCCGTCCTGCGACGCCAGCACCCAGCCCCGCTCGAGCAACCGGTCGGCGGCGGCGGCGTTGCCCCGCAGCAACGCCAGCGTCCCGGTCACGTAGCACCGCCAGGCGGTCGGCGGGCCGTACTGCTCGGTCTCGTCCGCCGTCCACGCCGCCCGACGGATCTCGCCGCCCTGCATCAGGCAGTCGACCGCCTGCCACCGCAACACCTCCCGGTCGGCGAGGTCGTCGGTGAGCCGGGCGGCCAGGACGTACCACTCGGCCGCCGCGCCAAACGCCCAGCGGCCTCGCTGGCGGTCGGCCAGCAGCACAGCCCGGGCGGCCAGCGCCGGCTCCGGCACCGCAGTGGCGGAACCGAGGTGACGCAGGGCTTCGGCCTCGCCCTCGGCGCGGCGCGCTGCCGCCCGGTGCAGCGCGGCCCGCTCGGCGAGCGGCAGGCCGCTGTACACCGCTGATTCGTAGAGGGGGTGCACGAACTGCAGGGTGGTGGCGGGGCCCACGCCGCTGTCGCGCAGCAGTCCCGCCCGCCGAGCGTCGTCGGCTGCGGCGGCGCCGTCCGGCACGCAGGCGACCGCAGCCGCTCGGCCGAGCTCGCACCGGTCGCCCAGCACCGCGACCGCGGCGATGAGGCCCCGGCCCGGGTCGCCACATGCGGCCTGCATGCGGGCGACGGCGCCCTCGATCCGCTCGGGAGCGGGCAGCAACTGCTCGCGCTCCAACTGGTCGGCGCTCAGGGCGAGCAGCAGTTCGGTGGCGTAGAGCGGGTTGCCGCCAGTGTGGGCGACGAGCCGGGCTGCGCCGCGCGGCGTGATGGGGCGCTGCACCAACCGGCCCAGCTCGAGCAGCTCGGCTGCGGTGAGACCGTCCAGCCCGACGTCGGTCCCGTGCTCGGCGGCGAGCCGCCGGTAGCCGTCGAGGTCTGCGTCGAGCTCGTCGGGCCGGAAGGCGACGATGGTCAGGATCCGGTCCCGGCGCAACCGGCGCAGCGCGAACAGCAGCGCCTGCAGCGAGGCGTCGTCGGCCCAGTGCGCGTCGTCGACGGCCACCACCACCGGCCCGGCGCTCTGGAGATCGTCCAGCGTGGCGAGCAGGTCGACACCCGCCTTGGTCGGCGCCGGGAACGCCCCGGAATCGTCGAGCAACGGGACGAACCGCCGGTCGAACTGGCTCAGCAGCCCGTACCCGGTGGTCGCCTCGACCCGAGAGCCACTCGCCCGCAACACGGTGGCCGCCAACCGGTCCGGCAGCCCGTCGAGGAACCGTTGCAGCACGCTCGTCTTGCCCGCACCGGGCCCGCCGTGCAGCAGGCACAGCTGTGGCCGATGCGCGACGGTGGCGTCGACGCAGCGCTGCAGCGCGTCGAGGACCGCTGAGCGCCCGACGAACGGCATCGAGCTCATCGCCACGCCTTCACGGCGTTACGTGCACGTCCCACTGCGCGGAAGTCTACGGGCCGCCATCGACCGTATGTTCCAACCGGACCGGACCCACCGAGGTCGGGCACCCTGCACGGTGCGCCTCACTGGCGCACCAGCACCTCCTGGGTGCACGTCGCCACCATCCGGCCCTCCCGGTCGTAGAGGTGGCCGAGGGCGAGGCCCCGCGCCGCGTTGGTGACGAGCGGCCGCTGCACGAACAGCAGCCAGTCGTCCACCCGGAACGGCCGATGGAACCACATGGCATGGTCGAGGCTCACCACCAGCAGGTCCTGGCTCGTCCATGTCAACCCGTGCGGGGTGAGCACGTTGTCCGAGATCGACTCGTCGGCCACGAAGGCGGCCACCGCGCTGTGCAGGTGCGGATCGTCCGCGATGGGCCGGGGCGTCCGCCACCACACCCGGATCCCGCTGTCGCCGGAGGGGCCGGCATCCGCCCACGGGGCGCGGGCGTAGCGGAGCTGCACGGCGCGGGGCCGGTTGGTCCAGTACTCGTCGAACACCGGCGTCTCGCGGGCGGCCAGCAGGTCGGGCAGCTCGGGCAGCGAGTCGGGATCGGGCAGATCCGCCTCGTGTGCGGGGGGCGCCTCCCACTCCAACCCGGCCTCCGCCGCCTGGAACGACGCGGTCATCCGGAACAACTCCTTGGTGCCGCGCCGCGCCCGTACCTCTCGGTGGGCGAACGTGCCACCGTCGCGGATGCGCTCGACCTGGTACTCGATGTCGCCGGTCGCGCTGTCGCCGGCGATGAAGTAGGCGTGGAAGGAGTGGATGGCCCGCCCGACGGGGGCCGTCCGGCACGCGGCGGCCACGCCCTGACCGAGCAGGTGCCCGCCGAAGATGCCGTACTCGTTGTCGATGTCGCCGGGACCGACGAAGCTGTCCTCGCCGATCTGACGCAGATCCAGGGCGCGAAGCAGCAGGTCCAGGGCGTCCGTCATGGTGTCAGCGTCGTTGGCGGGCCCGCATGGAGTCAACCCGGCGGCGTCGCCCGTTCACATGGCGTCCCAGGTCGGCCGGCGCTTCTCGGCGAAGGCGGCCTCGTACACGTCCAGGTTGCCGGTGAAGGTGCCCAGCGCCTGCGTGCGGTTCTCCAGTTCGATCGCATGCCGCAGGCTCGGCGCGTCGATGTTGGCCCACATGCCGGACTTGGTCATGCGGATGCTGAACTCGCTGTGGCGGGTGATGGCCCGGGCCAGGGCGAGCGCCGCGTCCACGTGGTCGCCCGGCCCGCTCACCGAGTTGACCAGGCCGATGCGCTCGGCCTCCTCGGCTCCGACCATGCGGCCGGTCAGCATGAGCTCCGCCGCCCGGGTGGCTCCGATGATTCGGGGCAGGAAGTACGACACACCCATGTCGCACGAGGACAAGCCGACGTTCACGAACACCGAGCCGAAGGCCGCCTCCGGGCCGGCGACCCGCAGATCGCACGCCAGCGCCACGGCCAACCCGCCGCCGACGGCGACACCGTTGATGGCCCCGATCACCGGCTTGGGGGCCTCGTGGATCAACGTGATGAGACCGCTCAGCTGCTCCTGCAGCATCCAGAACCGGCCGACGGGGCCGCGGCCGTCGGTGTCCGGCGCGTGATCGCCCTCGGCGCGCGACGCCAGGTCGAAGCCGCTGCAGAAGCCGCGGCCGGCCCCGGTGAGCACCACCGCCTGCACCGCCCGGTCCCGGAACTGCTCGCGCAGCGCCGCGTCGAGGTCGGCGGCCAGGGTCGGGCTCAGTGCGTTCAGCCGCTCGGGCCGGTCCAGGGTCACCACGGCGACCGCCCCGTCGACGCGTTCCACTTGCACGGTCGTCACAGTCGCTCCTGCTCGTTCGGTTCACCGGCTCCGGCCAGCTTCGCGCACCTGCCCCGCGCCGCGCCCGCCGCCCGGCTCGCCCTTGCAGGCGAGCCCCGTGTGCGCCGGCGAACCGGCCGGTACGCTCGAACCGTGCTTGCACACGCGGGCGAGAGGGGGCAGAGCGATGGTCACCAGATGGTCACGCACACGGACTCGAGGTGTGGTCGCCGCGTCGGCCGCAGCGATCACGATGGCTGCGGTGGCGCTGCAAGGCTCGGTGGCAACCGCCGCACCACCGAGGAGCGACACGTGGACGTGTCCCACCGAGCTGCTCGAACCGGGCACGCTGCGCTTCAGCTACGCAACCGACCGCAGCGGCGCCATCGAGCTGGATCAG
>JADLEF010000092.1 GCA_020846295.1 Acidimicrobiales bacterium
AGGGTTCAATCGTTGTTCCACCAGGACCGTCACGGCTAGAACGTCGTCGCGAACAGGTCAGATGCCACCACCTGTTCACCAACCCCATCCTGTGGGGGCGGTCGCGCTGTCGCTGGCCTCGCAGGTCGCGGTCGTACACGTGACGATCCTCAACGAGGCGTTCGAGACGTCACCCGTCGGGGTCGCCGACTGAGCTCTGTGCTTCGGCCTCGCCAGCGTCGTGCTGGGGGCCGACGGGGTGGAGAAGCTGATCGGGCGCCGGGTCGGCGCGCCTATCACCATCGCGCCCGTACAGTCGGCGGCGTGAACATCTTCGGCTGGATCGCCGTCGGCCTCATCGCGGGCAGCCTGGCGTCGGCCGTCACCCGCGAGGAGCGACGGGGCTGCCTCTACACGCTCGTCATCGGCGTGCTCGGCGGGCTCCTCGGCGGCGCCATCACCCAGGCCGCGCTCGGCGACGGTCTCGGCGACTTCAGCTGGCGCTCGCTGCTCATCGCCTTCCTGGGGGCCTGCCTCCTCCTGCTCGTGCTGCAGGCCATCGGCGGCCGGCGGGGCCGGACGGGCCGACGGCCGCAGCGTCGATGAGCCACCCGGCGGGAGGCGGTGGCACAGCGAAAAATCGCACCCCGCCTCGAAACGAAAACTGAACGCGATGAATGGATGCTCACCGGGTCGCTCGTCGCGATGCCGGGCGCGTCGTCGCTCGACCGCTGTGGCGTGACCGAGCGACCCCTCCGGTAGCCCGCGCTCCGAGCTGACGCCGCCTTCCCTCCCCTCCGGGCTATCGGGGAAGGAACCACTCCCATAACCACGAGCCCTGCTGTCGCATCCCAGGCCGTTGCCGACATCGACGCGTGTTGCTCGATGAGGTGTTCACGCACGGCCCCACGCTGCTCCCGCGACCTTGCCGCCCGGCTCGGCGAGAGCTTCGACGTGCTGCAGTGGCTGTCGGCGCTCTCCGGCGGCTTCACGGTGGGAGCGGTCAGCACCGCATGCGACCTGGGGCGACTACGCCGCGATCTGATTCGTTCCCGTCGGCAGCTTGCAGGGTGACGAGGGGGCCACCCCGGACACGCGGGCACCGGACACGACGAGCGCAGACCACGCCGACCCCGCCTTCCCCGCGGCCGTGCTCCCCCCGGTTAGCCCGCGGCGGTCCGCCGATCAGATGTCGTGGGTGACGGTGACCTCGCCGTCGGCGATCGCCGTGCTGAGGGCCCCGAAATCGCGGTCGTTCTGGTCGGCGTAGGCAACGGCGAAGTCGGCGACGGCGCGGTCGAACGCCGTGGTCGAGCCAAGGTAGGCTGCGACGGCGATGCGATCCCCGGAGCGGGCGTGGGCTCGGGCGAGGGTCCAGCCGCACATGCGGCCGTAGACGGCGAGGCTCTGGGGGGTCATCTGGTCGATCTCGGCGGAGACCTTCCAGTCGCGCAGCTGGCGCAGGTCGTAGTCGTGCCGGCCGCCGGTGCCGGCGTCGGTGGAGAGCCATCCGAGGAAGATGTCGCTGGAGGCTTGCATGATGCGTTGGCCGGCGACGACGCGAGCGCCCTGCTCGCGGTCGGTGGTGTCGCCCGTGTGCTCGGCCAGTACGGACGTCACGGCCTGCTTGGCTTGGAGGAGGAGGCCCTCGGATTCGGCGCCGGCTTCGAGCAAGATGATCCAGGCGCGCAGCCCGACGCTGCAGACACCGACAATCTTGTGGGCGATGTCGGTGATCGTGAAGTGGTCGAGGAGGTGGCGGCGGTCCGACTGGAGCGTCTCGCGGTAGCCGGTGAGGAGCGCGGTGACCTCCTGACGGTGTTGGTCGGGGTCGAGGCTCGTCATCTCGTCGAGGGGGATGACCAGCGGCGGGTTGGACACGATGCGTCGGCCCATCGGGGTGACCGCGGTGAGCTTGCGGATGGCCTGGAGGCTGTTGCGGGTGCTCGCCCTGGTCAGGTCGGGGGCACTAGACGTGAACGCCGCCTTGGCCCGCTTGCGGTTGGGCTTGGCGAGCGACTCGAGGTACTCGTCGACGGCCTCGGCGATGTCGAGGCGGGCGTACCACACGGCGAGGATGGGCTGCTGAGCGAAGTCGCGCATCGTGCTGCGGTACGTCTCGGTGACCGACCGCGCCAGCTTGCGGCACTTCTTGTCGCTGAGGCCGTTGGAGCGGCCGGCGACGACGAAACGGCCGCAAGGCGCTTGACGTCCCACTCGAACGAGCCGGGGAACGTCTCATCGAAGTCGTTGATGTCGAACACGAGACGCCGGTCGGCCGACGCGTAGGCCCCGAAGTTGGACAGGTGGGCGTCACCGCACAACTGGGTGGTCAGGCCCGAGGTCGGTGTGGTGGCCAGGTCGGCGGCCATCACCCGGGCGGCGCCGCGGAAGAACGTGTTAGGCGACACCGACATCCGCCCGTAGCGGATCGGGGCCAGATCGGCCACCCGTACGAAGTCTTGCGCTTGCAACATCGCTACCGCGTCGCGTCCCGCCGCCGGGGTGAGCTCGGCGTGCGACTCCAACGGCACGTCCTTGCGCAACGCCCTCGCCATCGGCGGCGCGGCGCTCCGGCGTCATTACGCCGGACCCGCCCCCGTCGCCCGGCTCCTGGTCGAGCTGTCCCTTGTCGACTCGTTCCTTGCCGCCTCGCTGCGTGCGCTCCTGCATCTTCGTACCTCGCTCGCTCTCCCGCCGTGCTCGCCCTCCGCGGTCGAATGTAGACCCGCGGGCGTCGGGGTGCCGGACCAGGCCGAGCAAACCAGCCTTCCGGGACCATCCCTCCGCGAGCCGCGATTCGCGAGCCGCGAGCGGGCACCGGATCGGCGGGCGTGGGCGAGGTACGACAGCCGGGGGCCGCACATCGCACCGACGAGGTCACACGAGCGCAGCAACAGGTCGACGGTCCGGGCCGGCCATAGCGGCGCGGCAGCAAGCTCGTCGGGTTGCCCGATCGCACTCGCGCGGCGCCCCGCATGATGTCGACCGTCGCCAACGCGACGAGCACCGGCGTCGTCCGCAGGCGCTCGATGCGCACCGGTGATTCGCCGCCGTCGGGCTGGACGCGGCCTCGGGATCGTCAGGGAGCCCACGGCACCGTGACGACCGGCTACGCGGCCGTGTCGAACTACTCGACGGAGGGTGACCGCCCCACGGGAGTCGTCGTACGACAGGCGCTCGCGGTCACCGACGTCGAGCGCGTCTCGGAGCGCTCCGGCCGTGGCTCGTGGCATCCAACACGTGAGGGCGTGGTCAAGGCCCACAC
>JADLEF010000093.1 GCA_020846295.1 Acidimicrobiales bacterium
AATCTAACCACCTAGAGTGGTAGAGGGTGGACAGCATCGGAGCGCCCGTCGCAGCGGGGCGGCGGCGGGTGCCGTCCATCCCGCTGGCTAGGGTGCGACGATGCACGACCCCGCCGCCGCTGCGTCCGCACCCCTGTCCTCACCGGTGTCCGACGGCCAGGACGCGGCCTCCGTCGCGGATGTCGCCCGCGCCGGTGCTGCGGTGCTCGACGAGGTCGAGCGGGCGGTGGTGGGCAAGCGCCCCCTGCTGGAGCTGGTCCTCATCGGGCTGCTGGCCGACGGCCACGTCCTCATCGAGGACGTGCCCGGGGTGGCCAAGACGCTGACCGCCCGAAGTTTCGCCGCGGTGCTGCAGTTCGACTTCTCCCGCATCCAGTTCACGCCCGACCTGATCCCGGCTGACATCACCGGCTCCGCCCTGCCCGACGGGCGCGGCGGCCTCACGTTCCAGCCGGGCCCGATCTTCGCCAACCTCGTCCTCGGCGACGAGATCAACCGGGCCCCACCCAAGACCCAGGCCGCCGCGCTGGAGGCGATGGAGGAGCGCCAGGTCACCGTGGACGGCACCTCGCACCGGCTGCCGCGCCCCTTCACCATGCTGGCCACCCAGAACCCGCTGGAATCGGAGGGCACCTACCCGCTGCCCGAGGCGCAACTCGACCGGTTCCTCCTGCGCGTCTCCGTCGGCTACCCGGCCACCGACGCCGAGGTCGAACTGCTGCGTCGCCGTGTCCAGCGTCGGAGCAACGAGGTTCCCCTCCGACCGGTGCTCGACGCCGCCGGGGTGGCCGCCCTGCAGGCCGCGGTCGAGACGGTGGCGGTGGACGACGACGTGCTGCGCTACGTGGTGAGCCTGGTCCAGGCCACCCGTGAGGACGCCCGCACCGAGGCGGGGGCCAGCCCGCGAGCCGCACTCGCCCTGGTGGCGGCGAGCCGGGCCCGGGCCGCGCTGGGTGGGCGGAGCTTCGTCGTGCCCGACGATGTGAAGGCGATGGCTTCCGCCGTGCTCGCCCATCGGCTCGTGCTGCGCCCGGAGGCCTGGATCCGCGGGGTCACCGCGCAGACGGTCGTGGCCGACGCGCTGGCCGGTGTGGCAACCCCGGCCACGCTCACCGAGTCCGACCGGACGTGAACCGGTACCTGTCGCTGCGAGCCGTCACCGCGGTTGCCGCTGCGGTCGCGCTGCTGTGCGTCGCGCTGCTGGTGCGCCGCCCGGCGTTGGCCGCGGTGGCGGTGGCGGTGGCCGCCCCGGTCGGCCTCGGCGTCGTGCTCTGGCGCCGGCCCGAGCTCGACATCGAGGTGGGGGTGTCCGCCGCCCGGGTGGTCGAGGGAGACGTGGTGCAGGTGCTGGTCACCGTGGCGGCCGACACCGAGGTGGCCTGGCTCGACGTCGAGTACGAGCCGGCACCTGGGCTCGACAGCGTCGACGGCATCCTCCGCCGCATCGTGACCATACCTGAAGGTATGGCTCGGGTCATCGCCTTCGAGGTGAAGCCTTCGCAGTGGGGCGTGCTGGCCACCGGACGGCTGCGCGTGGTCGTCCGGGATCGCTTCGGCCTGTTCGCGCTGGCCACCATCCGGTCTCTCGACGCGGTGTTGCGCGTCTATCCGGCCGAGGCCCGGCTGCGTTCGCTGGCCACCCCCGCCCGGACCGGGTCGAGCCTTGGCGCCCACCTCGCCGCCGTGCGCGGCGACGGCTGTGAGTACGCCGACGTGCGCCCGTGGCAGCCCGGCGACCGCCGCCGGGCCATCAACTGGCGGGTGTCGGCCCGGCGCGGCGCAACCTGGGTCAGTGACCGCCACCCCGAGCGCAGCGCCGACGTGGTGCTCCTGCTCGACGACACCGCCGCCCTCGGCCCGGGCGATGACACCACGCTGCGCCGTGCCGTGCAGGCGGCGATGACCCTGGCCGAGAACCACCTGCTGGCCCAGGACAAGGTCGGCCTGCTCGCTGTCGGCGCACCGCTGCGCTGGCTCGCCCCGCGCTCGGGCACCCGGCAGCTGTACGCCATCGTCGACACGCTCCTCGACTGCCGGCTGGCCCGTCTCAGCGGTCTGGGTCGCCAGCCGGCGCTCGTCGCCGGAGGACTGCGCCCGGGCACGACCGTGGTCGGGCTCACCCTCCTCGCCGACGATCGCATCGTCGAGGTGCTCGGTGAGCTGCGCCGGCACGGTCACCACGTCGTCGCGGTGGAGCCGGCCACCCCACCGCCCGCCCCGGGGGACAGCCGGGCCCGGCTCGCAGCGATGCGGCTGTGGAACGCGGAGCGCGCCGCCCGGCGGGAACGGCTGCTGGAAGCGGGCGTGGTCAGCCTGCGGTGGGACGAGGACGTGCCGCTGCGGGTGTTGCTGGCCCGGGTCGGGCGACCGGCCGCGCTGTCGCGGGCCAGGAGCTGACCGGTGTCCCTGCTCGGTTCCCTTTCGTTGGCCGCGCTGGTGCTGGCTGTGCTCCTGTTCGGTGTCGCGCTGTGGTCGCGCAGCGCGGCGTGGCGTGAGGCCGGTCTCGGGTTCGTGCTGGCCGCGGTGGCCTTCGTGGCGGTCGACCGGCCCGCCACGTCGCGGGCGTGGGTGCTCGCCGCCGCCCCCGCCGTGGTGCTGGTGGCCGAGGCGGCCCGGGTGGCGGTCGACGCCCGCCGCCGTAGCGGCGCCTGCCACGTCGAAGCCGCGGTCTGGCGTGGTGCCGCCGTCGCCGCCGCCGCCGGCGCGGCGGTGGCGGTGCTCGCCGCACTGGCCGTGCTCATCCTCGTACCGAGCGGTACCGTACCGGGAGGTCTGCTCCCGGCGGCCTTGGCGTTGGCGGTGGCCGCAGTCCTGGCGGTGGCCGGAGGGTTGCATCGACTGGTGCGTCGTCGCGCCGCGGTACGACGCCCGGGCCCGGCCCTGGCCGTGATGGTGGCCGTGCTGGTCGGTGCTGCCGCGTTGGGCGCGGCGGGTGCCGAGGCGCGCAGCGCCATCCTCCGGGGGACGTTCGGCGGGCCCTCGGCCACCCCGGTGTCCGCCGCTCCCGACCGCGCCGCGGCAGAGACGGCGGCGACGGTCGCCGCCGCGCCGGCCGATGGCATCTCGCTGGACACCGGCCGGGTGAGCTGGTGGGTCGGCCTGGCGGTGATCGTGGCCGGCATCGTGGCCATCGTGCGCTTCGGGCAACGCCAGCAGTTGGTCCCACCGGAAGACCTGGTGCCCGATCCGGTGAGCCGGGACCGGCTCGACGCCGTGGGTGCGTTGATCGAACCGAGTGCCACCATCGACCGCGCCGCCACCCTCGCCGCGGTGGACGAGGCGATGGTGCAGCTGCGCGCCGACGCCGAGCCGCGCACCGCGGTGCGGCTCGCCTACGCGACGGTCGCCCAGGGGCTCGGCCGCGGGGAGCTGGTGCGCAGCGCCACCGAGACCGAGGGCGAGTACCTGGGTCGAGCCCTCGATCTGCTCGGAGCCGGCGGCGCGGATCTGGCCGCGCTCACCGAGCTGTTCGCGCGGGCCCGGTTCTCGGCCGAACCGGTCGATGAGCCGATGCGCGCTGCCGCGCTGGCGGCGCTCGAACGCATCCGCGTGGCGGTGGCCGATCGTTCCACCGTCCCGGGCCGGGCAGGCAGGACGGACTGATCGGTATGGACAGCGCGATCGTGGTGGTGGTGACCACCGTGGTGGTGGCGGTGGGTCTCGTGCTCGCCGTCCAGGTGCTGGCCAGGGTGCTGGCCGGGCAGTCCTTCGAGGCGCCGTGGCGGCCCCTCGCCACCTTCCGGCGGGCGACGCGCTCGCCGTCACCGCCGGAGTTGGCGCAGTTGGAAGCGATCGTGACCGACGTCCTGGCCGGCGATCGCGCCGCCCTGGCCCGTCTGGTGCAACGCCTGCACGCCGTCGGGATCGCCGTTCCGGCGGGCGCCTCGCCGGCGACGGTCGTGGCGCTGCTGGAGCAGCTGCCGTCGGGCGAGCCCGGCGGGGACGGGCGGTGAGCGCGCTCGACCAGCCGACGCCGGCCGAACGTTGGCACCACCTGGTGGCCGGAGCCGTCCCGGGTGCCGGCGTCGAGGCGATGACCGCCATGGATGCGCTGGTGGCCCGCTACCGCGAGCCGCACCGGCGCTATCACGGTGTCGCCCATCTCGCCGCCGTCCTGCGCACCCTCGACGAGCTCCTGGCCCCCGAACCGGCGTCGCCCGCCGTCCGGTTCGCCGCCTGGTTCCACGACGCCGTGTACGACCCCACCGCGCCGGCGGGGGCCAACGAGGCGGCCAGCGCTGAGCTGGCCGGGGAGGTGCTCGGCACGCTCGGCGCGCCGGCTGCCATGGTGGCCGATGTGCGGGTGCTGATCCTCGCCACCGCAGTGCACCAGCCGGTAGCGGTGGCCCAGTGCGCCGCGCTGCTCGACGCCGACCGCTCCGTACTGGGCGGTACGGTGGAGGCGTACGAACGCTACGCGGCGGGCATCCGCTTCGAGTACCGCCACCTCGACGATGCGAGCTACCGGGCCGGCCGGGCGGCGGTGCTGCAGCGCTTCCTCGATCGGCCGAGGCTGTACTTCAGCGCCGCGGGTGCGGCCCGCTTCGAGGCTGCTGCCCGACGAAACCTCCTGGCCGAGCTGGCCCGGTTGACCCTGCCGGCCTGAGCCCGGGTCGGTCGACGGTCACCGTCAAACAGACGTGGGACGCAGGTGAGTTGGGCCTGCTGCGCGAGGTCAACCGCCGCTGACATGGGGGGCCGTTCGCAGCGGCCGGCTTCAGCGTGATTCAGGGCAGAGGTACGTCACGGCGGCGAGCCGGGCGTTCATCTCCATCGCCATGTCCATGTACTCGGTCCGGCCGGTCGCGTCGGGTCCGAGCGCATCGAGCTCGGCTTGCTGAGCCGCTTTCACGTCCTCCACGGTACGGGCACCCGACTGAAGGTCCCGGCACAGGGCCTGTCCGTCCTGCAGCAGCTGGGCCCGGAGCGGGGGTGGCACCTGCAGGGCGATCATCTGCTGGTCGTAGGCGCTGATCTCGTCGGGGGTGAACATGGCCGCCACGGTGCTCGCGGTGGCGGTGCCTTGAGGTGGGTCGGCAACCCAGCTCGCCGGGACGACGTCGGGGCACATGCGGTTCATGCCCTCGAGCTGGTAGCTCGCCTGGCCGGCCAACATCTCGGCCTCGACCGCATCCGCCGGTTTGCCGGCGCGCAGCTCGAAGCAGGTGGTGGCGGCCAGGTTCGCCAGGGCCGCTGCGTCGGCCGGGGGGAGGACCAGCTTCAGCTCGGCCTCGTAGGTCTGCCGCAGGGGCTCGGAGACGGGTTCCGCCGGCGTCAGGAGTTGGGCCGGCGCCTCGGGCACGAGCTCGGTGGTCGCAGTGATCGCGGCGGTCGTGGTGGCCGTGGTCTCGACGATCTGGGTGCTCGTCGTCGGTGAGCCCGACGTCGCGGCGACGGTCGGGCCGACGGCTCCGCTGCCACAGGCGCCGGCGGTGAGCAGCAGCGCGAGCACAGCGGCTCGGGCGGTGCGCCTGGCGCGCGGTTCGCGCCGGGGCTGAGGTGAGGGGAGCTCCACGAAGCACAGGCTAAGGACGGTCTGCGCCATTGCCTCGCCGTCCGGGTGGTGGCGCAGGCTCCCGCCGGCCCCCAGTCGGTCGGAACGCAGCCGTCCGAACCCCGTCCAGCAGCGCTGTCGCTGGTCAGACCTGCTCGCGGCCTTGGCGAAGGCTCGTCCGCCGGTGAGCTCGAAGCTCCTGTGTCAAGCGTCACCATACCGTTCGGAACGTCGGGGTGCGAGGGAGGTGGCCAACAGGGCGCCGCCCGGTCATCCGCGACCGGAGTGGGCGTACCGAGCGGTACGACGCGCAGCTCCAAGAGTGGCGGGTTGTGCGGCGCGAGCATCGAGCCAACGCCGCGCCCGCCAGCCTGACCAGCGTCGTTTCATGAGCCAATGCACCGGCGGGCGCGACAACCCGCCACACTCGACCCAGATCAGCTCCGCCACCGCGAGGGTGGCGGCCGCTCGAGCACATCTAGTGCTGGCGCGCGGAAGTGTCGCGCGTGTTGCCG
>JADLEF010000094.1 GCA_020846295.1 Acidimicrobiales bacterium
GCGGTGGCGAGCACCGCCGCGTTCGCTTCGATCAATTCGTTGGAAGCGACGTCAGCGAACCAGCGCGCGAACTGCCGGTGCGGATCGGGGTCGAGATCGGCCATGTCGAACGACCGGGACTCGTACTCCTTCCGCATCTGCGCGAGGTCCATTCTCGAAACCTAGCGCCTGGCCCGCGATGACTCCATCATCCCCACCGAAGGTCGGCGGTCGCGCCGAACCGGCTCAGTCGGTCCGAACGCGGCGGGCCACGCACCACGTGCTCTCGCCGCACGCACCGGCGACGCCGTGCCAGCCTCCGCCGAGCGCCTCGAGCAGGTCGGAGGCGGAGAGGTAGATGGGCGTTCGATCGCCGAGTGAGCTGATCCACACCACCGCACCGTCTTGGTGCAAGACCCGCTCCACTTCATGGCGGAACAGGAACATGTTCATCAGCACCACCGCGTGCACCGAACCCGACCGGACGGGCAGGCGCGACGAATCGGCCCACACCCGCGTCGCCACGTCGGACGGGGCGCGGCGCAACATCTCGATGGAGAGATCGCTGGCCAGCACGGCGTCGAAGCGACGGGTCAGCAGCGCGGTGGCGGAGCCGGTGCCCGACCCGAGCTCGAGGCAGCGGCCGCCGACGACCCCGCCGCGGTCGAGCGCGTCCTCGACGGCGGCGAGTCGCCCCGACCCGCCGGCGATCTCATGCCACGTCGAGGCCATCCCGTCGAACAGCTCGGCGATCTTGGCGGCGCGCCCGGGGCCCCATCCGTGGGGATCGAAGGCGACCTCCCGGGTGATGCGGCGCATCGGGTGATCGGCGACCTCGGCCCGACTCGGCCCCGGCGCCTGCACCGACGGATCGCCGATGCCGGGCAGTTGCACGAGGCGGCCGGCCGGCTCGCTCATCGCGACGGGCCGGCGGCCAGCACCTCGCGGCCGCCCAGGTAGGGCCGCAGTAGGTCGGGCACGGTGATCTGTCCGTCGGGGCGTCGGTAGGTCTCCACGATCGCCGCCCACACCCGCGGTACGGCGAGGGCCGACCCGTTGAGCGTGTGGATGATCTCGGTGCCCTTGGACGGGGTGCCGTCGGTGACGAGCGGTCGGTAGCGGATGTTCGCCCGGCGGGCCTGGTAGTCGCTGAACCAGGAGATCGAGGAGACCTCGAGCCAGAGGTCCACGCCGGGGGCGTACACCTCGATGTCGAAGCTGCGATGGTGGGACTGGCCCATGTCCCCCGTGCAGATCTCGATCACCCGGTACGCCAGACCGAGCCCGGCGATGGTGGCCTCGGCCCGGCCGACCATCTCCTCGAGCAGACCGGGCGCCTGTTCCGGCGTGGCGTAGGCCAGGATCTCGACCTTGTCGAACTCGTGGACGCGCAGCAGGCCGCGCGTGTCGCGTCCCGCCGAGCCGGCCTCACGGCGGTAGCAGGTGGTGTAGGCCATGAACCGCTTGGGCAGCTCGGCCTCGTCGAGCACCTCGTCACGGCCGAGCGAGGTGAGCGGCACCTCGGCGGTGGGGATGGCCCACAGGTCGTCCCGCTCGACGTGGTAGGCGTCGTCGGCGAACTTGGGCAGGTGCCCGGTGGAGACCATGGTCTCGGTGCGCACGAGGGTCGGCGGGCGGATCTCCTCGAACGCGTCGGCGTTGCGATCGAGACCGAGCTGGATCAGCGCCCGCACCAGCGCCGCCCCACCACCGCGGTACATCACGAACATCGAGCCGGACAGCTTGGCGCCTCGTTCGAGGTCGAGGATGCCGCGCTCCTTGCCGATGTCCCAGTGCGCGACCCGCTGGTGCTCCCCGTAGGCATCGGGGTCGTAGCCCACCTTGCGCAGCTCGGGGTTGTCGGCGTCCGACGCGCCGTCGGGGGCGTCGGGATGGGGCAGGTTGGGGATGACCAGCAGGCCCTGGCGGATCTGCGCGGCGAGCGCATCGGCGTCGGCGTCGAGCTGCTTCTCGCTGGCGCCCAGCTCGCGGCTGCGGGCCTGCAGCTCGGCCGCCTCGTCCCGCTTGCCCTCCTTGAACAGTCGCCCGACGTCGGCGGAGATCACCTTGATCTGATTGCGCACCTCGTCGCGCTGGCGGGCCACGTCGCGCTGGCGGGCATCGAGCTCGATCAGCTGCCGCACCGGGGCGAGGTCGATGCCGCGCCGTCCCAGCGCAGCGAGCACGGCGTCGGGCTCGTTGCGGAGCCGTCGGAGGTCGATCATGTCCGTTGACGCTAGCCCGTGACCCTGCGTGCGCCGCGCGAGTTCGGCGGCCGCTAACTTCGCCGCCGTGACGGGCAGCGACACCGGCCGGGAGCCGGGCAGCGACACCGACCGGAGCGTGGGCAGCGACACCGGCCACGGCGTGGCCGTCGACATCGCCGGGCTGCGGGTCAGCTACGGGGCGGTCACCGCGGTCGACGGGCTGACCCTGCAGGCGCGTGCCGGTGAGGTCCTCGGCCTGCTCGGCCCGAACGGCGCCGGCAAGACCACCACGGTGGAGACCCTGGAGGGGTTCCGCCGACCGAGCGCAGGGACGGTCCGGGTGCTCGGCCTGGATCCCGTGTCCGACCACGACCGCTTGATGACCCGGCTCGGGGTGATGTTGCAGTCGTGCCGGCTCTACAGCGCGATCCGGCCGATCGAGGCCCTGCGCCTGTTCGCCAGCTACTACCCGGATCCCGACGATCCCGAGGCGCTGCTCGACCGCGTCGGCCTGCGAAGCCGCGCCCGCACCGCGTGGCGCAAGCTCTCCGGCGGTGAGCAACAGCGCCTGGCCCTGGCCCTGGCCCTGATCGGACGCCCCGAGGTGGTGGTGCTCGACGAGCCGACCGCCGGACTCGACCTCGACGGCCGGCTGCTGGTTCGCGCCATCGTGGCCGGCTTGCGCGAGGCGGGCGCCTGCGTGGTGCTGACCAGCCACGAGCTCACCGAGGTCGAGCGGGTCGTCGACCGGGTGGCGATCGTGGACCGCGGCCGGCTCCTGGCCTGCGGGAGCCCGGCCGAGCTCGCCGTCGCGGCCGGGGGTACCGCCGAGGTGCGCTTCAGCGCGCCGCGCGGGCTCGACGTGGCCGCCCTGGCGGTGACCTTGCGGGCGCCGGTGCGCGAACCGGAGCCCGGCCGCTACGTCATCGAGGCCGCAGCCGACCCGGGGTTGGTCGCGCGGCTCACCGGCTGGCTGGCCGAACGCGACGTCGGCCTCGCCGATCTGCAGACCGGGCCCACCGGCCTGGAGGACGTGTTCCTCCGCCTGACCAGCGCCGCTCGATCTGAGGAGGGGGCGTGACGATGCACGCGATGGTGGCCCAGACCCGCAACGAGTTGGTGCTGTCGCTGCGGCAGGGCGAACAGCTGCTGGTCTCGATGGGCATCCCAGTCCTCGTCCTGCTGTTCCTGTCCCAGGTCGACATCCTGCCGACCGGGACCGAGCGGCCGATCGACTTCCTGGCACCCGCCGTGCTGGGCCTGGCGGTGATGTCCTCGTCGATGGTCAGCCTCGGCATCGGCACCGGGTTCGAACGCCACTACGGGGTGCTCAAGCGGCTGGGGGCGACGCCGCTGGGCCGCCCTCGCCTGCTCGCCGCAAAGATCGCCTCGGTCGTCGCCACCGAGGTGGTGCAGCTGGCGATGCTGAGCGGTGTGGCGCTGGCGTTGGGGTGGCAGCCGGCGTGGTCCGTCCTGCCCTTCGCCGGGGCGGTGCTGCTCGGTACCGCGGCGTTCGCCGGGACGGGGCTGCTGCTCGCCGGGCGGCTGTCGGGGCCGGCCAACCTGGCCGCCTGCAACGGGCTGTACCTGGTGCTGTTGCTCTTCGGTGGGGTGGCGGTACCGGCCTCCGAACTGCCCGGGCCGCTCGGAGGCGTGGCCGGCGTGTTGCCGACCGGCGCGCTGGTGAAAGTCCTTCGCAGCGCCACCGGCGCGACGCTCCCCGTCACCGGTGCGTGGATCGCGCTGCTGGCGTGGGCCGTTGCCATGCCGCTCGCGGCCGCCCTCACCTTCCGCTGGTCGCCGGCCGACTGAACGGCCGGGGCGGCCGGGCTGCCGGTCGGCCTGCGGTGTCGGGGCCGCTCGTCAGCGGGGGTTCGGGCCGCTCTTGGCCGGCTCGGTGCGGGCGAACTGCTCCTCGACGGCCTCGAAGGTCAGCATCGCGCCGTTGGCGTCGAGGCGGGTGACCGCGCCGCGTTCGGTCTTCTGATTGCGGCTCGCCCACTGGACGAACAGGAAGAGGATGATGCCCCACAGGTAGAACCCACCACCGAGCTTCATGATGACCCCGGCGGCCTGTTGGTCCTGGATGATCGTCACGCCCCATAGGCGGTAGGGGCCACGCTCATACGCCCTGTAGAGCGGGTTCTCCGCCACGGTGAGAAAGGCCGCTGGGATGGTGGGGATGATCGACATTGCGAAGAGGTAGGCCATCTGTGTCGGCAGTGCGAGGCGCTGCTCGCGAAGCGGGCCGCACACCGGGTTCCACATGAGGAACGCCGACAGCACCAACGCGGCGTGGAGCACGTAGTGGAGGGGCCCGATCTTCACCGACGCGTTCACCAGCGGCGCAGCGTGGGTGAGGACCAACAGGCCGTTGTACAGC
>JADLEF010000095.1 GCA_020846295.1 Acidimicrobiales bacterium
AACGTGCTGCTGCTCGACGAGCCGACCAACGACCTCGACGTGGACACGTTGCGAGCACTCGAGGACGCGCTCGAGAACTTCGCCGGCTGCGCGGTGGTCATCAGCCACGACCGCTGGTTCCTGGACCGCATCGCCACCCACGTGCTCGCCTTCGAGGGCGACTCGGTGGTGCGCTGGTTCGAGGGCAACTTCTCCGACTACGAGACGTTCCGTCGCAAGGAGCTCGGCGCCGACGCAGCGCAGCCCCACCGCATCAAGTACAAGCCGCTCGTGCGGAACTGAGCCGGCCGGCGGGACCCCCGTCGGGGTGAACGTGTGCCCCGACGGTCCCCCGCCCGGGTGAAAACGCTCAGTCCCGGCCCCCCGGGGCGCCGATGTTCTCCCCATGGCCGACGCAACCGGGCTCACCGACCCGCAATCCACCGCGACTGCCACCGCGGCCGCCGCATCGCAGAAGACCAGCCGGGCGGTGCTGCGACCCATCGAGGCGGGCAGCTACGTGGACTGCGCGGCGTGCGGGGATCGGGTGAAGTTCCAGGCCAAGACGCGCCTGATGCAGGTGATCTGCAACGTGTACCTCGAGGGTCGCTGGGATCGCGTCGAGCACTACCACGAGGCGTGCTACATCGAGCGCGAGCACCCCTACGGCGACCCGGCCTGAGCCGTCGTACCGAAGCCATCGGCCGAGCGGGGAACCGGCCGCCGCGGTAGCGTCTGGCGCGATGAACGACCATGCGGTCGCCACGCAGCTCGCCCGCGGTGCCATGGAGCGGTTGGTGACCTTGCGCCAGCGCTTCGCCAGCGAACAACGCGACCCCTCCGAGTGGGGTGCGCTCGCCGACGCGGCGGCGAACAGCTGGTTGCTCGAGCGCATCGCCGACCTCCGGCCCGACGACGCCGTGCTCTCCGAGGAATCGCCCGACGACGGCGAGCGCCTGCGCTGCAGCCGGGTGTGGATCATCGACCCGCTCGACGGCACCAAGGAGTTCGCCCAACCCGGGCGCATCGACTGGGCGGTGCACGTGGCGCTCAGCGTGGACGGCGTGGCCGAGGTCGGCGCCGTCGCCCTACCGGACGGTATGTGCTGGGCGACGCAGCCGACCCCTGTGCCGACCCCCGCCGACCACGAAGGTCTGCGCATGGTGGTCAGCCGCTCGCGCGCTCCCGAGCTGTGCTTCGCCGTCGCCGACCGACTCGGCGCAGAGGTCCAGCCGTGCGGCTCCGCCGGGGCGAAGGTGGCCGCCGTGCTGGCCGGACGGGCGGAGCTGTACCTGCACGCCGGGGGCATGCGGCAGTGGGACTCGTGCGCACCGGTCGCCGTGGCCCACGCAGCGGGCCTGCACGCCAGCCGCATCGACGGCGCTCCGCTGCGCTACAACGAGGCCGACGTGAACCTGCCCGACATCCTCGTGTGCCGGGCCGAGCTCGCCGGCCCGGCGCTCGACGCCATCGCCGCGCTGGTGTGAACCCCCGGCCGGGCCCCTCGACGGACGGGTCGGGTCGAACCCGAGCGGACGGGCCCAGGTAGGCTCGCCCGCGATGCAGCACCCAGACGGCGAGCCCGTACCGAGGAAGCCGTGAGCGGGCCGGCCGGAGCCGCCATCCCCGAGGACGGGTCGGAGTTGGACGACCATGCGTTGTCCCGCCGCTTGGCCGACGAGGCCGGCGTCGCGCTCCTCGCGCTGCGTCAGCAGCTGCTGCGCGAGGGCACCAGCCGCTGGGATCTCGAGGCCCAGGGTGATTCGATCGCCCACCACCTGATCATGCGGCGGCTGGCCGAGGCCCGCCCCGGTGATCACGTGCTGTCCGAGGAAGGGGCCGACGACAAGGCCCGCCTCGATGCCGATCGGGTGTGGATCGTGGATCCACTCGACGGCACCAACGAGTTCGGCACCCCGCCGCGACCGGACTGGGCGGTGCACATCGCGCTCGTCCATCAGAACCGGGCGGTGGCGGGCGCCGTCGCCCTGCCCGCCATGGGCGTCACCCTGGCCACCGACGAGCCGCCCGGCCTGCCGGAGCGGGAGGACGGGCCGATCCGGGTCATCGCCTCGCGGTGGCACCCGTCGGCCGCCGCGCAGGTCGTGGCGAGGGAGCTCGGCGGCCAGTTGCTCGGGCTCGGCTCGGCCGGGGCCAAGGCGATGGCGGTGGTGATGGGACACGCCGACGTGTACGCCCACTCGGGCGGCCAGTACGAGTGGGACAACTGCGCGCCGGTCGTGGTGGCCGAGGCGGCCGGGTTCCACGTGTCGCGCATCGACGGCAGTGAGCTCCGGTACAACAACCCGTCGGTATACCTGCCCGACTTCCTCATCTGCCGGCCCGAGCTCGCCGAACGCTGCCTGGCGGCGTTGAGCCGAGCCATGCGGCGCAGCCAGCTGTGGATGGCCGACGAGGACTATTGAGCGAGGCGTCCGGGCGCGCCAGCGGCCGGCCCCGAGGGGCCGGCCGCGCCGTCGTCGTCGGAGGGTGCGCTCAGCGCCGCGGCGCCACGCAGGCCTCGATGTCCTCGAAGAGCTGTCCCTGCTGCTCGAGGGTGAGGTTCGGGTCGAAGGGCCAGCTGGGGTAGCAGTCCGGATAGGCGACCTCTTCCAGCAGGTCGCTCGGGACGATGTCCCCGGCGGCCACGAACGGGGCGGCGCACGCCGAGGCCAACGTGACCGCGCTGCGCCATTCCTCGTTGGTGGTGGCGTCGAGGACGGCGAACTCGAGGTCACCGCAGGCATCGAAGTACAACGAGTAGCCGTCCGTCCCGAAGTCCGAGTCGTCGGCCGGAATGTCGCCCTCGTCATCGAGCTCGAACCCGGAGGTGCCGGTCCCCGGGCCGCTCAGGCCTCCGAAGATGTCGCTGTTGAGCGAGGGGCCGAGATCGAAGCCACTGTTCATGCCGCTCTCCAGGGAGTCGAACATGCTCCTCACATCGCCGGGCTCGGCGGTGCGCAGCAGCTCCAGCATGATCTCGCCGAGCGTGAAGGTGGGGCTCACGTACCACTTGCCGTCCACCTCGCTGACGGCGAACGGCAGCTTGGGATCGCTGAGCCGCTCGGCCATGTCGACCACGCCGGCGCCCTCCGATCCCAGCTGGTCCCGTAGGTCCTCGATGCAACCGGACTGCTCGTCACCGTCGACCGCGATGGTGCCGCAGCCGTCCTCGACCTCGAAGGTCACCTCTTCGCCATCGGCCCGGGCGCTGCCCTCGAGACCGGTGACCTCGACGATCTTGCGACCATCGGCGTCACGCACCTCGAGCCCGAGAGGCCGGATCTCGAGCGAGAGGTCCGAGTCGTCGAACAGTTGATCGACCGCGGCCTCGGCGTCGTCGAGGAACAGGGGGGCGTAATCGTGCAGCGCCGCCATCTCGTCGGGCGGCGTGAGCTCGATCATGCGGCGCACATCGAGCGTCCCCATCGAGGCGAACAGCTCCTCGACCGCCGCTTCGGGCGAGTCGGCGCCCTTGGCCTCCACGCCCTGACCGAACTCGGGGGCCGGCTTCCCGGCGTCCTTGCGGGCCGCTTCGGCCACCGAGTACCAGAGGCTCACGTGCCAGCCGTCCCCGTCCTTGATGGTCACCAGGGTGGCGGTGTCGGCGAGCTCGTTCTCGTCGGAGTCGGTTCCGTCGGGACGCTCCCCGTCGAAGGCCTCATCGATGAGGTTCTGGCCCAGCGGCAGCTCCGACAGGTCATAGTTGCCGCTCACGGTGCCGCCGTCGATGGTCACCGTCGCCACCGTGGGAGCGATCTCACGGGTGTCGAAGGTGAGGTCGCTGAACTCGAGGTCGATGCCGGTGACCTTGGACGGGTCGGCGTCCTCGCTCAGCACGCCGAGGCGGCTGAACTCGCCGACCATCTCCTCCAGCAGCGGCACCATCGTGCGCCGTTCCCCCGTCGGCAGCGTGTTCATCATGCCGATGACGTCCTCCTTGCCGAGGGCGTCGAAGAAGGCCTGCGTGGCGGCCTCGGGGCTGGCGGCGCCGCCGCCGTCGCCACCGCCGAGCGTGGCGTAGGCGAACACCCCGGACCCGACCAGGCAGGTGGCGGCGATGGCCGCGGCGGCGATCTTGGGACCCTTGCGGGTGCGGGCGGTGCCGCTGGTCACCAGCGGCGCCGGCTCGTAGCCGTTCGGGGCATAGCCGTTCGGCGCGTAGCCGTTGCCGGGCGGCGGGCCGCCGTAGCCCTGGTTGGTGCCGTAGCCGGGGGGCGGACCCACCGGCGGGCCCTGCGGCGGGCCGTAGGGCGGGGCGCCCTGCGGCCCCGGCTGCCCGTACGGACCAGGCTGCCCGGGCTGGCCGTACGGACCGGGCTGACCGTAGGGACCCGGTGCGCCGTACGGACCGGGGGCGCCGTACTGGCCGGGCTGGCCTGGTTGGCCGGGCTGGCCGTACTGCCCCGGCGCGCCGCCCGGTGCCGGGGGCCACCCGCCCGGGGGCGTGGGGTTCTGGGGTTCGTACGGTCCCGACATGGTGCTGTGCCTCTTCCTCCTACCGGGGTGTCAACCCACGAGGAGGCGCCGCCGTGCACCTGGATACGTCGGGGGTGCCACGCACCCCCACCCAGGCTCCACCGCCGCCGCCCCGGGTGTGGCACCCGCAGCCTGCGATCATCGTCGCCTGTCTTCGACGCCGACGCGCTCGCTCTGGTTCGCGGAAACCCGAAGAAGATCCCGCCCGGGACCCGCGACCCACCGAACCCGGCTCAGGATAGGGTCGGCATCGGGCCGCGGTGCGTCGCGGCCCCGACCGGTGCCCAGGCGACACCGTGCGGCCGCCCGTTCGCCCACCCTCCGCCCCGCTGAAGCTCCAGGCCGGCCACCGTGCGTGCCGGGCGGACCGACATCCGCTGCCCATGACGTCGGTCACGACCGCCGCCCACGGGTGTTCGCAAGGTCTCGGCCCGGACCACACTGCTCCTATGCCGTCCCCCGACGCCGGTCCCCTCGACAGCCGCACCCTCGACGGCGGCACCGCCACCCCCGCGACCGCCACCCCCGCGACCGCCACCCCCGCGACCGCCACAGCAGCCGGCGACCTGTCGGCGGCTGGGCCTGCCGACCTCGTGCTCGGCACGTTCAGCGACACCCCGCCGTGGCTGATCGAGCCCGACGCCATGACCTGGCGCCGCCGGGTCCCTGCGCTGCGCTCGGTCACCCGGCGCTCCGTGCCCGAGCTGACCACGCCGCCGCGCGTCCCGCCGCTTCGGCGCATGGTGCGCACCGTGTACGAGCTCGGCTCGGCGGTGGGGCTGTGGTGGCTGAAGGAGCGGCGCCAGGGCAACCCGACGTCGCGGGCCGCGCTGTCGCGCCGGGTGCGGGTGGCGGCCGAGCACCTCGGCCCGACCTACATCAAGCTCGGTCAGATCATCTCCTCGGGCGAGGGCCTGTTCCCCGCCGAGCTGGTCAACGAGTTCCGTCTGCTGCGCGACCAGGTCCCGGCGGAAGAGTTCGACGCCGTGCGCCGTGTCGTGGAGGAGGACCTCGGCCGGCCCCTCGAAGCGGTCTTCTCCCGGTTCGAGCGCACCCCCCTCGCCGCCGCGTCCATCGCCCAGGTCCACGCCGCCACGCTGCGCGGGAGCGGCGTCGAGGTCGTGGTCAAGGTGCAGCGCCCCGCGGTGGGCACGCTGGTGCGTCAGGACCTGCGGGTCATGGCCTGGTTGGCCCCCTTCCTCATCGGTCGCATCCCCATCGCCGCGCTGGCCAACCCGCCGGCGCTGGTCGAGCTGTTCGCCGAGACGATCACCGAGGAGCTCGACTTCCGCATCGAGGCGGCGAACATGCTCGACATCGCGGCGAGCCTGGCCGAGCTGAACCAGCGCAGCTTCGTGATCCCCCGGCCCCACCCCTCGCTGGTGACGCGACGGGTGCTGGTGATGGAGCGCCTCGACGGGTTCCGCTTCGACGACGTGGTCGGCATGCAGGCCGCCGGGCTGGACACCCACGCGATCATCCGGGCCGGGATGATCGGCTTCCTCGAAGGCTGCATGATCTCCGGCATCTTCCACGGGGACCTGCACGGCGGGAACCTGTTCGTCCGGCCCGACGGGCGCACCGCGCTGCTCGACTTCGGCATCACCGCCCGCATGACGCCCGGCGAGCGCCACGCCTTCCTGCGCCTGTTGATGACGGCCTCCATGAACGACGTCAGGGGCCAGCTCGCCGCGCTGCGCGACCTGGGCACCCTGCCGCCGGACACCGACCTCGACGCGGTCATCCGGGACCTGAACCTCGATGGCCCACCGGTCGACCCGACCCAGCTCACCCCTGACGAGCTGGTCGCCGAGATCCAGAAGATGGTCAAGCAGCTGCTCGCCTACGGGGCACGGCTCCCGAAGATCCTGATGCTGTTCGTCAAGAACCTCGTCTTCCTCGACGGCGCCATCGCATCGCTGGCACCGGGGCTCGACCTGTTCGCCGAGATCACCCACCTGTCGCTGTACTTCGCCACCACCCACGGGGAGCGCATCGCGGCGGAGATCGGCGTCGCCCCCGAGGAGTACAAGCCGGACCTGAGCGGCATCAAGGCCAGCTTCGGCGTGGACCCCAACACCACGCACAGCCTGACCTACGCCGAGCTGCAGGAGCGCCGCGAGCTCATCCGTTCCCGCCTGCGCGACCGGATCACCTGATCGGGCCGTCGGCGCCGGCCCGCAGCCCCTCGGCGAAGGCCACCAACGCGGCCTGATCGTGGGCGGGCATCCGCCCATCGGGCGAGGATGAGCTGAGCGCCACGGTCCACTGGCCCTCGGTCCACACCAGGCTGGTCGCATCCCAGTTGCCCTGGCGCGACCAGGTGGCCAGCGTGGCCCGCACCGGCACCGACGCCTGTTCTGCCCGGTCGACCTCGTACCGCTCGATCGGACCGAGGGACGCCAGGCGCTGCACGACCGAGATCGTCGGCTCCGCGTCGGAGACGCCATAACGCTGGGTCCAGCCGCGCTGGCGGTCGCCCTCCCGCAACGGGTGCTCATCGAGCAGGCGCCACCCCTCCGGCAGCGACGCCGGACGCAGGATCGAGTCGAAGGCGGTGGGCTCGATGCGGCTGCCATTGGTGGCGTCGAGCAGCACCCGTCCGTCGAGGGGCTCGTCGAGGGTGATGTCGAGCACGTGCACGTCGTGCGCCAGCCGGCACACCACCGCCGGTGCGGACGGCACCCCGGCGCCGACCCGGCGCACCAGCACCCGCATCGCTGACGGGTCGGTGCCGTCCTCGAACGTCGCGGTCAGCGAGCCTGCGGCGACCGTCGGATCGTCGCCCAGCACGTACAGCCGCAGCGCTTCGCCATCGGCGGAGACCCCGGCGCCGAGCAGCGGGGCCTGGGCACGCTGCTCGGCCAGCGGATCGACGACCGCGGTGCTCGACCCGGCAGCCGAGGCCGAGCCCGATGACGACGCCGACCGAGCTGCCGGAGCGCCCGACCCGGAGCCGTCCGCCGCGCAGGCGGCGAGCACCGACATCGCCGCAGCGACGATCAGCGCCCCCGACGCGATGGCGTTCACGGTGCGCAGCCGGGGCGGGGCCATGGTGGCGGAGTCTACGACGCCGCCTCCCGCGGTCGGCGCAACCCGTCCTGCCCGCGCCGGGAGGGCGCACTAGCGTGTCCCGCTCGTGACCATCGGGTACCAGGGCGAGCCGTTCTCCTACAGCCATCGCGTGTCGGGGCTGCTGTTCCCCGCCGAGGAGGCCATCGGCTTCGCCAGCTTCCAGGCCACCTTCGACGCGCTCGAGGCGGGCAAGGTCGACCGGCTGGTGATGCCGATCGAGAACTCGACCACCGGCTCCATCCTGCCGGTGCTCGACCGGCTGCTCACCCACGAGGTGCACATCACCGGCGAGCACTTCGAGGAGATCCGCCACGCCCTGCTGGCCCACCCGGGGGCGACGCTGGAGACCATCCGCACGGTGCACTCCCACCCCCAGGCGCTGTCGCAGGCCGAGGGGACCATCACCCGGTACGGGTGGGATGCGCAACCCGAGCACGACACCGCCGGCGCGGTCCGCCTGGTGGCCGAGCGCGGCGATCCGGCCGAGGCGTGCCTCGCCCACCCCGACTCGGCGGAGGCCCACGGGCTCGTCGTGTTGTTGCGCAACGTCGTGGACCGGCCCCACAACACCACGCGCTTCGTGGTGCTCCAGCCGGGCCGCTCGTTCCCCATCGGGGACGATGCGGACAAGACGACCGTCGTGTTCGAGGTGGCCCACACCCCCGGGTCGCTCGCCATGGCGCTGGTCGAACTCGGCCTGCGCGGCGCCAACCTCAGCCGCATCGAGTCCCGCCCGACGGACCGGGCGTGGAGCTACCGGTTCTTCGTGGACATCGACCACCGCCCCGGCCGCGCCGGCTTCGAGGCGGTGTTCGAACCGCGTCCGCCGCACCTCTACAACGTGACCTACCTCGGCACCTACCGCGGCGCCAGGGAGGCGTGAGCCGATGCGCCTGCTGATCGCCCGATGCACCGTCGACTACAACGGCCGCCTCGACGCCCACCTGCCCGAAGCGGTGCGGCTGATCATGGTGAAGGCCGACGGGTCGGTCATGGTCCACGCCGACGGGGGGGCGTACAAGCCGCTCAACTGGATGAACCCGCCCAACCGGATCATCGAGTCGACCGGCACGTGGACGGTGACGAGCCCCAAGGGTGAGACGCTGACCATCACGTTGCACGAGGTGCTGGCCGACCATCGCCACGACCTGGGCCAGGACCCGGGCCTGGTGAAGGACGGCGTCGAGGCCCACCTGCAGGAGCTGCTGGCGGCCGATCCCTCCACCCTGGGCGAGGCCCTGCTGCTGGTGCGCCGCGAGTACCCGACCGACATCGGCCCGGTCGACCTGCTCTGCCGCGACGCGGCGGGTCGGGCGGTGGCGGTGGAGATCAAGCGGCGCGGCGAGATCGACGGCGTGGAGCAGCTCACCCGCTACCTCGACCGCCTGAACCGCGATCCGTCGCTGAAGCCGGTGCGCGGCATCTTCGCCGCCCAACAGATCAAGGCGCAGGCGAAGGTCCTCGCCGCCGACCGCGGGATCGTGTGCGTCGAGGTCGACTACGACGAACTGCGCGGTATCGAACGCGATCAGCTGTCGCTGTTCTGACGCCGGATCGCCTCCCCGCGCCCGTGGCGGACCACCGGCAGGAGCATCGGCGCACGCGGTCACCGATGTCACCGGCTTGCGGCGCGCGCCAGCACGCTGTTCAACTGGCGCGGTGGACGCCTTCGAGCAGCCCGAGCGCCGCCATGATCCGGCGCTCTATCGATCTTTCGATCGGGAGGAATGGTCGAAGCTCCGCGCGTCGACGCCGCTGATCGTGACCGAGGAGGAGCTGAGCGGTCTGCTCAGCTTCAACGATGCCCTCTCGCTGGGTGAGGTCCGCGACATCTACCTCCCGTTGACCCGGTTGCTGAACCTCTACGTCGGCGCCCTGCAGGATCTGCACCGCTCGACCGACGCCTTCTTCGGCCGGCGCAGCCGCAAGGTGCCCTTCGTGATCGGCGTCGGCGGCAGCGTCGCGGTGGGCAAGAGCACCACCGCCCGGTTGCTGCAGCTGCTGCTGGCCCGCTGGAGCAACCACCCGAACGTGGACCTGGTCACCACCGACGGGTTCCTCCACCCGACCGCCGAGCTGGAGCGGCGCGGGATCATGGGCCGCAAGGGCTTCCCCGAGAGCTACGACGTGCGGCGCCTCGTCCGCTTCCTGGCCGACGTGAAGGGCGGCTGCCCGGTGGTGCGGGCGCCGGTGTACTCCCACCTGGCCTACGACATCGTGCCCGGGGAGTACCAGGTGGTACGGCAGCCGGACATCCTCATCTTCGAGGGCCTGAACGTGCTGCAGCCACCCAGCGAGAAGGAGCTCGAGGCGCACCGGCCGGTGGTGTCGGACTTCTTCGACTTCTCGGTGTATGTCGACGCCTCCGAGCAGGACAACGAGCGCTGGTACCTCGAACGGTTCCTCGCCTTCCGCAAGACCGTGTTCGCCGACGAGCGCTCCTACTTCCACCGCTACTCGAAGCTGACCGACGCCGAGGCCCTCGAGACCGCCCGCACCATCTGGTCCACCATCAACCTGCCGAACCTGCGGGAGAACATCGCGCCGACCCGCGAGCGCGCCCATCTGATCGTGCACAAGGGCAACGACCACCACGTCGAGCGGCTGGAGCTGCGCAAGCTCTGATCTGGCCCCGCCGGTACGGCGGAGCGTCAGCGTGGCGGCCCGAACAACGTGGGCTCGGACCACTCGCGCTCATGGGCGAGTAGCGCCGCCTTCACGTCGAGATGGCCACCGGTGCGGGGTCCGCCCGCGTACCCGGTCAGCGCTCCGGTCGAGGCGACCACCCGGTGGCAGGGCACCACCAGCACCCACGGGTTGCGCTTCAGCACCTGGCCGACCGCCCGCGCCTCCCCCGGCCGGCCGACCGCCTCCGCCAGCGAGCCGTAGGTGGTGGTCCCCCCGTGGGGCACCTCGGCGGTGGCGCGCAGCACGTCGCGGCGCAACCCCTCCACCCGCTCCCAATCGATGGGCAGGGCGAAGGTGATCGCCTCGCCGCCGAGGTACCGATCGAGTTGGCTGCGCAGCGCGTCGAGCGCGGGATCGGCGCCGCTGGCCGGACGGGGCGGGTCACTCCAGCAGAACCGCACGCCGAGCAGCCGCCCGTGCGACGCGATGGCCTCGAGCACCCCGAACGGCGTGGGGAACGCGGCGACGGCCGGCGCAGCGTTCATCGGCCCAGCGCGGCCAGCAGGTTGGTCGGCGTGTCCTTGGGCTTGACCTTGTACCAGACCGCGATGAGCACGCCGTCCTCGTCGAGGAGGAACGCCGAGCGTTCGATGCCCATGTACGTCCGGCCGTACATCGACTTCTGCTTCCACACGTCGTACGCCTCGGCCACGGTGTGCTCGGCGTCGGAGAGCAGCGTGAAGCCGAGGCCGTGCTTGTCGTCGAACTTCTTGAGCTTGGCCGGTGGGTCGGGGCTGATGCCGATGACGGCGGTGTCTCCCACCTCGCCGGCGATGTCGCGCAGCCCGCACGCCTGGGTGGTGCAGCCGGGCGTGTCGGCCTTCGGGTAGAAGTAGACGAGCACCTTGCGACCTCGCCGCGAGGCGAGGTCCACCTCGAGGCCGTTCTGGTCGACGAGGGCGAAGGGCGGGGCCTGGTCTCCGACGGCGAGCATGATGCGAAACCTAGTGCGGACGCGGCGGCGCCCGGGCCGATCGGGCCCGGGCGCCGTCGTTCCGGTTGCGGATCCGCGCCGGTCAGAGATCGGTGTCGGCGCCGTTCATGTCGGCGTTGCGGCGGGCCTTGGCCAGCAGCCCCCGGACCACCCCGTCGATGTTCTTCGGGTCGTCGATCGGGTCGGCGGTCGGCCCGCGGTGCCAACCCTCGGCGATGCCGAGCACCCGGCCGGAGGCCTCGAACACGCGGCCGGTGACGTCGCTCGACAGCGGGGAGGCGAGCCAGGTGCAGATCGGGGCGATCCAGCGCGGGTTCATCATCTCGCGCTCCTCCTCGGTCTGCTGCGCCATGCCGGAGAGTCCCTCGGTCATGCGGGTCAGGGCGCCGGGGGCGATGGCGTTCACGGTGACGCCGTAGCGCTTGAGCTCGCGGGCGGCGATCACGGTGAAGCTGGCGATGCCGGCCTTGGCCGCGCCGTAGTTGGTCTGGCCCGGGTTGCCGTAGATGCCCGACACCGAGGTGGTGTTGATGATGCGGGCGTCGACCTGCTCGCCGGCCTTGGCCTTGTCCCGCCAGTAGGCGGCGGCCCAGCGGGCGGGGGCGAAGGTGCCCTTGAGGTGGACATTGATGACGGCGTCCCACTCGGCCTCGGTCATGTTGGTCAGCATCCGGTCGCGCAGGATGCCGGCGTTGTTGACCACCACGTCGAGCGTGCCGAACGTCTCGACGGCCTGGTTGACCAGCCGCTGGGCACCTTCCCAGTCGGCGACGTTGTCACCGTTGGAGATGGCCTCGCCGCCCATGCCCTTGATCTCCTGCACGACCTGCTCGGCCGGGCTGAGATCACCACCGGTGCCGTCGACCGCCCCGCCGAGGTCGTTGACCACGATCTTCGCCCCCTCGGAGGCGAGCATCAGCGCGTGCTCCCGCCCGATGCCGCGCCCGGCCCCGGTCACGATGCACACTCGACCTTCGCACATGCCGCTCATCGGCAGTTCTCCCTTGACTCGTTGATCCGACAGCGGCCCGTTTTAGCCTGACGGACCTCGTGGCGACGTACTTGCGCGCCGCCGGGCCGGGCGCCGCCGGGCGGTGTGGCCGACGGTGCGTCGGTGCCCTCGCCGGCGGGTGCCGGCGGGGGCGACCGAGCCGATACCCACTACCAACACCGGCGAACGGCGCTAGACGCCGAAGGGCGACCGAACTGCGGACGTCGCGGGGAAAAACAGGCGGCCCGGTGATTACCAAGTCACTCTGCGATGCGCGATCCTGGACGCGGGTGATGTCGGCGCGAAGGCTCGGAGTGGTGACGGGAGCGGCGTTCGGCGCGCTCCTCGTCCTGCTGATCGGCATCTGGGCGATCGATGCAGCGACCGGCGGGCAACAGGTCCGCCGCAACGTGCACATCGCAGGCCGCGACGTCGGCGGGCTGGACGAGACCGGCCTCGCCACCGTGATGGACGACATCGGCGGTCGGGTGGCCGCCACCCCCGTCACGATCAACGCCGGGGGGTCCACGCTGTCCAGCACGCTCGGCGACCTCGGCGTCTCCATCGACCGCGATGCCACCGCCGCCGCCGCCTTCGAGGCGCGCGGGGACGGCTTCGCGCTTTTCCGCCCCCTCAGCTGGCTGGGCTCGTTCTTCACCGACGACGACGCGCCCGTCGAGCTGCAGGTGGACACCGCCATCGCCGCCGAGCGGGCGACCGCCCTCGGCGAAGCGGTGCGGGTCGATCCCGTCGAGCCGACCCTGGCCTACCAGGAGGGGGAACTGCGAGTCGTCGGCGGGCGGCCGGGCACCGCCCTGGACGCAGCGAGCGTGGTGAACGCGCTCAGCGACCTCGACGGGGACAACCTCGACGGCTCGCCCGTCCTCATCGAAGGGGCGATGTCCCCGCTCGCCCCCAAGCAGAGCGACGAGAGCGCCGCGACGCTGCTCGCCACCGTCAAGGACCACCTCGACGGCCCGCTCGACGTCCGCTTCGGCGAGGAGAGCCGGGAGCTCGACCCCGCCGAGCTGGCGCCGTACGTCTCGGCCCAGCTGACCGACGGTGGCGAGCTCGTGCTCGCCCTCGACCAGCAGCCCACCCTGCAGTTCCTGGCCGAGACGTTCAGCGACGTCGGTGAGGAGCCGGTCGAGCCGGAGCTCAGCGTCTCCGGCGGACAGGTGGTCCTCAGCGGCGGCCGCAACGGGACCGCGTGCTGCGCACCGTCGGCGGTCGCGGCCCTCTCCGTCGCCATCGAGGAGGGCGCCCGGAGCGTGGACCTCGAGCTCGCGCCGAAGGCCCCGACCCGCGACGCCGCCTACTTCGAGAGCCTCGGCATCAAGGAGGAGATCGCCTCGTTCACCACGCAGCACGCCTGCTGCGCGCCGCGGGTCGACAACATCCACCGCATGGCGGACATCGTGGGCGCCAGCGTGATCCCACCCGGGGCCACGTTCTCCCTCAACGACACGGTGGGCCGGCGCACGATCGAGAACGGGTTCAAGGCCGCCCCGGTGATCGACGGGGACGGCAACTTCCAGGAGGACGTCGGCGGTGGGGTGTCCCAGTTCTCCACCACCCTGTTCAACGCCGCCTTCTTCGCCGGCCTCGAGATCGACGAGTACATGGCCCACGGGCTGTACATCTCGCGCTACCCCTACGGGCGGGAGGCGACGCTGTCCTTCCCGGGGCCCGACCTCAAGATCCGCAACACCACGCCCTACGGCGTGCTGATCTGGCCCACCTACACCGACACGTCGATCACGGTGACGATGTACTCCACCAAGTACATCGAGGCGTCCCAGAGCGGCCAGAGCGAGGCGGTGTACGGCAAGGTGTGCACCCAGGTCACCACCCTGCGCTCGCGCACGTGGCTCGACACCGGCAAGACCGAGACGGACCGGTTCTACGCGCTCTACGGCCCGGCCGAGGGCGTCCAGTGCGACGGGACCATCCGCCCCAAGGACGGCTCGACCACGACGACCACGACCGTGCCGGGGGCCACGACCACACCGCCGGACCCCGGTGCGACGACGACCACCGCGGCGCCGGATCCGGGCACGACCACCACGACGACGCCCGCGACCACGACCACCACGGCGCCGGACACCTCGTCGACAACCTCGAGCGGCTGAGCGCCGGCACCCGAATTCCCACACGCCCGCCGGCCGGACGAGACTGGTCCGGACATGGATGAGCAGGTGGATCTCGTCGTCGTCGGGGCGGGCCCGGCGGGGGCGGCAGCGGCGATCGTGGCGGCCCGGGCCGGCTTGGACGTGGCCCTCGTGGACAAGGCGAGCTTCCCCCGGGACAAGTGCTGCGGGGACGGGCTCACCGCCGCCGCCCTGCGGGAGCTGGAGCAGCTGGGCCTCGAGCCCGATGCGGTCCCCTCCTGGCAGCCCGTCCGCGACATCGTGCTGCACGCACCCTCCCTCCGCCGGGTCGAGCTGCGCCTGCCCGAGGGGGCGGGGCAGTGGTCCGTCGTCGCCCGCCGACGGGAGCTCGATGCGGCGCTGGTCGAGCTGGCCGTGCGCACGGGAGCCCGACTGCACACCGGGGAAGCGGTCCGCTCGGTCGAGACGGTCGAGGGGCCCGAGGGCGACACCCGACTCGCGGTCCGCACCGACACCCTGCGCCTTCGGACGACGGCGCTCGTCGCCGCCGACGGGATGTGGTCCCCGGTGCGCAAGCTGGTCGGTGCGCTCCACCCGCCGGGCTACCGCGGTGAGTGGCATGCGTTCCGCCAGTACTTCTCGGGGGCCGGCCCCGACGCCCGGCGACGTCAGCACATCTGGTTCCCCGCCGACCTGCTGCCCGCCTACGTGTGGTCCTTCCCGTTGGCCGACGGCACCGTGAACGTCGGGTTCGGGCTGCTGCGCGGCGGAGGGCCGGCGGTCGGCGACGGGGCGACGCTGTGGAGGGCCCTGCTGCAACGGCCGGAGATCAGCGGCGTGCTCGGCGATGCGCTCGTGGCCGAGGCCCCGATGCGCGCCTGGCCCATACCGGCCCGCATCGACGGGGTGTCGCTCAGCGCTTGCGGCGGGCGCGTGCTGTTCGTCGGCGATGCGGCCACCGCTCCGGATCCGATGACCGGTGAGGGCATCGGTCAGGCGTTGCAGACCGGTCGCCTCGCCGCCGAGGCCATCGTGCACCGACACCACGGCGTGCCGACCGATCGGTCCGCCGGCTCGAGCGCCGATGCCCAGGCGGTGGCGGTGGCCGCCGCCTACCAGGCGGCCGTGCGGCGCCACCTGTGGGCCGATCACCGCCTGGCCCGCGGCCTGAGCCGGATCCTCGCCCACCGGCGCGGGGCCGAGCTGTCGTTGCGTGCGGTGGACGCCAACGGCTGGACCCGGCGGAACTTCGCTCGCTGGATGTTCGAGGACTACCCCCGCGCCGTGGTGGGCACACCGCAGCGCTGGCACCGTGGGCAGTTCCGCGGCGAGGGAGCCTTCGGCACCCGCGCCCCGTCGACCTGACGCCGCCGTACCGCTCGGTACCGTACCGAGTCGCATGTTGAACGGGGCCCTCCGCTCTCCACCGCGCGGTTGACGCGCCATGCAGACGGGGGATCTTCATCGCTGACGAACGGATTGTGGCGCGATGGGTGAAACCACCCAGAACCGTCGCCGATCTGGGCGAATCGCCTCATCCAGCAGTGCCGCTGACCTGCGGGGATCGGCAGGCGAACCATCCCGTCATCGAGTCGTCACCTCAGTCGACGCTCTGTAACGCAATCCAGGTACATCAGACGGCGCAGATGCCGTTCCTATCTGTGAACGCAACAAGCCGACAGGCGGGGACCGAGACGATGAAGCCGAACGAGCACGGAAGCACGCAGAACTTGAGGAAGCTGGGGATCGCGTTCACCGCGCTGAGCGCAGCCAGCCTGTTCGTTCTCACCGGTACGGCGGGGGCCCAGGGCACCGCGAAGCCCGTGACCGACTACAGCACCTACCCGGCGGCGTTGCCGTCGCTGTGCCCGCAGGGCGGAGGTGCCCTCACCGGGCTCGGCTTCGACAACGGTCGCGGTGACACCGCCACGGCGCTGCACGACCTCGACGTGCGCCACGGCGACACGGTGACGATGAGCTGGACCGGGTTCCACAGCGGCTGCGTGGCGGCCGACGGCACGCCGGCCATCACCGTCGGGCTCGCCGCCTACGACAGCCCGACGCTGCGCTTCGACGCCTCCGTCGACCAGCAGCTGCTCGATGGCTGGACGGCGTGCGGCGCCGCCGGCGCCGCCTGCGCCAAGACCGGGGACCGCTACACGCTGTCGATGACGCTGCCCACCACCGACGTGTGCAAGGTCCAGCTCGACGCCCACCTCGGCCTGCCCCTCGCCGTGGTCGGTCCCAACGGCAGCTACTACAGCCAGGCGTTGCGGGGAAGCGGCACCAACCGTCTGATCTCGGCCGCCAACTTCGGCCTGGAGCCGTGCGTACCGCCCAGTACGCCAACGACGGTGGCGGCCCCCACGGTGACCGCCCCGCCCGAGACGCCCACCACGATGGCGCCGGCCACACCGCAGGAGACGCCGGTGACCGAGGCGCCCGCCGCCCCCGAGGCGCCGGCCACGCCGAGCACCGACGTCCCCGCCGCCCCCGAGGCGCCCGCCACGCCGACCACCGTCGAGGCACCGCTCTCGCCGGCATCGCCGCCCAGCACGGCCCCGTCCACCACGATCGCCCAGACCCGGGTGCTCAACGAGTCGGTCACCGCACCGGCCAGGCCCGGCACCCTTCCCATCACCGGCTCGGACACCTTCGGCATGCTGCGCATCGCCACCTGGTTGGCCACCGCCGGCGTGGGCACCCTTCTGGCGGCCACGGTGCTCCGGCACCGCCGCCAGAGCGCCTGACGCACTCCCCCGGCTTCAGACGTTCACGTTGCTGCCCGGCCCCCCGGGGCCGGGCAGCGGCGCGTCTCAGGTCGAGCGCGCCGCATCGCGCAGGCGCAGGGTGGCGCCATCGCGCATCAGGCGGCTGACCAACGGCGAGTGGCAACCCTGGCCCTGCTCCCGCCCGAGGTCATCCACCGGGCGAGCGCTCTGCAGCGCCGGCATCGCCTCCTCGCCGGTCTCCAGCGGCGTGCCGACGAAGGACACCACCACCACCTCCGGACGGGCCCGGCGGGCCCGGTCACCGCTGCGGACCAGCACCATGAGCTCCGTCGTCCCGTTGGCGTCGACATCACCGTCGCACACGGCCAGCTCCGACCACGGCAGCTCGCCGTCGACCGCCCGGTAGACCGGCTGCAGCATGGTCGAGCCGACGCTACCGGGCGCGGTGCTGTCGCCGGCACCCGGTACCACCACCGTCGTCTCGGAGCGGTAGATGACCACCGTCCGAGCGCTCGAGCCCGCCGTCGCGTTCGACGTCACCGCCCAACCGATGACGTCATCGGTCAACGACGGCTCGATCGGACGGCACAACCGGGCGGGATCGGCCGCCAGCGGGGCCCGGGCGTCATTGCAGCGCTCGGCGGCGGGCACCAGCAGCGGTACGAGCTGGCAATACACCACGGCGGCACCGCCGACCACGGGGCCCCCGGGCAGGCAGAACTGATCCGGCCGCACCGGCGCGCCCGCGGCCGGCTCGGGGCGCAGGGCCAGGATCTGCCCACCGGTGCGGTCGACATCGAGATCGGGCCGTTCGGTCCGCTCGCGGGCGGGTAGGCACGCCCCCGCCAGCGCCCCCGCCGCCAGCACCGTACCGAACAGTACGGACCGGCCCGGGTTCAACGGGCCGCCACCCCGCTGCCGTGGTGCGCCACCATCTTCCAGCCGCCGTCCGCCCCGCGGACGAAGACGTTCAGCGCCGACACGGTGTGGCCCATCGACGGGCCGAGCAGGTTCTCGTCGGCACAGACCCAGGCGGTGTCCCCGTTGCACGACGCGTGCACCTCGGTGAGGATCAGCTGCTGGCGCGTCGGGTTCGAGAAGATGGCGTAGTAGGACCCCGCCACCTTCGACCAGCCGTACAACGAGGGCCAGCCCGGGTGGGTGCACACCACCCGCTCACTGTGCTCCCAGCAGTCCGACATGGCGTCGAGGTCTGCCGCCTCGAACGCGTCGTAGAACGCGGCGTTGGCCGCCAGGACCGATTCAAGTTCAGCGTCGGCGTCGATGCCGGTCAGGCTAGCGAAGCACGGCCACGCCGCCAGGGACCGTCGGTGGGCGTGGCTGGCCGGGCGGTGGGGCGGCCAGCCAAGATGGCGGCCCATGCAGCGCACCCTGTCCACCGATGGCGTCGACGTGGCGCTCCACGATCTCGGCGGCGACGGCCCGCCGGTCCTGCTCGCCCATGCGACCGGGTTCGCCGGAGGCATCTGGGAGCCGATCGCCACCCGCCTCGCGGGCTACCACTGCTTCGCGCTCGACGCGCGCTGCCACGGGCAGACCGTGACCCCGGCCGCCGCCTCGCGGTCCTGGCACGGCGTCGCCGACGACGTGCTCGCCGCCGTCGACGCGCTGGGTCTGCACGGCTGCCCGGCCGCCGGGCACTCGATGGGATCGGCCGCGCTGCTGCTCGCCGAGCTGAAGCGCCCCGGCACGTTCCGGGCGCTCTACTGCTACGAGCCGGTGACCGCGCCCGTCGACACTGCGGAACCGATGCGCGACGAGGTGCTGGCCGAGCTGACGTTGCGCCGCCGGGACCGGTTCGACTCCCTGGACGCAGCACGGGCCAACTTCGCCGCCCAGGCACCGTTCGACACCTTCCACCCGGCGTCGTTGGAGGCCTACCTGCAGCACTGCTTCGTCCCCGTCACCGGCGGCTCGGAGCCGCCCGGCGCGGTCACCCTGGCCTGCCCCAAGGTCGACGAGTCCGAGCTGGACCGGCTGGGCCGCCGCCACGGCCTCTACGAACGCCTCGACGCCATCGCGGTTCCGGTCACCGTCGCCGCCGGGCCGCGGGAGCCGGGTTCGCCGTCATCGTTCGCCGCCGGCGTGGTGCAGCGGCTGGCACGGGCCCGCCTGATCCGCCACGAGGACCTCGGCCACTTCGGCCCGCAACAGGACCCCGAACGCATCGCCGCCGAGATCGTCGCGGCGTGGACCGATCCGCCGCAGGTCCGAGCATGAGCGGGGACGGGATCGACATCGGCGCGGTCACCGACCGGTTC
>JADLEF010000096.1 GCA_020846295.1 Acidimicrobiales bacterium
CACCCCGGCGACGGGTTCCTGGCCGAGAACGCCGGCTTCGCCGAGGTGTGCCGGGCGCACTCCATCGTCTTCGTGGGACCGTCGCCCGAGGCGATCCGCCTCATGGGAGACAAGGCGCGCGCGCGCGTGATGGCCAGCCAGGCCGGGATCCCCGTCGTGCCCGGCAGTGATGGTCCCCTGCGCGGCGTGGAGGCAGCCCAGGACCTGGCGGACCGCATCGGCTACCCCGTGATGTTCAAGGCGGCGGCCGGGGGCGGGGGGCGGGGCATGCGCGCCGTGCACGACGCGGCCGGGCTGGCCGAGGCGTTCGAACGCTGCAGCAGCGAGGCCGAGGCCGCGTTCGGCGACGGCTCGGTCTTCCTCGAGCGTCTGATCACCCGTCCCCGCCACATCGAGGTGCAGATCCTCGCCGACGCCACCGGCCGCGCCGTGCACCTGCACGAGCGCGACTGCTCGGTGCAGCTGCGCAACCAGAAGGTCATCGAGATCGCCCCCGCGCCCGGTCTCGACAGCGGGCTGCGCCGGCGCATCCTGCACGACGCGCTCGCCCTCGTCGGCGCCGCCGACTACACCAACGCCGCCACGGTCGAGTTCCTCGTGACCCCCGAGACCGGCGAGCACTTCTTCATCGAGTGCAACCCGCGCCTGCAGGTCGAACACACCGTGACCGAACAGGTGACCGGCCTCGACATCGTGGAAGCGCAGTTCCGCATCGCCGCCGGGGCCACCCTGGCCGAGCTCGGCCTCGCCGACCAGGCCGACGTGCCGGCGCCGCGCGGCTTCGCGGTGCAGGCCCGCGTCGTCGCCACCGGGGTCGGCACGATCGGCGCCTACCGGGAACCGTCCGGGCCGGGCATCCGTGTGGACGGCTGCGGCTACAGCGGGCTGCGCCCACCGCCCCAGTTCGACCCGCTGCTGGCCAAGGTGATCGCCACCACCGGCGCCGGGTCGAGCATCGACGCCGCCGTCGACCGAGCCGCCCGGGCGCTCGGCGAGTTCCACGTCGCCGGGCTGCCGACCAACATCGCCTCGCTGCTCGCCGTGCTGGCCCACCCCGCGGTGCGAGGGGGCGACGCCCGCACGACGCTGTTCACCGAAGCGCCCGAGCTCCTCAGCCCGAGCGACGACGGCCGGGGCACCGCCCTCGCCTTCCTTGATGAGCAGGCGGCCAAGCTGGGCTCCGGCGGCGCCGCGTCCGGCCTGCTCGGCGCGACGTCCGGCGAAGCCGGCGTGGTGGCCACACCCGTCCCGGCGATCACCGTGGAGGCCGGCCAGCGCCCGGTGAGCTGCCCGATGGACGCCTCCGTGCTGCTGGTGCGGGCGGAGCCCGGCGGCGTGGTGGCCGCCGGGGACACGCTGCTCGTCATCAGTGCCATGAAGATGGAGACCCTGGTCACCGCCCCGTGCGCCGGCACGGTGGCCGCGGTGCAGGCATTGCACCCCGGCGACATCGTCGCCGCCGGTCAGATCCTGGCGGCGCTGATCCCGGCCGAATCCGCAGCCGGCGCGCCCGAGGCGTCGGGCGCCCTGCCCGGCGGCGAGCACTCGTGGGCACCCCTGCTGGAGGAGGTCGCGACGCTGCAGGGCCTCGCCGCCGAGCGGCTGGCCCCCACCTCGATGGAGCCCGGCGTGGTGCGCCAGCGCAGCCGGGGCAAGCTCACCTGCCGGGAGCGGATCGCCCTGCTGCTCGACGACGGCACCTTCCGCGAGGTCGGCAGCCTGGCGGGCTTCGCCACCTACGACGAGGACGGCGCGGTGGCCGCCTTCACCCCCGCCAACCACGTCGGTGGCTCCGGCACCATCGACCAACGTCCGGTCATCGTCTGCGCCGACGACTTCACCTCCCGGGGCGGGCACGCCGACGGCGCCATCGGGGCCAAGAGCTTCCACCTCGACCGCCTGTCGACCGAGCTGCGGGTCCCGTCGATCCGCCTGCTCGACGGTTCCTCGGGCGGAGGCAGCGTGGCCGCCATGGTCCCCGAACAGAAGAAGGACGGGGAGAGCGCGGCCAAGGAGTCCTCCGGCGCCATCACCGCCGGGCGGCCCCGCGTCTCGGGCGGGGGCGGCTCGTTCCTGCCCGGCCACCTGGGTTCCACCCAGTACGCCGAGCAGCTGGCGACGGTCCCCGTGGTCAACATGCTGCTCGGCAGCGTGGTCGGCATCGGGGCGGCCAAGGCCGTCCTCGGGCACTTCTCGGTGATGGTGCGCGACATCGCCCAGCTGTTCGTGGCCGGCCCGCCGGTGGTGTCCCACGCCATGGGCTACGACGTGACCAAGGAGGACCTCGGCGACTGGCGCATCCACTGCCGCAACGGCTCGGTGGACAACCTGGCCGAGAGCGAGGAGGAGGCGGCGGAGATGACCCGCCGGTTCCTGTCCTACCTGCCCGCCAGCGTGTACGACACGCCCCCGGTGCTGGCCCCCGACCCGTCCGATCCCGCCGATCGTCGCGACGACGAGCTGTTCGGGCTCATCCCCCGCAAGCGCACCACCACCTTCGACGTGCGGCGGGCCATCGAGCTGATGGCCGACCGGGGATCGTTCTTCGAGATCGGCAGCCTGTGGGGCACCGACCAGGTCACCGGGTTCGTGCGCTTCAACGGTCACCCGATGGGGGTGATCGCCTCCGACAGCCGCCACGTCAACGGCGGGGCGCTCACCGCGGACGGCTGCGACAAGCTGCGTCGGCACATCGACCTGTGCGACCTGTTCCACCTGCCGCTGCTCAACCTGGTGGACAACCCCGGCTTCGCGGTGGGCATCGAGCACGAGCGGGCCGGCACGATCCGCAAGGGCGGCGAGTGGATGATCGCCTTCGCCCAGGCCCAGATCCCCATGTTCACCGTGATCATGCGGCGCAGCTTCGGAGTGGCGGGCAACAACTACGCCACACCCCGGTCCCAGCCGTCGGCCCGGGTGGTGTGGCCGGCAGCGGACGTGGGCGGCATCCCGCCCGAGGGCGGCATCGAGGCCGCCTACAAGCGGCAGCTGGCCGAGGCCGCCGATCCCGCCGCCCTGCGGGCCGAGCTCGAGGCCCGCATCGAGAGCGCCCGCGGCCCGCTGGGACCGCTCATGCGCTTCCAGATGGAGGAGATGATCGATCCCCGCGACACCCGCCGGCTGGTGTGCGAATGGGTCGAAACCGCATACCGCCGGGTATCGCAGCCGGCGGCGTTGACCCCTCGGCCGTTGCAGTTCCGGCCGTGAGCGCGGGCCGGTGAACCAACCGGGCACCGACCTCGACCAACGAATCGACGCGCTCTACGCCGGGCCACCCGAGCAGTTCGTGGTCGAGCGGACCGCGCTGGTCAAGGCGCTGCGGGCCGAGAAGCGCCGCGACGAGGCGAACGCGGTGGCGAAGCTGCCCCGGCCCGGCGCGGCACCGTGGGCGGCGGATCGCGTCGCCCGCGACGATCCGGCGGTGCTCGACGAGCTGATCCGTGCCGGGCGGGCGCTGGTGGACGCCCAGGGTGCCGCGCTGCACGACGGGACCGGCGCCGCGCTGCGCGAGGCGAGCGCGCAGCGGCGCCGTGCCGTGCAGCGCCTCGTCGACGCCGCGCTGGCCGTCCTGCGCGACGCCGGCCGTCCGACCGACAGCGCCCGTGAGGAGCTGTGGCGCCTCGCCGAGGCGGTCTCCCTCGATGAGTCAGCGGCGGCGCAGCTACGGGCCGGTCGGCTGGCCAAGGTGCCCGACGCGCCCGCCGCCCTGGAGCTGCTGGCCGGCTTCGCCGTGCCCGAACTGCCGGCGCCCGACCGGTCGCGGCCGGCACCGCCGGGTACGGCGGAGCCGGGGTCCGAGATGCAGACCGCCACGGCAGCCCGGGAGGCCGACGCAGCCCGGGAGGCCGAGCGGGCGTTGGCCGATGCCCGAGAGGTGGCCGCCGAGGCGCTGAGGACGGCCGAGGGGGCGGAGGCGGCGGCCCGCGCCGAACTGGCGGCGGCCACGGCATCGTTCGCCGAGGCGGCGGCCGCGGTCACCGACGCCGAGGCGGCGCTGAGCGCCGCCCGGGCCCTTGCCGAGCACGCCGGTGCCGCGCTGGAGCGGAGCCGCGCCGGCCACGCCGCCGCCGCCGACGCTGGGGACGAGGCTCGCCGCCGCGCCACCGAGCTCGGGATCGAGCCGCCACCACGGCGCCCCCGATAGCGGCGGGCGACTCAGAGGAGGCGGAGCACCAGGCTGGCCAGCGCCACGGCACCGGCCGCCAGCAGGCTTACCAGCGCCAGCACCACGACGCCGAGGCCCACCACGATGCGGCGGCTCTGCGCCTCCACCGCATCGGGATCGACCGCATACCGGTCGATCGCCGCCAGGTTGCGCTCGTTGGCCTTGAACACGAGATCGAGGACCACCCCGACGAACGGGATGGCCCCCACCGCCGCATCGGCCAGGGCGACGACGACGAGCCGGGCCAGCGTCCAGCCCCGCACGCCGAGCAGGGCACCGCGGCTCACCACGGCCATGGCCAGGGCGAACCCGGCGACGTCCCCGACCCCGGGGATCAAGCCGATGACACCGTCCCAACCGACGCGGCGCCCGGTGCCGGGCACCGGGATGGAGCTGTCCAGCCACCTGGTCCACTCCCCGGCCGCCAGCCGCCAAGCCCGCCGCCGGGCGGGGCCGGGCGGCACGATCGCCTCGGCCGGGGCGGGCGGCACCGATGCGGGTCGGTCAGGATGCACACCCAAGATCGTAGGGGTGCGGAGGGCCCTGACGGACCCGACCGACGTGCGCCCCGTCCTGCCAGCGCAGCGCCACCCCGGCACGGGCGGCGAGGCGCCGGGCGGGCCCGTTGTCCGCCGCGATGGTCACCGTGATCGGCCCGGCATCGGCGTCGGCCAGCGCGAGCGCACCCAGCACCGCGCCCAGCCCGTGACCCTGGTGCGCGTCGGCGACGGTGATGGCCAGCTCCGCCGGGCCGCCGTGGCGGGAGCGGACCACCCGCGCCTCGCCCACGCAGCGCCCCGCCGAAGCGCCGTCGAAGGCCAGCCACAGCGGGTCGGGCCCGAAGTCGGTGAGGCTTCGGCGCAGGGTGGCGGTCAACCGCGGGGTGGCCTGACCGAAGCGGGCATACCGCGAGGTATCGCCAAGCGACTCGTACAGCTCGAGCACCGCCGGCCCGTCCCCCGGGCCGGCCCGCCGCAGCCACGCGGCCAGCCCCCCGACCGCCACCTCGATCCATCCGCTCGGCGCGCTCATCGAAAGACCTCCAGGTTGGCGGCAGGCCGCGGCGTGCCGGTCGACGGGGTGGCGCACAGCGGAAGGTCACGTGCCAGCAGGCGCAGCGCGCGAGCGCCGACGCAGGCCAGCTCGGTGTCACGACCGGCCACCGCGGTGACCGGCGAGCAGCCGCCGCGCCAACCCGCCTCCTCGCCCAGCGAGCCACCGGGGCCCATGACGGTGAGCACCATGGCGTTGCGTTCGACGAGCACCGAGCCGCTCAGCACCACGAGCAGGCCCGGCGCCTCGCGCTGCTCGGAGGTGAGCAGCGCCCCGGGAGGCACGGCGACCGTGTCGATGTGGCGCGCCACCATCGCCCGCTCACGCGGCCCGCACCGGGCGAACATCGGGTGGCCGAGCAGGGTCTGCACGGCCAGGTCCCGAGCGGCCAGCGGACGGCGGTCCGGCGTGGCGAACTCGAGCGGCGTCGGCTCGAACCAGCCGTAGCGCAGGTGCAGGCGACGCAGCGGTCGCGGCGCCCACCAGTTCCAGCCGCCGGTGAGCCGCATGAGCGCCGGCACCAGGGTGGCGCGGATGAGGAAGGCGTCGATCAGCACCGCGACCGCGAGTCCGAGCCCGATCATCTTGACCGTCGCCACCCCCGAGGTGCCGATGGCGACGAACACGATGGTCAGCAGTGCCGCCGCCGCGGTGACGAGGCTGCCGCTGCGGCCGAGGCCGTGGACGACGGCCGCGGCGTTGTCGCCGTGGTGGTCGTAGTGCTCCTTGATGGCGGCGAGCAGGAACACCTCGTAGTCCATCGACAACCCGAACGCGACGCAGAACATGAGGATCGGCGTGAACACGTCGAGCCGGCCGGTGGCGGTGACGCCGAACAGGCCGCCGAGGTGACCGTCCTGGAACACCCACACCAGCGCCCCGAACGTGGCCGTCAGGCTAACCAGGTTGAGGGCGAGGGCCTTCAACGGCACGACCACACTCCCGGTCATCACGAACAGCAGGACGACGGTGGTGAGGGCGATGACGGCGGCGGCCAACGGCGCCCGGGCGCGCACGCCGGCGACGGCGTCGAGCACCGAAGCGGTGGTGCCGGACACCCCGAGCCGGGGGTCGAGCCCGCGGATGGCCCGCACCACGGCCTTCGCCTCGTCGGAGTCGGGGTCGTGCGGCGTGGTGACGCTGAGCCACGTCCCCGCGCCCGGCGGCCCGAGGAAGCGCTGGTGGTAGGCCGTCGGCGGGATCGTACGGCCCGGTATGGAGAAGCCGAGGGCGGAGTCGACCCGGGCCACACCCTCGACGCGCAGCACCTCGTCCACGGCGCGATGCAACGTCACCTCGTCGCCGCCGTCGATCCAGGGCATGGCCACCGTGATCGGGTTGAACTCCCCGTAGTGGAAGTGGGTGCGCAGCTGGTCGGCGGCGACGCGGGCGCTTTGATCGGCCGGCAGGATCCGGTCGTCGATGCGCCCCACCCGCACGCCGAGGAACGGGGCGCCCGCCGCCACCAGCACCGCGGTGACCACGCAGGCCCACAGCACCGGCCGGGCCATCACCCGGCGGGCCTGGCGGGCCCACCCGCCGCCGTGGCCGGCCTGCCGGCGACCCAGCCGGCCACCGAAGGCGAACAGCGCTGCGGGCACCACCACCAGAGCGGCGCCGGCGGCGATGGCCACCACGCTCACCCCGGCGTAGGCGAACGAGCGCAAGTACGGCACCGGCATGGCCAGCAGTGCGAGCAGCGACAGCGCCACCGTCACCGCGCTGAACAGCACGGTGCGCCCGGCGGTCTGCATGGTGCGGTGCACGGCGGGGCCGACCTCGAGGCCGGCGCCGCGCTCCTCCCGGAATCGGGCCAGCAGCAACAGGCTGTAGTCCACCGCCAGGCCGAGCCCGAGACCGGTGGTCAGGTTCAGGGCGAACACCGAGACCGTGGTCATCGAGGCGAGCAGGCGCAGCACGCAGAAGGTGCCGAGCACCGCGACGAGGGCAACGCCCAGCGGCAGCAGCGCCGCCCGCCAGCCGCGGAACACCACCAGCAGTCCGACGAGGGTGAGCGGCGCGGCGATCAGCTCGGCGCGCAGCAGGTCCCGCTCAGCCTGCTCGGCCGCCTGCCGCCCGATCTCGGCCGGTCCGGTGGCGAGCAGGCGGAAGCCGTGCCGCTCGCCGTGGAAGGCGGTGAGCTGCTCGGCGGTGCGCCGCTGGCCGTCCTCGCCCCCGGGCAGGCGCAGCGCCAGCACAGCGCGGGTGCCGTCCTCGGAGACGAGCGGGTTGGGCGCCCCCGGGGGCAGGTGACCCAACGTCCACGGCGACAGCACCTCGGCCACGCCGCGCTGGCGACGCAGCTCCTCGACGAGGTCCCGGCCGGCCTGCGTGTTCGCCTCGTCGGTGACCGATCCCGCGAGCGCGGTGGCGACGAACACCTCATTGGGCGCCGCAGTACCGAACGATCGCTCCAGCTGCGAGGCGACCCGGGCCGATTCGTCGTCGCCGTCGACGAAGCCGCCGACGGAGAGGTGGCGCTGCACCCCACCGCCGAGCACGCCGAGCACGGGCACCGCGAGGAGCGTGCACAGCAGCACGGCCCGGTACCGGCGGGACAGGAGATGGCCGAGTCTTCCCAACATGGCCCGACGATGCGCCCCACCGGGCCCCGTCCGCTGCGGACGAATCAGCAGCGTCGAGACGTATCAACGCCGTGCCGGCTCGATCAAGGGGCGGTTCGCCGGGCCGGGAGCGGCCGAGCCGGCGGACATCTGCCCGCCGACCGTGCGGCCACGTCGGTCAGCCGACGGCGCGGCGTTCGAGGGCGGAGCGCTCGCACAGCACGGCGCGGCGCCCGTCGAGACGGGCCCAGCCGAGCACCCGCACGGCGCGCAGCGCTTTGACGAACGCATCGCGGGACAGCCCGGCCCAGCTGGCCAGGTCCTGCTGGGACAGCGGCACGACGAAGCCTCCGCCGGGAGCCGCATCGTTGCCGTATCGCTCGTCGAGGTCGATCAGCAGCCGGCAGACCCGGCCCAGCGCATCGTTGGCACCGAGCTCCACCTGGCGCTCGGTGGCGACGCGCACCCGCGCCGCCAGCAGGTCCAGCAGCGCCGCGTTCAGCGTCGGATGGTCGGCCAGCAGCGCTCGGAACCGGGCCGCGGTCCCCGCCAGCACCTCGACCGCGTCGAGGGCGACGACGGTGGCGGTGCGCGGCCCGCCGTCGATGACGGACAGCTCACCGAGCAACGCCCCGGCCTCGACCACGTCGAGCACCACCTCGCGGCCGTTGGGCGCCCAGGTGGTCACCTTGGCCATACCGGCGAGGATGACGAACACCTCGGTGCCCTCGTCCCCGGCGCAGAACAAGGTCGTCCCCTTGGCGACCCGCTGGACCCTCCCGGCGGCACGCACCGCCTCGAGCGCCACCGGATCGAGCCCGTCGGCGAACCCGGCGAAGGAGCGGGCGGCCAACCCCGAGCTCATCGGGCCCCCGCAGCATTGTCGGAGGACGCCGCCGTCCTGGTGGCGTGCAACGCGTCGATGGCCAGATCGAGCACGGCCCGGCGCTCCATCGCCGCGCCCCTGGCGATAGCGGCGCGCGCCTCCGGGTCGGCGGCGAGCACCACGGGCACCTCGTCGACGGGTTGGGACCCGAAGATGCCCGCTGCGTCGAAGCGATGGTGCTCGCGGGTGTGGCCGAACACCACCGCGCACGCCCGCAACGCTCCCGCGGCGGCGAGCGCCCGGCCCGCTGCGCCGAACGCGCTGCCGAGGAACACCCCGTACCCGGTGCGTCGCACGAAGGACAGCGCTTCGATGCAGTCCTCGGCGGCATCCGGCGTCCCCAGGGTGGTGGCCAGCGCAGCGGCCATGATGAGCGACTGCGCCTCGTCGAACACGGAGCCGGCCGGTCGGGCCAGCTCGGCACCGGCGCGGCACAACGCCAGCGCGCCGTGAAGGTCCGGCGGGTCCTCCATACGGGCCAGCATGGCCCGTTGCACGGCGGCGTTGGCCCGCATGCGCGGCGATCCGTACCGCTCCTGGGCCTCGATGAGCGCCCGCCGCGCGGCGCGCACCGACGGCCAGTCATCGGCCAGGCCCGAGAAGCTGCGGGCGAAGCGGGCCAGCTGCCGACCGCGCTCGTCGTCGAGCCGCGCTGCGAGGCGTTCGGTCTCCTCCGCGGCGCGCACCGCGTCACCCGCCCGCCCGCTCATGGTGTGGCAGTGGGCCAGCATCGCCCAGCACCCGGCGGCACCGAGCAGGTCGAGGGGGTCCCCGTCGGCCGCGTCCCCTCGACGTGCCCGCCAGGCGGCGACGCCGGCTTCGCCGTGGCTCAGCGCGGCAGCGTAGTCCCCGGCCAGGACCGACCAACGGCAGGCGATGGCGTGCGCGACGATGGGCGGGACGGTGCAGCCCTCGATGGACCGGTGGGCCCACGCCCCGAGCTCGTGGCGTACCCGGTAGTACGCGTGCTGCTCGGCTGCGGCGAGGATGCGGCCGGACAGCGCGGCGTCGTCCTCGCTCACCGCCCAGTCGTGCGCGGCGCGGATGTTGTCCCAGTCGGCGTCGAACACCGCGTCGCCTTCGGCCTGCCGCGGGCTGTGGACCAGGTCGTCGGCCCGCGCCGCGGCCCGGGCCATGTGCTCGGCATGAGCCCGGGCGAGCGTGCCGCTCTCCCCGGCCGCGTCGAGCCGCTCCGCCGCGGCGCGCCGGATCGGGTCGAGGAGCCGGTAGCGCATGCCGTGGGCGGTGCGCCGCGTCGACACCAGGGACTGCTCGACGAGGGCGGCCAGCGCGGCGCGGACCGCGCCGGCGTCGATGCCCTCTCCTGCGCACACCGCCTCGGCGGCACCGAGGTCCACACCTCCGGAGAAGACCGACAGCCGCCGCAGCACAGTGCGTTCGGTCGGGCCGAGCAGGCGATGGGACCACTGCATGGCCGCCTGGAGCGAGCCGTGCCGGCCGGTACGGTGCGCGGCGGTCGTGAGCGGCTGGTCGAGGCGGTCGAGCAGGTCGGCCGGCGCCATCCACCTCAGCTGCGCGGCGGCCAGCTCGATAGCCAGCGGCAGGCCGTCCAGCCGGGCGCACAGGGCCTCGAGCGCCGCCAGCTCGGCGTCGGTGGCGGGGGTGGCGTCGAGCAACGCCGCCCGTTCGCACAACAACGCCCTGGCGGCACCGGCGCTCAACGGCGCGACCTCGACCACCTGTTCGTGACGGTGGCGCAGTCGGGCCCGGCTGGTGGCGAGCAGGCCCACCCCGGGGCCGGCATCCAGCAGCAGCGTCGCCGCGGCGTGCACCGCGGCGCCGAGGTGCTCGCAGGTGTCGAGCACGATGAGCAGCTCCCGGCCACCCAGCCAGTCGGTCAGCGCCTCCGCCGGCCGGCGGTGGGGGCCGGGCGGGACCCGCAGGGCGGTGGCGCCCAGGTCGAGCACGACGTCGGCCGACCCGGCCGACCCGGCCGACCCGGCGGACGGCTCGGGCCGCTCGGGCCGGCCACCCTCGGGGGACCCGACGCGGTCCAGCGCGGCGAGGTCGACGAACCAGACGCCGTCGCGCCGGCGGGCCAGCTCCCGCGCCGCCACCGCGCCGGCCAGCGCCGTCTTGCCGATCCCGCCCGCGCCGCACAGCGTCACCAGCCGGTGCCGCTCGAGCAGTCCGCCCACCCGGTCGAGCAGCTCGTTGCGCCCGATCAGCACCGAGCCCTCGGCGGGAAGGTTGGTGCGGCGCTGCGGTGAGGCGTTGATGGGACGGCCGTCCCACGGCGTCGTCGACGGGTGGACGCCGAACAGCTCGACCGGCGTCTCGATCCCGCGCAGCCGGTACCGGCCGAGCGGTTCGTAGCGGACGTCGCCGGGCGGCGTGGCCTGCGCTGCATCGCGCACCGCAGCGGTGGCCAGCACCTGACCGCCGCCGGCTGCGCTCATGACCCGGGCCGCCAGGTTCACGTGGGGTCCGAAGAAGTCGCCGTCGCGGGGGCTGGCCGGACCACGGTGCAGGCCCATGCGCACCCGGATCGGCCGCTCACCGGGCCACGCCTCGGCTGCCAGCCGGCGTTGCGCCTCCAGCGTGGCCAGCACGGCGGCGGCGGCCGCGTCGAACACGACGGCGAGACCGTCGCCGCGGGTGCCGAACACGACCCCGCCGTGTTCGACCACGCAGGCGCGCAACAGGTCGTCGTGGCGCTCCAGCGCCAGCTTCATGGCCTCCGGATCGCGCTCCCACAGCACGGTGGAGCCCTCGATGTCGGTGACCAGGAACGTCCACGGACCGCCATCCGCCATCGCCGCACCCTCCAATCCCACCTGTACCATCTGGTACATAAGACACCACCTGTACCACGTGGTACAACCCGGCCTGCGGCCCCGCCGACGGCCCTGCCGGCGACCGGCCCGACGCCGCTCGTGGACAACGATGGCCGATCCCGCACGGGCCGGCGTCCGTAGGACCTACGCAGATCCGACGATCAGGAGGGGGCGAGACCCAGCGCGGCGGCCAATTGCCCGCGGGAGGTGACCCCGAGCTTGCCGTACACCCGCTGCAGGTGGGTCTCCACCGTGCGCGCCGATACGAACAGCTTCTCGCCCACCTGGCGCGAGGACAGGCCGCGCGCCGCCAGCAGGGCGACCTCCTGCTCCCGGCGGGTCAGCGTCGCCGCCACCGACCGCGGCACGTCGAGGATCGGGCTGTGCAGCAGCGGAGCGCCCGTGGCGAGACGCGCCGCCTCGCTCAGGGCACGGGCAGCCCCAGCCGGGACGGCCGCCCGCCGCCAGGCGTCGGCGGCGAGGACCCACCACTCCATCGCCGCCGGCCGCAGCTGCACCGCATCCAGCCCGGCCGCCGCCGCCTCGAGCGCCGCGCCGTCGTCCGCCGCCATCGCATCCACCGCGGCGACGAGCGCCCGCACCAGCGGCTGGTCGCACCCGGCGGTCAGGGTCCGCAGGCGTCCGGCCACCGACGCGTCGCCGAAGCGGGCGTGATCGAAGTACACCAGCGCCGCGCCGGTGACGATGCCCAACCGCTCACATCCCTCGGCGCTGCGCAGGCAGGCGGCGCGCGCCGCGCCGAGCGCCCCCGCGGCGGCCAGGTGATGGGCGCGGGCCCGGTCGATGTCGACGCGGAACAGCCCGCGGGCCGGCTCCAACTCGTCGACCCTGCGCAGCTGCACCGCCGCCCGGTCGTGATCGCCGAGACCGTCGAGGGCGAGCGCGGCGAGCGCCCGGGCCCAGCGCTCGTGGTTGGCCAGCTCCTGGCGGGCGGCCCGTTCCGCCACCTCCACCGCCCCGTCGACGGCCTCGTCGAGCCGGCCGCTCAACACCAGCGCCCGGACCACCGCCAGCTCGACCAGCATGCCGGTCGACGGCCCGGCATCGACCTCCTGTTCGGCGAGAGCGCGGCCACCGCGCACCACGGCGTCGGCCAGGCGGCCCATCCCGACGAGCGCCAGCACGTGGTTGAACACCAGCGAGCCGGGTCCGAGCATCCCCAGCACCGGGCCGACGCGCTCGATCTCGGCCAGGCTGCGCTCGACCAGCGCGAGGGTCGACGGCCCGACGCCCAGGATGACCTGGGCCAGGGACGCGCCCATGGCCGCTTCCAGGCGCGTGCGGGGATCGGTCGCGTCGAGCAGCGGGGCGGCGGCCTGCAGTGCCGCCGCCGACGCCCCGCTCACCGCCAGCAGGGTCGACTGGTGGGCCTGCACCGCGCCACGCAACGCCGGGTCGGTCACCACCCGCAGGGCATCCTCGTTGACCTCGACGCACCGGGGATCGCCGAGGCCGAAGAACAGGTTCTGCGCTCGCCGCCGCGTCACCGCCACCCGCGTCGCCTCGTCGAGCGGCTCGGCGATGAGCTGCGCGCACAACGCCTCGACCTCCTCGGCGCGGCCCTCGACGAAGGCGAGCTCGGCGCGCAGCCGGAGGACCTCGACGTCGGCGGGCCCGGTACCCAGGGCATCGACGAAGGCCCGGGCCAACCGCTGGTCGTGGGCGGCGAGGGCGAACTGCGCGGCACGCACCAACGCCGGGGCGGCGGGCAGCTGCCCTGCGTCGAGGCGCCACTGCGCGACCCGCAGCACGTCGTCGCGGCGGCGGGCACCTCGCTCCTCGAGCGCATCGGCGAGTCGGCGGCCCACGTCGAAGAGGCGATGGGCCGCCGGGCCGGCCCGCAACACCTCGCCGTAGATCGGGTGGCCGATGATCAGCTGCAGGCGCCGTCCGTCGCGGCGGGGACGCGCCAGCCCGGCCGCTACCAGCCGGTCGACGGCGTCGGCACCGGCGGAGCCCCCCGACGCGAGCGCCGGCCCGTCGGCGGCGATCGCCGTGTCTGTCGCCGTCGCCGTCGCCATCGCTGTCGCCATCGCCATCGGCAGGGCCCCGGCCACCGCGAGGGCGGCCATGATCCGCTGCTCCGCCTCGTCGCACGACGCCAACCGGCTGCCCACCACATCGGCCAGCCGCGTGGTGGTGGACGGCAACGGCCCGACCAGCTCCCAGCGCTCCGCCCGGCGGGCCAGTGCGCCGGTGGCGAGCGCGTGCTCGACGAACTCCCGCAGAACCAACGGGTTGCCCAGGCAGGCACGCTGCAACGCGTCGAGCGTCAGCGGCTCGACGGCACCGTCGAGCACGGCGTGCACGATCGCCGCCACCGACTCCTCCTCCAGGGGCTCGAGGGGCAGGTGCAGCATCGAACCGCTGCGGCACAGCTGCTCGACGGGCGGTGCCGTCTCGCCGGTGCGCAGCGTGGCGACGAGGACGGCGACCCCGGCGACGACGAGCGATGCGAGCAGCGCCGATGAGAACCCGTCGAGGAGGTCGGCGTCGTCCACGTGCACGACGAGGCGGTGCTCCCCCGCCGCTTCGCGCAGCGCGCCCTGGGCCAGCAGGAACAGCGCAGCCGGCGGGGTGTCCGCCCCCGCCGCACCCAGGCGCCCGAGATCGGTGGGCAGGAGGTGCGCGACGGCGGCGAGCGGGATCGCCTGGGCGTGGGCCAGCCCGACGACGGTCGCAGTGGGCAGCCCGTCGCGTTCGGCCCGGCGGAGCAGCTCACCGGCGAGCCGCGACTTGCCGACCCCCGGCGGTCCGCTGAGCAGGACGCCGCCCCAGCCGGGGTCGCGGCGGGCGCGGGCGAGGTCGAGCTCCCGCTCACGCCCGAAGAACGGCCAGCGCTGCTGCACGGCAGGGGAACCTACCGGCTCGCCCTGCAGCGGGAGCCACGGGATTTCGAGCGGTCACCGTAGGATCGGGCCGCTGCGAACGGACCCGGGAGGACGGCGTGAAGGTCGGCATGATCGTGGGCGAGGCCACACCGTTGTCCTGGGACCGGTGGAGGCACGTCGTGGGACTGGCGGAGCGGCTCGGCTTCACCTCGCTGTTCCGGTCGGACCACTACTACAACGGCTACCAGAAGGACGCCATCGACGTGTACCTGTCCTTCGTGGCGGCGGCCATGGAGAGCACCACGCTGCGCTTCGGGCCGTTGGTGTCGCCGGTGACGTTCCGCGAGCCGGTCAACGTGGGGCGCATGGCGCAGCAGCTCGACGCGCTGTCGAGCGGGCGCTTCGTGATGGGCCTCGGTGTCGGCTGGTTCGAGGCCGAGCACCGCACCTACGGGCTGGGCTACCCGCCCCTCGGCGAGCGCTACGACCGTCTGGCCGAGGCCATCGAGCTGATGAAGGTGCTGTGGTACGACACCCCCGGCTCCTACCAGGGCCGCTACTACCGGCTCGACGGGACCGATTCCCGGCCCCACCCGCCCGCCGGCCGGCCGCCCATCCTCATCGGCGGGGCCGGCCCGCAGCGGACGCTCGCCACGGTGGCCCGCTACGCGGACGAGTGGAACGCGACGTACCACAAGCCCGACGAGTACGCCGCCAACGTCACCCGGCTGGAGGAGCACTGCGCCCGCATCGGCCGCGACCCGTCGACCATCCGGCGCTCCATGCTGCTGTTCACCACCGCCGGGCCGGACGAGGCGCTGCGCGAGCTGGTCGCCCGGCGCGCCATCGACATGTTCGCCTACGGCTCGGGCATGCAACCGTCGGACCTGAACGAGGACGGCGGACGGCCTCGGGTCTTCACCGGGTCGAAGGAGGAGCTGATCGACCGCTGCGGCCGCTTCGCCGAGCTCGGCCTGGAGGAGATCGTCTTCGAGCACTTCTGCCACGAGCGCGATGACGTTCCCGAGTGGTTGGCGGCGGAGGTCGTGCCGGAGCTGGCCGGGCTCTGAGCCAACTCGGCGGCGACCGGCGCGCGACGCTGAATGTCGACCGGTTTGGTCGGAGTAAGGTTGGGCGGGAACCTCGACCAGGGATGAGCACCATGAAGATCGCCGATAACGTCACCGAACTCGTCGGGAACACACCGCTGGTCCGCCTGCAGCGGGTGACCGACGGCGCCGGCGCCGAAGTGCTGGCCAAGCTGGAGTTCTACAACCCCGCCCACAGCGTGAAGGACCGCATCGGCGTGGCGATGATCGACGCCGCCGAGCGCGATGGCCTCATCGGACCGGACACGGTGATCGTGGAGCCCACCAGCGGCAACACCGGCATCGCGCTGGCCATGGTGTGTGCGGCGCGGGGCTACAAGATCGTGCTCACGATGCCGGAGACGATGTCGAAGGAGCGGCGGATGCTGCTTCGGGCCTACGGCGCCGAGCTCATCCTCACCCCCGGGCCCGAGGGCATGGGCGGTGCTATCGCCAAGGCCGAGGAGCTGGCCAAGAGCGATCCCAAGTACTTCATGCCCCAGCAGTTCGAGAACCCGGCCAACCCGGCCATCCATCGGGCCACCACCGCCGAGGAGATCTGGAACGACACCGACGGCACGGTCGACATCGTCGTCGCCGGCATCGGCACCGGTGGCACCATCACCGGCGTCGGACAGGTGCTCAAGGAGCGCAAGCCCGGCCTGAAGGTGGTCGCGGTCGAGCCGGCCGGTTCGCCGGTGCTCTCCGGCGGGCAGAAGGGCCCGCACCCCATCCAGGGCATCGGAGCGGGCTTCGTGCCCGCCATCCTGGACACCGAGGTGTACGACGAGGTCGTCCAGGTGGCCAACGAGGACGCCTTCGCCACCGCCCGGGCGCTGGCCGCCACCGAGGGCCTGCTGGTCGGCATCTCGTCCGGCGCCGCCGCGTGGGCCGCGGTGCAGGTGGCCAAGCGGCCCGAGAACGCGGGCAAGCGCATCGTCGTGATCATCCCGTCGTTCGGGGAGCGGTACCTCTCGACGGCACTCTTCGCCGATCTCGCCGACTGACATGCTCGGCCTGCGACGCGACCTCGCCGCCGCCAAGGCGCAGGATCCAGCGGCGCGCTCCTCGCTCGAGGTGGCGCTGCTCTACCCCGGGCTGCACGCCGTTTGGCTGCACCGCGTCGCCAACGTGCTGTGGAAGCGCGGCCTGCGGTTCCCGGCGCGGGCGCTGTCGCAGGCCGCGCGCTGGTTCACCGGCATCGAGATCCACCCGGGTGCCCGCATCGGTTCGGGGCTGTTCATCGACCACGGGATGGGCGTGGTGATCGGCGAGACGGCCGAGGTCGGCGACGACGTGATGATGTACCACGGTGTCACGCTCGGCGGGACGTCGCTCAGCAAGGGCAAGCGTCACCCGACCATCGGCGACCGCGTCACGATCGGAGCCGGCGCGAAGGTCCTCGGGCCGATCGAGGTCGGCTCGGACAGCCGCATCGGCGCCAACGCGGTGGTGGTGCGAGCCGTGCCGCCCCGTTCGGTGGTGGTCGGCGTGCCGGGGCAGATCCTGTCCCGGCGGGAGGACCGCGCGCAGCAGCCGGTGAACGGCAGCGGGGGCGGCAACGGCAGCGGCAGCGGTTCGGATCGGCCCCGGTTGGACCTCAACGGCGGCTCGATGCCGGATCTCATCGGCACCAGCCTGACCGCGCTGCTCGACCGGGTCGACCGTCTGGAGACCACGCTGACGGGGGCGACGGTGGGCGCGCCACGCCCGTCGAGCGAGGGCGTGTGGTCAGCCGAGGACTTCTCGATCTGAGGATCAGAACCGCTCCGCGCCGCGCTCGCGGTGCGGGTCGGGGAAGTCGCGGTACAGCGCGGCCTGGAAGTTGGTGACCAACGAGTTCACGTCGACGTGGGCGGATTCGATCGGTTCTGCGCGGGCGGACACGACCCGGAACGCGTCGTCCAGCTGGGCCAGGTCACGGGTTTCGATGAGGATCTTGAACTCGCCGCCGGCGCCGAAGCCGAGCTTGCGCCGCAGCAGCCGCCACGACTCGATGCGCCCGTCATCGGCGAGCGCGCCGAGGTAGCGATCGAGCGCGGCGACCAGCTCGTGGTCGCGCACGCCGGGCTTGAGGTCGACGGACAGCTCGTACACGTCCACGGCTCAGGCGCCCAGGAGGGTGGCGGCGATGCGTTCGCCGATCATCACCGCGGGCAGGTTGGTGTTGGCCCGGGTGATGGTGGGCAGGATCGACACGTCGGCGACGACGATGCCTTCGAGGCCACGGAGCCGACCGTCGGCGTCGCAGACGGCCAGCGGGTCACCGTCGTGACCCATGCGGCAGGTGCCGACCGGGTGGTAGTAGTGCGCCACGTTCGCCCGGATCGCCTCGTCGGTGTCGAACACGTCGAACGGTTCACCGAGGATGGCGCGCAGGGGCGGCTGCTCGAGGAGCTGCTCGGCGAGCTGCAGGCCGTCGCGCAGGACGGTGAGGTCGTACCCGTCGGGATCGGACAGGTAGGCGTGGTCGATGGTCGGCTGCGCCTCGGGATCCGGCGAGGCGATGTCGAGGCGCCCGCGGCTGCGCGGCGTCACGCAGGCCACCTCGACCAGGATGCGACCGTGCAGCAGGCTGGTCTGGTTCGAGGCGCACCCCGGGAACACGTGCAGGTCGTAGAGACCGTCGGTCGCCTGGCTCGAGCAGGCCTTGCCGAGCGTCTGCTCCTCGGGCAGGAAGCCGGTGGCGGCCGCCTCGTCGAGCCAGCCCTGCAGGGTCGAGCTCACCCGCCGGCCGGCGTGGATCATCGGGTGGTCGTGCAGGCCGGCGCCCACGCCGTGCAGCTCATGGGTGGCGCGCACCCCGGCCGCGGCGAGACGATCGGGCTCGCCGATCCCGGAGCGCTGCAGGATGGCGGGCGTGCCGTAGACGCCGGCGCTGAGCACCAACGTGTCGGCTTCGATCTCGACGCGCTCGCCGTTGCGGATGCCGTGCACCCGAGCCATGCCGGTCGACGTCGAGCGTGGTTCGATGCGATCGACGATCGTTCGGTCGAGCACGCGCAGGTGGCCGCCGGCGCGCACCGGATCCAGGTAGGCGAAGGCGGTGTTCCAACGGGTGGTGCCGACGACGTTGACGGTTTCGAGGCCGAAGGACTCGTTGGCGTCGAGGTCGCACAGGTCACTGGCGATCCTCCAGCCGGCGCTGGCCGCCGCTTCGAGGCAGGCGGCGTGGAACGGCCCGGCCTCGTGGGGCTCGTAGGCGCGGACCCGCATGCGCTCCAGCACGGTGCGGTAGAGCGGTTCGACGTCGGCGCCTCGCCAACCGTCGAGGCCCCAGGCGTCGTAGTCGCGGCGATGGCCGACCGCGGCGATGGCGCCGTTGTGGGCCGAGCAGCCTCCGATCACACGGGCGCGTTCGAAGGTCCAGCGACCGGCGGCGTAGTGCCAGTCGTGGGTGGTGGCGAGCATGCGGGCATCGACGAGCTCGGTGGGCCACCATCCGCCGGCGAGGGGGCCGTAGTCGGGTCCTGCCTCGACGAGCAACACGTCGCGTCCCGCCTCGGCGAGTCGGCCGGCGACGACGGCGCCGCTCGATCCCCCGCCGACGACCACATGGTCCGCCCGGAGCCGTTCGGTCGTGCTCACGGGATGCCGATCATCTCCGTGGTGGAGCGCAGCACCAGCGTGCGGCCGGTCTCGGTGAAGCGCTCCATCCCGTCGGGCTGGATCGTGGCCCGGAACCGTTTGAACGCCGCCTCGTCGGCGAAGTAGAGCTCGGCCAACCCGGCGAAGGGGGCGCCTTCGGGCTGCAGACTGTGGCTGACGACGTAGCGAAGGCCGCCGACCTGTTCCATCACGGCGCGCACGTTGGGGACGTGCACGGTGAGCCAGTGCCCGAAGAACTCGTCGTAGTCGATGCCGTCGGCCGCGCCGACGAGGAAGTTGACCTTCAGGGAGCCGCTGCGGGTGGCCGGGAACGGAGCGTTCAGCGTGTTGGGCTGGATGGCCAGCTCGGGACGGTCCGCGCCGTCGAGCACCACGTACTCGGTCGTCGCCCACGGCGAGTACGGCTCGGCCTTCTGCTGGAACGTGTCGGCCGGCTCGGTGCCGTGCGGTTGGGCGGGGGCGGGCACGGGCTCGTCGAACCAGAGCTGGGCCATGCCGTCCCAGGGGTGGTCACCGTCGACGGTGGCGTCGAACAAGGTTGCGATGTACCGCCAGGCGTGGAGACGGTTGCGCTCGGCCTGGGCTCGCTGCGCGGCGATCACGCCGGGCATGTGGTTGGCGAACCAGTTCGCCACGAGCTCCTCGCGGGTGGCGGTCGGCCGCCGCCGGATGAGGTAGATCATCTTGGCCCCCGGGGTGGCGGTGGCTGCGCTCGACGTCATGGCGGGTCCTCCTGCTTCGACCGGCGTCCCGTTCTAGTCGGTCCGCCGGGTGCTGATCAGGCGCCGTTGTCGATGGCGGTCGACCCGAGGGTGAGCGACCCGACGCTCTCGCCGATCACGTAGACGAGGGTGACCTTGCCGTCCTCCGCCGTGAACGGGCCGCTGACGATGGCGGGGGCGGTGGGACAGTCGGCGGCGGTGACGTCGTGCAGGACGATCTGATGGTCGCCTGCAGTGGTGGCGTTGCGGCTGTCGTTGTTCGACTGCGAGAAGTCGAGGCACGCACCGTCGAGTTGCACGACCTTGGAGGTGGACTCGAGCGGGGCGGGCAACGAGTTCTGGACGAGCACCCAGCCGGCGTCGGAGGCGTCAGCGGCGCGCAGCTGGTCCTGGGTCTGGTAGGTGAGCGGGGCCGGGTCAGACCCGACGGCGTGGCCGTCGAACACTGCGACGAAGGCGCGCTTGCCGTCCTGGCGCAGCCGCGTGGCAACGGACCCGATCGAGTTCGGGTCCGAGCCGGTGCGGTCGGGTTCGGGGGAGCCGGCCTTGGCGAGGTAGAGGACCGGGTCGAACGACGGGTCGGGAACGTCGAGGTCGACGAGGTCGCCGTAGGCGACCGGGCCGGCGACCTTGAGCAGCTTGGTCCCGTCGGAGGGGTCGTGCGCCCAGATGTCGACCGGGGGGCCGGGGGTGGCTTTGTCGGCGGAGTAGAGGTGCAGCAGGGTGACGGCGACGGTGTCCGGCTCGCCGCCGGAGGCACGGGCGAGGGTGCCGGGGGTGTCGGCTTGTTGCTGTTGTGCGGGGGCGCTGACCGCTGCCTCGTCGAGGTTGACCTCGTCGCCCGCCGTCGCCGAGGTGCCGACGTCGACTCCGGCGGCGGACGGCGTGCGTTCATCGCTCCCGCCGCAGGCGGCGAGCAGCAGCAGCACGGCGACGGTGAGTGCGACGGCGGTGCGGACGTGCATGGCGGTGCTCCCCGGCACCCGACAGGGCGCCTCTCGACGGTCGACGCCCCGAGCCTATCGATCCCCTCGGCAAACTTCACTCTGCGAGCTCTTCTCACCACCTTCCGCACCTTCCCTCCCTCCACCGCCCCTCCACCCCATCCCTGAACCCGTGCACGTCACAGCGAATCGCCAGCGACTCGCTGTGACGTGCACGGGGTCGGGCGGTCCGAGGGAGGGGGAAGCTCGCTTTTGGCGTGCGAATGAGCGCGGAACGTGATCATTGGGTTCGGTGTCACACCCTGTAGGCACACTGCAGGGCGAGAGCTCAGGGCCGCTCTCGCCACCCGGCAGCTTCGGCCCTCCGACACCGGCCCATCCTCAGGCGAGCACCACATGGCCGACGACAACGCCCACCACCACGCTGACCACCACGCCGACGACGAGGGATATCGACGCCGCGATCCGATCGTCGGTGAGGGCCGCCTCATCGGCCCCCGCCGCCGAGCCGTCGAGCAGCGCTGCAACCGCCTCTCCGACCGCATAGCGGAGCTCGACGCCCAGCTGTTGCGGCTCTCCAGACAACGCCGCGACGCCGCCCTCGAGCTCAAGCACCACCGCCGACGGCTCTGGCCTGCGCTGCACCGCTGCGGCCGCCAGCCCGCACCCGATGGCGGCGTTCAACTGCCGCCCGTCCCCAGCTCCGCCCAGTACCTGTGGGGTCGGCGCCTGCGCTCCACCTGCCTGGCGCTGCTCACCCGCCTCGGTCCCTGCGCCCTCCCCGACCTGCACGCGGTGTTGCACCGCCTGGGGTTCGCCGTCGCCGGCCGCTACCCGGCCAAAGCCCTGGCCGACGCGCTCGGTCACGAGACCGACGCCGGTCGGGTCGTGCGCGTCCGCCGCGGTGTCTACGAGACCCCTGCCGGCACCCCCGCCCCCAACCGGCTGTGGCGAGGCGGCCCGGCCCTGCCGCCCGAGGTCCCGCCCGCTGCCCTCGACGACGCCGCCTAGCAGTCCGACGCCCCGTCGGAGGGCAGGAAGCCCGCAGAGGCCGTCGCGGCCTCCGCCCACGCGGGCTGCGACGTTCGGCTCTCGCTCCGAGCGCGCAGGGCCGGCCCCGCCGTGGTGAGCACGACCAGACCATCCGGTATGTCCTCGTCCTCCACCAACAGCACCGGACCGTCCAGCCAGTCCGACAGCAGCTCGGCGCGATACCGGTCGCCGGCCGAATGGTGGATCTCGTTCTGTCCGGCCGCCGGCGACACCGCCGGCGCGTCGTCGCCCACCGGCACGAACCCTGCCTCGTACAGCGCGGGCCCGAGCCCCATCGCCCCGAGCCCCTGCAGGCCGACCGGCACTGCAGTCGGCGACCACGGGTTCATGCCCCGGAACAGGTCCAGCACCGGCTGCGCCTCCGCCTCGCGCAGCCGCAGGATCGACGCGCCCCCCGACGTGACATCCGGTGTCGTGGGCAGCGCGAAGGTGGGCAGCGAAGACGGATCGAGGTCCCGGAAGCGCAGCGCGAGCGCCAGCATCTCGTCGGCCCCGAAGCCCTCGTCGACGGTGATCGCCCCGATCCCCGCGTCGATCAGCGCGTTGGCGGTCAGCGGGTTCGCCAGGCCCTTCTCCTTGGCCCGGGCGAACGCACGCCGCAGGAAATCCTGCTGCCGCCGGATGCGGGACAGGTCGGCGGATGGGTCCGCCTCCCACACACCGTCGACGAGGCGCTGCAGGTAGCGGGATCGGACGTAGTTCAGCGCCTGCGATCCGTCGAGCAGCACGCACCCCGGCTCGCCGACGTAGAGCCCACTGTTGTCGTCGCGCACCGGGTAGGCGAACGGGAACGGCACCCCGCCGACGGCGTCGACCAGCGCCTCGAACTGGGCGAAGTCCACCTGCACGAAGTGATCGATGCCGATCGAGAAGTTCTCGCCGATCGTCTCGATCAGCAGTGCCGGCCCCCCGAGCGGCATCGCGCTGTTGATCCGGTCATTGCCGCCATCGCCGCCCAGCGGCAGCCAGAGATCACGGGGAAAGGACAGCAGTGCCGCAAGCCCGGTGTCGGGATCCAGCCGCACGAGCATGATCGTGTCGGATCGCAGACCACCGACATCGCGCCCGAGCCGGACGCGATCGTTCTCGGCCAGACCATCCGCATCGTCCACCCCGACAACGAGGATGTTGACCGCTGGAGACCCGACCTCGTCCACCACCGCACCGGAACCGGACCCGGTCGACGCCACGTGCGCCACGGCCGGATCGGCCACCGGGCGCGCGCCCAGCGCGTCCCCGACGGCGATGCGCTGCACCCTTGACGCCTTGGCCTCGACCACGTGCACCAACCCGGCGGTCAGGAAGCACACCACCGACGCCAGCACCCCCACGACGATGCCCAGCCGCTGCGGCCAGGTGCGCAGCAGCCGGGCACCGTCGCAGCCCTCGACCTCCTCGCTCACACCCGCCCCACCAACAGCTCGAAGCGGCTCGGCTCACGTCGCCGCCGCAGGCGTGCCACCCACGGCCTGGCCGCCCACCGCCAGCCGTAGAAGGGGCGGGACCGCTCCCAGCGCAGCCCGAGCAGGTCACCCAGCCGCGCCAGCTCATGGGGCGTCAGAAATTGCCGCGATGCCACGGTGTCCGATCGCCGGCCGAAGCGCCGCTCGAAGTCCGCGTGTCGCTCGGCCACCATCTGATGACCGGAGCGGTCGTGGTGATAGATCGGCGAGTCCAGCACCACGATGCACCCGCCCGAACGCAGCACCCGCCGCGCCTCAGCCAGCGTCACCGCGTAGTCGACGCTGTAGTGCAGGCTGGCGTCGAACAGCACGATGTCGGCCGTGCCGGATGCAAACGGCAGGTGGTCGAAGTGGGCCTGCACGCAGGGGAACACCCCGTGGTAGTGACGAGCAGCGCCGAGGCCGTCGAGTGGGTCGAGCGAGACGTCGACGGCGACGACATCGTGGCCGTCGGAGGCCAACCGGTTGGCCAGCCAACCCACCCCTGCACCGACGTCCACGATGCGACGGCCCTCCCCCTGCGGCGACAGCACACGGGCGCGGGCGTGCCGCCACGACCGCTCCCGCCTGGACCACTGCCAGCGCAGCGGATCGTCGGCGGGCACCGTCGGCAGGTTCCGGTAGTAGGCGGGATCCGCGCTGCCTCGGCCCTCGGCGCGGCGGATGTGCGTGTAGTCGGCCAGGAACCGCTCGGCAGTGGCACGGTCGGCCGGCCGAAGCAGCTGCCACGCCCCGTGCGACGCGCCGAAGCACACCCAGTGGTACCGCACGGCACATCCCCGGCACTGCACCGATTCCGCCACCGCCGGTACGATGGCGGCGTCCACCCCAAGCGCCGCACCGCATCGGGGGCAGTGCAGCCACCAACCAGCCGAGCTCACCGGTGCACCAGCTCGATCAGGTAGTGGTCCGCCGTCCAAACCACCGGCGCGGTGTGCGCCAGGCGGCGCTCCAACCGGTCGAGCCCGGCCACGAGCCTCGGGTGTCGACCGGCGAACGACTCGGCGAACGGCGGCGGCACCAGCGCAGCCAGCCCATCGACCCGCACCGGGGCCCACCCCGTCGCACGCGCGGCCCGCCGCACCGAACGTACGGTCGGGTATTGCAGCGGCAGACCGCGCCAGCGCGGGTTGCGACGCAGGCGCCGCCGGGCCGACGACCAGTCCCCCCGGCCGGCGAACCACACCCACTCCCACGGCACCAGTGGGCCCATGATGCACAGCCATGCCCGCCCGCCGGGTCGCACCAGCGCCGCCAGGTCGGCGAGCACCGCTGTCACGTCGGCCACACAGTTGAGGCCCCCGAAGTTCGAGAGCGCAGCGTCGAACGGTCGCTCCGTACCGGAAAGTACGGAGAGGTCCTCGAGCGCCAGCACCGCGGTATCGATGCGCGCCTCGATGGCGGCCCCGGCCCGCCGCGCCGCCAGCGCGGCGTGAGCGACCATCGCCGGGGACACGTCGGTGGCCAGCACCGAGTGGCCGCGCCGGGCCAACCACACCGCATCGACGCCCGTGCCGCAGTTCAGCTCGAGCACCCGCCCGCCGACCGGCAGGCCGTGGGCGAGCCGCTCGTGCACCCGGGCGCGCAGCACACCTCCGAGGATCGTCTCGCTGAAGGTGACGTCGTAGTCAGCAGCCAGCGCGTCGAAGGCGGCCACGGATCGCCTCAGGCCTCGACCTCGTCGGCGGCGGCCAGCAGCGCGGCGCGCGCCGCCTTCGCATCGGCACGACGCGCCGCGGATGCCACCGGATCCTGCTGCTGCAGACGATGGGCGTCCACCTCGGCGTGCAGCCACTCGTCGGCGTGGCGGTAGTACCGGCTGGAGTGACGGCCGCGCACCTTGATGTCGCGGTCGGTGCTCGACGCCCAGTCGCTCGTCACCGCCAGCTTGTCGGCCAGCTTGTCGTAGTAGCCGGTTCCCTTGATGGGGTAGGACACCGTGGTGAAGAACACGTCGGGATCGCTCGCCTTCACGTGCTCGATGGTCGCCTCGATGTCGCTCACCTCCTCCCCCTCGTAGCCCCACATCAGGAACATGCCGACCTCGATGCCATGCCGTTTGGCGGCCTTGGTGGCCCATTGGACCTGCTCGACGGTCACGCCGCGCTGCATGGCGTCGAGGATGCGCTGGCTGCCGGACTCCGACCCGATCCAGATGCGGTAGCAGCCCATGGCGGCCAGCGTCTCGAGCACCCGCTCGTCGGCCATGCGATCGGCCCGGGAGATCGTCTCGAAGGGGACGCGCAGGCCCCGTTGCTGCAGTTCCGCGGCGTAGTCGTAGAGCCACTTGTGGCTGATGGTGAACACGTCGTCGGCGTACCAGACCTGATCGGGCGCGTAGCGGGCCACGATGTGGGCGACCTCGTCGGCGCAGTCGGCCGGACTGCGACGCCGGTGCGTGCGCCCGAAGGTGGCGTGCGAGCACCAGTTGCACCGGTACGGGCAGCCCCGGGCGGTGATGAGGTTGACCGACCCCATCCCGTGGTGCGTGCGCCAGACCTCGACGTAGCGGTCGATGTCGATCGCCTCGCGGTCCGGCCAGGGGAAGCTGTCGAGGTCGCGCCGCGGCGGGCGCGTCGGGTTGGTCACCGTCGCACCCCGCGCCGTGCGCCACACGATCCCGGCCACCGCCGCCAGGTCGTCGGGCGGCCGCACCTCGAGCGCGTGCAGCAGCTCGGCCAGCGTGTCCTCGCCCTCGCCCAGCACCACCACGTGGGCGCCGTTGCGCAGGTACTGCTCCGGGTAGTTGGCGCTCTCCGGCCCGCCGACGACGACCGTCCACCCGCGCCGACGGGCCTCCCCCATCAACCACACCACGTTGGATCGGGTCATCAGGTTCGTGTAGATGCCGAGCACCCCGGGGCCGGCGTCGAGCCGGGCCAGCACCGCCTCACGATCGGAGAAGGTGGTGTCGAGGACCTCGGGCTCGAAGCCCTCGCGGCGCAGGTGCGCCGAGAGGTACAGCAGCCCCAGCGGCGGGTAGGGCTTCATGATCTCGGCCTCGTTGGCGTCCTCCCACAGGAAGTATCCGTGCGTCAGCACCACATCGGCCATGGCGTCACGCTAGCGCGCCGACCGCGATGCTTCGCTGCGCAACGACTACCATCCCGACCCGTGCGGCGACGCCTTCGCCCCTTCGGGATCGCTTTCGATCTGGACACCGACGACCGCCGCGTCCTCGACGCAGCGGCCGCTGCGCTGGCCCGCTTCCCCCGGCACGCGGGCGCCACCGGTGAGCTGCGCCTGGAGGTGCGCACCGGCCCCGACACCGTGGAGGATCCCGCCTGGCCGGTGACCTCCGTCGCGCTCAGCGAGGACCGCACCGCGCTCACCCTGCACTGCGGCAGCGGCCGCCTGCACGCCGACATCGCCGGCGGCCGGGCCGGCGCCGTCCTGCCCCCGGCGCTGCTCGCCATCCCCGACGCCGTGCGCATGATCGTGGAGGGTGCCTTCTCGGCGCTTGCCATCAACGCCGGGACCCTGCACGCGGTGCACGCCGGGCTCGTGACCCACCGGGGTCGGGGGCTGTTGCTGCGGGGTCCCTCCGGCGCGGGCAAGTCCACCCTGACCTACGCCGCCCTGGCCGCCGGATGCCGGGTGGTCTCCGACGACTGGACCTACGCGGTCGCCGCCGAGGGCCCCGAGCGGCTGTGGGGCTACCCGTGGCGGCTGTTCCTGGTCGACGAGGCGCTGGGGTTCTTCCCCGACCTGGCCGACGCCCCGCGGGTCCCCCACCCGGGAGCCGATCGCATCAAGTTCGCCGTCGAACCGCCTCGGGCGCGCCGCCGCCGCGGCAGCACGGTGGATGCGGTGGTGTTCCTCGACCCCGATCGGCGCCTGTCGGTACGTCGCATCGAGCCGGCCGAGGCGATCGAGCGCTTCTGGGCACCGGCGCTGCCGACGGAGCGCACCGGCCTCCCCCGGGCATGGGTGACGGGGCTGCTGCGCCGTCCGACCTACGTGTTGCGACGCGGGGAGGACCCCCACGCCGCGGCGGCCCTGCTGCAGGAGCTGGCGGCGAGCCTGCCGTAGAGCGCCTCGAAGGCGTCGACGGTGGCGTGGCGGTCGTGGTCCAGCGCGAAGCGGCGGGCGACGGCGGCCATGGCCGTGCGCCGGGGCTCATCGGCGAGCAGCTCGGCGATGGCGGCGGCGAGCTTGGCGTGGTGACCGACCGGTACGGCGAGTGCCCCGGGAGGGTCGGCGGCGGCGGCGAGGTCGGCCACGTGGCCGACCCGGGTGCCGACGGTGACCAGGCCGCAGGCGGCGGCTTCGAGCACCGACACCGGGCCGGCGTCGTGACGGGAGGCGATGACGTGCAGGTCCGCCCGCCGCAGCATGGCGGGCAGCTCGCGGGAGCGGACGAACCCGTGGAAGCGCACCGGACAACCGGCCGCCGCCGCTCGGCGGGCGATGCGGCCGTCCAGCGTGTCGGTGCCGATGAGGTCGAGCTCGACGGCGATGCGCCGATCGCGCAGCACGGCCAGCGCACGCAGCATCGTGTCGTGATCCTTGACCGGGTTGAGATCGGCCACGGAGACCAACCGGTACGGTCCGCCGCTGCCGGCGCCCGACCGGGACGGCGAGCACGGCGAGCGCGGCGAGCACGGCGAGCACGGCGCGAACCGCTCGGTATCCACACCGAGCGGTATCACCGCATCGACCCGGTACCCGCACGATCGCACGTGCTGCGCCATCCAATCACTGGCCACCGTCACCGCGGTGGCGCCGCGCAGCGTGGCGGCGGCGATCCAGCGCCCGCCGCGACCCCGGGCGCCGCCGTAGCCGATGGCGGGCAGCGAGACGAGCTCGCCCCCGGCCGCGTGCACCACCGACGGCACCCGGTGACGCCGAGCGGCCAGCACGCCCGCCAGCCCGCTCACCGACGCCCACAGGCCGTGCACCACGTCGGGGCGGCCCTCGGCGCCGGCGGCCTGCACCGCGCGGGCCAGCTGGCGCACCAGTCGGCCCGGGCCGGGGCGCTCGGCCGGCACGTTCAGCACGGTGGCGCCGAGCAGCGGGTAGCGCGACGCCCGGCGCTCCTGGCCCAAGGCGACGACGGTGACCCGGTGGCGGGCGGCCATGCCCTCGATCAGCCACAGCAGGGCGGGGATGACGCGTTCCTCCCCTCCTCGATCCACGCCACCGGGCACCACCATCACCACGTGCACCGCATCATCACAGCACGCCCCCGAGGTCGACGTTGCCCTGGGCGACCGGACATCCCGCGGGTACATTGCACCGTCATGACGAGCGCGGACCACGACGCTCTGCTCGTCGCCACCCTCGGGCTGCTCGACGGGCGCGCCGACGCGCTCGACCACCCCGGCCTGGCGGCGATGCGGGCCGACGCGGCCGCGTTCCGCACGGCGGGCTTCGCCAGCGGACTGACCGCGGCGCTGGCCACGCTGGCCGGTCGCGCCGGCGCGGCACTGCCGCCGGCCTGGACGGCGTACTGCGCCGACCAGCGGGCCGAGGTATCGGCCCGCCTGGCCCGCTTCGAACCGGTGCTGGCCATCGCGCTCGGGGCCCTGCACGACGCCGGCGTGGCGGCCCTGCCGGTCAAGGGTGCCGTGCTGGCCGCCGAGGTGTGGCCGGACGCCGGCCTGGTCGGATCCCGCCCGATGTCCGACCTCGACCTGCTCGTCGCCGCCGGGGCGCGGTCCGCCGCGGTGGGCGCACTGGCCGCGTGCGGGTACCGCCTGATCGAGCGCAACGATTGGGAGGACACGTTCCTGGCCTGGGGCGACGGTTCGGTCGGTCGGCTCGACGGCGAATCGGCGGAGCACAACGGCAAGATCGAGCTGCACCCGGGCTGGGTGGAGCGTCTGCACCACTACCTCGTGGACGACGGCGGCGTGCTCGTCGCCCAGGCCCGCGCCGGCCGGTTGGCGGGCCGGCCCTGCCTTCGCCTCGATGACGCGGCCCTGACGCTGCACGTGCTGGGCCACCTGGCGGCGACCGTGGTGCGGGCCGAGGTGCGGCCCGTCCACGTGCTCGACGCCGTGCTGTGCCTCGAGCGCCTCGATGACGGCGGCCGGCGCCGCCTGGCCATGCTGGCGCAACAGGTCGATGCCCGGCTGGTCGCACCGGCGTTGTGGCTGGTGGCCCGCTACCGACCGGCGGCCGTACCGGATGGTCTGGAGGCGGCCTCGCTGGCCCGACTCGGCCGGCGGGCGCGGGCGCAGCTGGGCCGAACCGACCGCCGGGCGGTGCTGCGCGACGCCGGCCGCCGCACCGATCTGGCGTGGCGGGAGGCGTTCACCGGCAGCACCGGGGAACGACTGGCCGTGGCCCGCCAGGCGCTGGTCCCCCCGGCCGTCGAGCGCCGGGACGGACGGGGCCCGTTCGGTCTGGGCACCCAGCTGCGCCGGGTCGGGCGCGCCGCCCGACGGCGATGAGGCTGGCCTACGTCCTGCCGGTCCCGCCGAGTGCCGATGGGCCGACCGAGCGGGCGGTGGCGTGGCCGGACAACCAGCGACTGCTCCGGGTGCTGCACGACCGCCACGGGATCGACGCACATGTCGTCTGGCCGTCGGTCGCCGGCCCGGCGCAGCTCGCCGTGGTGGACGGCGTCACCCACCACAGCACGCCGTCGATGGTCCGCACCGTGCGCCGCCTGCGACCCGACGTGGTCCACCTCAACGGCCTGGTCTTCCCGCGCTTGGCCCTCGCCCTGCGCCTGGCGACGGGACCGGGGCGGCGCATCGTCGCCCAGCACCACGGCGAGCTCGTCCCCGACACGCGCCGGGGCAAGCTGGCCTGCCGGACCGCGCGGTACGGCCTCGACGGCTACCTGTTCTGCGGCCTGCCCGGCCAGGCCGAGCTCTGGCGGGCAGCCGGGATCGTGGGCCGGCGCACCAACCTGCACGAGGTCCTCGAGTCCTCGACCGACCTGCAGGCGACACCGGGAGCGGGCCCGGGGCTCGACGGTGATCCCGACGTGCTGTGGGTGGGGCGGTTCGGAGCCGGCAAGGACCCGCTCACCGTCGTCGAGGGCTTCGCCCGCTTCGCCGCGGCGCGGCCCGGCGCCCGCCTGTGGCTGGTCGGCCCCGACGACGGGCCGCTCGCCGGCGAGGTCCGCCGCCGGCTGCCCGCGGGCGCGACCGTGGTGGGACCGCTGCCCCGCACCGAACTGGCCGGCTGGTACGCCGCCTGCCCGCTGCTGGTGTCGGCCAGCCGGCACGAGGGCTCCGGGTACGCGGTGATCGAGGCGATGGCCGCCGGCTGCGTGCCCGTGCTCTCCGAGCTGCCGTCGCACCGGGCCATCGGTGGTGAGGTCGCCCGGTACTTCCCGATCGGCGACGCCGGCGCGCTGGCCGACGCGCTGGCGGAGGCGATGCCCGTCGCCGCGGGGGGCCGGGCCGTGGCCCGGACGCGCTTCGAGCAGGCCCTCGGCTGGGAGCGCGTCGCCGACCAGCTCGCTGCCGCCTACCGCGGGCGCTGAGCACCGGGGCCGGGCCGGCGACTCACGCCCAGCGGTGGGCGAAGGCGACCGGCGGCAGCCACGCCGGTCGGGGCTCGGCACCGTCATCGGCCACGCGGAAGCTGTGCACCAGCTCCCAGGCCCCGTCGCGGCTCGTGGCGGCGAAGATCTGGTAGACGCCGGCGGCGAGCGGTAGGGCGTCGATGTGGCAGCGCGCCACGGTCCCCGCCCGCTCCGGGCCGAAGCTGGCCGTCGCCCCCAACACGTTCCAGGCGTGGCCGTCTCGCACACCCAGCGCGACGGTGATCGGCCCGTCGGTGCGGGCCGGGAGCGGGACCTCGATCGTGAGCGGCTCGCCGGGCCGTCGCAGCTCGCGCGACGCGGCGGCGGGCCCGTCGACCCAGCGCAGGTAGGCGGCGACGGTCTCCGCGGTATCGCCGACGGCGTGGACGCGTCCGTCGACGAGCAGCATCGCTCGGCGGCAGGTGCTCTCCACCGTGGCCAGGTCGTGGGAGACGTACAGCAAGGTGGTGCCCTGCCGCACCAGCGCCTGCATCCGCTCCAGGCAGCGCAGCTGGAACCGGGCGTCGCCCACCGCCAGCGCCTCGTCGACGATCAGCACGTCGGGGGCGACCACGGTGGCGATGGCGAAGCCGAGGCGCAGCTGCATGCCCGACGAGTAGTGCTTCACCGGCCGGTCGAGGGCGGCGTCCAGCTCGGCGAACGCCACCAGCTCGTCGAAGCGGTCGGCCAGCTCCCGGCGGCGCAGGCCCAGGATGGCGCCGTAGAGGGCGATGTTCTCCCGGCCGGTGAGCTCTGGGTGGATGCCGGCGCCGACCTCGATGAGCGCCCCCACCCGGCCCGCCACCCGCACCTCGCCGGCGGTGGGCGCGGTGATGGCGGCGGCGAGGCGCAGCGCGGTGGACTTGCCCGCCCCGTTGGGCCCGATCACGGCGAAGGCCTCACCCCGCTCGACGGCGAAGCTCACCTCGTCGAGGGCGGGACGGACGCGGCCGGGCTCGGTCCGTTCGGCGGCGGGCGACGATCGGCCGGTGCGGCGCAGATCGCGCAGCGCACGGTAGGAGGGGCCGGAGCGGAATCGTTTGGTGACCGAGACGAACTCGAGGGCGACCATCGGGGAGCGGCCCGCCTCAGAGCACGTCGGCCAGGGTCGGCGCCTGGCGCCGGAACCAGCGGTACCCGAGCACGCCGATCACGGTGGCGGTGCCGAGGCTGAGCGGCAGCGCGAGGGTGGGCGGCTCGCCCCCTGCGAGCGCGCGCCGTAGCGTCTCGAGCGGCCCGGCGGCGGGGTTCAGCACCGCCAGCAGCAGGCGCCGCCGCCCGTCGAGCGGGAAGAACACGGGCGAGACGAACAGCCAGACCAGCACGGCGAAGGGCAGCGCGTGCCGCACGTCGCGGTACTGGGCGTTGAGCGCCGCGAGCGGCAGCGAGCAGGCGAGGGCGACCACCGCCAGGCCCAGCACCCCGGCCAGGGCGCCGGGTACCGTCGCCCACCCCCAGCGGGCGCCGAGGAGCGGTCCGGCGACGACGAAGAGCACGAGCCCCACCGCGAGCTCCACCCCGGCGGCACCGACGGCGGCGACGACGGGCGCCTCGCGGGCGAACGCGGTCTTGCGCACCAGCACCGCCTCGTTGACCAATGCCCCGGCCCCGTTGGTGGTGGCCTGGGAGAGGTACTGCCAGCCGATGAGGGCGGCGAGGGTGGCGGCGACGGCACCCTCGCCGTCGCGGCGAAAGAACCACAGGTACGGCAACAGCAGCGCCAGCGGCTGGGCGACCGCCCACGCCACCCCGAACACGGCCTGCCGGTAGCGGATGCGAACCGAGCGCACGGCGAAGGCCCGCACGACCTCGCGCTGGTCCCACAGCGCGGCGAGGGCCGTACCAATGGGTACGGCGCCGCCCGCCCGGATCGTTCGCAGCTCGGCCACGACGGACTACAGTACTCCTTGCGTATGCAACCAATCCTGGTGGCGTCGACGTACTTCCTGTGCCTCGACCCGAAGCAAACCCAGAAGCGGCGACCGTTCCCGCCGCTGGCCACGCTGTACGTCGCCGCGGCGCTGCGCCAGGCCGGTCACCGGGTCGCCTTCTTCGACGCCATGCTGTCGGCCGGCGAGCACGAGTTCGAGGCGATGCTCGATCGCGAGCGTCCCGCCACCGTGGTGCTGTACGACGACAACTTCAACTTCCTGTCCAAGATGTGCCTCACCCGGATGCGCAAGGCGGCGTTCAGCATGGCCGCCGCGGCCCGCGACCGGGGAGCCTACGTCATCGTGTCCGGCCCGGATGTGACCGACCATCCCGAGCAGTATCTCGGCGCCGGCGCCCACGCGGCGGCGGTGGGCGAGGGCGATCACACCGTCGTCGAACTGGCCGCCTGGCGGGCCCGGGCCGAGCCCCACGAGCCGGTGCCGCTGGGGATCGGGGGCGTCGTCACCGCCACCTCCCGCACCGAGCGGCGCAACGAGCGCCACCCCGACGTGTTCCCCCATCCCGCCCGCGACCTGCTCGATGTCGAGGCCTACCGGCGGATCTGGCTGGAGCACCACGGACGGTTCACGCTGAACGTGGTGTCGACCCGGGGCTGCCCGTTCCACTGCAACTGGTGCGCCAAACCGATCTGGGGCCAGCGCTACGCCATGCGCAGCCCGGCCGACGTGGCCGACGAGCTGGCCTCGATCAAGGCCCACATCGGGCCCGACCACATCTGGTTCGCCGCCGACATCTTCGGGCTGCGGGCCTCGTGGCTGCAGGAGTTCGGCCGGCTGGTCGAACAGCGGGGGGCGCGCATCCCGTTCACGATCCAGAGCCGTGCCGACCTGATGACCCCGCAGGCGGTGGCCGGGCTGCACCGCGCCGGTTGCGCCGAGGTCTGGCTCGGCGCCGAGAGCGGCAGCCAGCGGGTGCTCGATGCGATGGACAAGGGCATCACGGTCGACCAGATCCGCCGCGCCCGCGCCGAGCTGGGTCGAGCGGGGATCAGGGCGGCGTTCTTCGTGCAGTTCGGCTACCCCGGCGAGGAGTTGGCCGACATCTGGGCCACCGTCGACCTGCTGCGCGACACCCTGCCCGACGACATGGGCGTCAGCGTCAGCTACCCGCTTCCGGGCACCCGGTTCCACGCCATGGTGGCCGACCAGCTGGCGGCCAAGGCCAACTGGGACGATTCGGGCGATCTGGACATGATGTTCCGGGGCACGTTCACCACGCCGTTCTACCGGCACCTGCACACGACCCTGCACGACGACCTGGACCTGCACCGCCGCCTCGCCGGCCGTCCCGGGGTACCGCACCCGTCGTTGGAGCCGGTGGGGCGGGACGCGCAGCGGGCACGGGTGCGTGAGGCGTGGCGGACCCTGGAGGGGTTGGCCACGACGTGTCGCACCGCCCGGCCCACGTTGCTGGTGCGCAGCGAGGCCGTGTCCGCCGCGCCGGACCTGTCGCGCACGTACAACTGAGCGTCGCCGGATCGGACCTCCGGCCCGGGGGGACCAGGGCCGCGGTTCAGCCGGTGGCCGAGTCGCCCAGGCGGCGCAGTTCCTCACCCATGGCGGACACCGAGTCGGCGCCCGATCCGACGCGGCGCGCCGCCGCGGCGACCAACTCCATGCAGGTGACGGCGTCCACCACGCCCTGCCGCATGTGCACGGTGAGCTGTTCGATGTTCGACAGCGACGACTCCGTCGAGTTGGCCAACAGCTTGACCTCCGCTGCGACCACGCCGAAGCCGCGCCCCTCGTCGCCGGCCCGGGCGGCCTCGATGGTCGCGTTGAGGGCCAGCAGGTTGGTCTGCGCGGCAAGGCCACGGATGATCTCGATGACCGAGCCGACCTGGTCGGTCAGCGTGGAGAGCTCCTGCAGCGCGGCGCGGGCATCGACGACGGTGGCGCCGAGGCCCTCGTCGCGGTCGCCGGCCAGCTGCTGCAGGTCCTGTCCCAACGACACGAGCTGCGCGCTGCTGCTGCGCAACGCCTCGAAGCTGACCAGTCGGCGGTCTCGCACGCTGACGAAGACGCGCATCCACACCAGCGCCACGCACACCGCGTAGCGCTGCATGGTCCGCGCCAGCTGCCCGGAGTACACCCGGGGCAGCGCCGCCGCCTCGGCCAGCTCCCCCACCACCGCCGGGGCGATGGTCAGGTACGGGAAGGTCACCCCGAGGTCCTCGGTGCGGTAGGTCGTGGCACCGATGCGGTCCTCGATGAAGCCCAGCAGGTGCTCGCCGAAGTCGGAAGAGAACAGCCGGCCGAGTTGGTCGGCGAGCTCGCCGTCGCTCATGCGGTTGAACACGGCGGCGGCGCGATGCTCCGGCGGCAGGTGCTGGGTGTGGCGGCGGACGGCCTCGGCGATGCGCCGGTAGCCCTGTTCGTGGTCGAGGAAGCGGGCGAGGCGCCCCACGGCCTGTTCCTCGAGGCCGTACACCTCGCTCAGGGGCCGGAAGGCGACGGCGATGCGTCCCGGCGGGCCGTCCCACCACGGGGGCGGCGGCGGGTCGGTGCTCGCGCGCTGATCGGTCGAGCTGCGCCGGAAGATCGCCATCACCGCTTCGTCGTCGGCCGGGACCGTCGCCTTGAGCGTCGGGTGCGTTCGCGCACGCGAACGCACCCATCACGCAACGGCGCGAGCGCGTCGGGCACAGGCGTGCCTGATCAAGTCGCGCCGGTCAGGCGGAGCGGCGCTGCAGGATGACGCCCACCGAGCACAGCGCGATGGCGCCGCCCAACAGCTGCACCAGCGTCGGCTGCTCGCCGTGGATGGGCCACGCCGCGACGATGGACACCGCGGTGGCCCCCAGCTGGATCATGGCCGACAACGACACCGGCACCCAGCGCATCGCCCAGCCCAGCAGCAGCTGCCCACCCACCCCGGGGCCGACCAGCATCACCGCCATCCAGAACCAGTCGGTCGCGTCGAGCTGGTCGAAGTGGCCGAGCCCGCCGCCGAGCGCGGCGACGGGGGTGACGACCAGCGAGCCCCACACCATCACGCCCATGACGAACTCGCCGGCGCCGAGGGTGCGGCGGGCCTGCTTGGAGGCGAGGAAGTACGCGCCCATGCACAGCAGCGAGCCCACCGAGCAGGCGACGCCGATGGCGTTGGTGTGGACCTCGGCCCCGGCGCCGAGCACGGCGAGGGCCGCGCCGCCGATGGCCACAGCCGTCATGGCGATGGTCAAGCGGGTGACGTGTTCGCCCAGCAGCTTCCAGGCGCCCAGCATGACCACCGCCGGTTGCAGCGCACCGATGACGGTGATGGTGGCGATCGACGCGTTGTGCAACGCGTAGAAGAACACCAGCGAGTTGATGCCGAAGGCGACGCCGCCGACCACGCTCTGGCGCATGGCGTGGCGCGTCGGCCGGATGCCCTTGGCCAGCTGGAGCCCGATGATGCCGAAGGTGGAGGTCCACATGCGGCCGAAGCTGACGGTGAGCGGTGGCCCGCTGATCAGCTTGGACAGCGGCGGGCCGAGCCCCCACAGGATGAGCACCGCGCCGAGGGCCATGAACGGCCACAGGCCGGGCCCGGCGTCGGTGGCGAGCGCCGCCGGGCTGACGGCAGCGGAGCCGGTTGAAGCGGAGCCGTCGTCCTGGCCGGCCGCGGCGGCCGAAGTTGCGCGCACAAGGTGCAGCGTGACAGGCGCGGTGACCGCGCTCCAAGTGCGCCGGTAGCCTGCGGCCGTGACCAGCGAGCCAGACCGAGTTCCGCCGGAACTGTTCGACGAGGACTACCTCTACTTCTACGAGATGTTCCTCACCCCGGCCGAGGACGACGCGGACGCCGCGCTGGTCGCCCGGTTGCTCGATCTGCGCGGGGGCGAGGCGATCCTCGACGCGCCGTGCGGTCACGGGCGGCTGTCGCGCCGGTTGGCCGCGGCAGGCGCCACCGTCACCGGCATCGATCGCTCGACGGTGTTCCTCGAACGGGCCCCCACCGACGCCGCGGCCGCCGGCGTCGAGGTCGACTACCGGGAGGGGGACCTGCGGGCGCTGCCGGTTCCCGACGCCGCGTTCGACGGGGTGCTGAACTGGTACACGTCCTTCGGGTACTTCGACGACGCCGGCAACGCGGCGTTCCTGCGCGAGCTCCACCGGGTGGTCCGACCCGGCGGGCGGGTGGTCATCGACGTCATGAACCCGGCGGCGGTGATCCACTCGGTGTCCTCGCGCAGCTCGACGCTGCCCAGCGTGACCTGGCGCGGGAAGGACCACATGCTCGACGAGACCGCCGTCGATCTCGACCGCGGCCTGTTCCACACCCGCCACAGCCTCACCCGCGACGGCCGCACCCGCACCATGCGCTACACGCTGCGCTTCCACTTCCCCACCGAGCTGCGCTCGATGCTGCACCGGGCCGGGTTCCGCAAGGTTCGGGTCAGCGGCGACGAGGGCGGCCGCCTCCTGGTGACCGACAGCCGCATGATCGTCATCGCCGAGCGGCCCACCTGAGCGGCGTCTACGCTTTCACCATGCAGGCTGTCACCTTGGATCTGGAACTGCTCGATGCCACCTTCGGCGCCGTCGTCCGAGGCGTGGAGATCCGTTCGCTCGACGAGGCCACCTGGCGGGCGATCCACGCGGCGTGGATCGAGCACGCGCTGCTCATCTTCCCCGGGCAGTTCCTCACCCAGGACGAGCAGAACGCGTTCGCCCAGCGGTTCGGGCAGCTGGAGTTCCCCGCCGCGCCGATCTCCAACGTGGGCAAGCAGGGCGAGATCCACAGCGAGGACGGAGACGACTGGGTGAAGTCCCTGCGCGGCAACGAGGGCTGGCACCACGACAGCACGTACATGCCCACCCAGGCCAAGGGTGCGGTGTTCACCGCCGAGGTGGTGCCGACCGAGGGTGCCGCCACCGGCTTCGCCGACACCAGGGCCGCCTACGAAGCCCTCGATGATGCGACCCGGGCCCGCATCGCCGACCTGCAGGCCTACCACTCGCTCTACTACAGCCAGGGTCGCGCCGGGTATCTGCCGCAGAAGAACGAGGACGGCGGGTATAACGGGTACGGCTACCACGACGGCGAGCCGTCGCTGCGCCCGCTGGTGAAGGTCCACCCCGACACCGGCCGCCCGAACCTGTGCATCGGCCGTCACGCCTACGGCATCATCGGCATGGACCCGGCCGAGTCGGAGCGTCTGCTCGACGAGCTCGTCGAGCACACCTGCCGGCCTCCCCGGGTGTACTTCCACCAGTGGACGGTGGGCGACGCCATCGTGTGGGACAACCGTCGCCTGCTGCACTGCGCCACGCCGTTCGACATGCGCGAGCCCCGCAAGATGTGGCACACCCGCATCGCCGGTGAGCGCGAGACCGAGCTGGCGCTCAACTACGCCTGAGGCACACCGGCGGCGCCCTCGATGCCGAAGCGCAGGGCCATCGCCCGCGCCATGCCTCGGCCCCGTCGCAGGGCGAGGTCGGCGGACGGCCCGCTCCACCCGCCGGCGAGGACCTCCTGGAGGATCTCGAGCCACAGCCGGAACAGCTCGGGGTCGAAGGGGGTCGTCTCGTGCAGCCAACGGTGGGCCTCGATCACGGTGGCAGCGCCGTCGTGCTCGGTGCCGAACAGCAGCCCGCACCAGTACTCGGTCAGCGCCTTGGTGTGCACCGACCAGTCGACCGCGGCGAGCTCCCCGAAGTAGTGGTGGAACCGCGCTTCCTGGGCGATCTCCCGATAGAAGCGGGTCACGAACTCAGCCACCTCGTGGACGTCGTCGAGGTCGCGCCCGCGGTGCTCGGGCGGGCGGAGGCCGCTCATCGGGCTGCGCTGCCCGACGGCGCCGGTCCGATGCGCAGGCCGTCGCGCCGGCGGTGGATGCTGAGGTAGCGCAGGCCGGTGGCGTCGGCGAGCACGGCGCGCTCGCAGCCGCGGGGCACGAGCACGGCCGTGCCGCAGCGGACCTCGTGCACCGTGCCGTCGATCACCAGGCGGCCGGATCCCTCCAGCACCACGACGAGCACGTCGAGCTCGACGTTGGTGTGCGCCCCGATGGCACCCTCCGCCGCGAGCTGCACCAGGTTGGCGTCGAGGTCGGGCGGTGGTCCGCTCACCGGCTCGTGGGGCAGGTGCCAGATCGCCCCGCCCTCGCCCGTCGGCTCGGCGAGGTCGACGATCACCGGCTCGGGGACCGGCGGGGAATCGGCGTCGGCCATCCAGCAGGCCGGATCGCCTCCCTCCGGCTCGCCCATCGGCTCGGTGGAGCGACGCACGCCCTCCCCCGGCATCACGCCCTACCGGCCAGTATGCGCTCGGCGTCGACCGCCGCCGGGAACAGCACGTTGGTCTCCTTGTGCACGTGCAGGTGCGTGTCGGCCTCGAGCTCGGCCAGGCCGGCGTAGAGCGCCCGGTAGCGGTCGCAGCCGTCCTCCGGGACCACGTACCCGTTGGCATGCTCGCGGAGCTCGGCGAGCAGAGCTGCGGTTCGCTCGTGCTCCACGTTCATCACGCCGACGGGGTTGCGCACCGACCCGCAGTGCATCGACGGGAGACGCTCGGCGGCGTCGAGCTGCTCGACGAGCGGGAACAGCACCCGCTCCTCCTTCATCAGGTGCGGCTCGAGGTCGGCGCGCAGCTCGCGCACCAGCGCCTGCACCCGGTGCAGCTCCGGGTGGTTCGCACCGTGGACGCCGGCCACCTCAAGGGCCAGCTGCTGCAGCCGGGGCAGCGCATCGTGCAGGTAGCGATGGTGGGTGTCGAGCAGGTGCCGCACGAGGCCGGTGAGGCTGAGCCCGACCCAGTCGATCGGTGAGGGTTGCGGCATGGTCGGCTCGCTTTCGGGTTTCGGAGTCGGATCCAGGGGGCGGGAACGGTTCAGTGGCGACGGGGTGCGAGCACCCGGGTGGCGGCGCGCTCGAGCGGCG
>JADLEF010000097.1 GCA_020846295.1 Acidimicrobiales bacterium
GAGGTCACCCCGGTGCTGACCTGCAGCCACTGCGGCGAGGCCATCGCCCCGCAGACGATCAGATCGCCGAACGCGTTGCCGTGACCTCTGCCGGGCCGGCGGCCACCGGGGCGAACGCCTCGGGGTGAGCGTCGGTCGGGGCCGGTCCGGTGCCGGCGGGCGACGTCGTGGCCATCGCGCCGTCGGAGGCGTGGAGCTGCTCGAGCACCCGTTCGGCCAACGTCGCGGTCGAGAACCGTTCTCGGGCGAGGACCCGGCCGGCCCGACGCAAAGGCGCCAGCTGCTCGTGGTACCCGAGGGCGTAGGCCAGCGTCCCGGCGAGCTGCTGCGGGGCACGGGCGTCGGTCAGCAAGCCGTTGACGCCGTGGGTCAGCACGGCTGATGCCTCCGGGTCGGCGTGGGCGATCACGGTGGCCCCGGCGGCGAGGGCCTCGCCCAGCGCGCTGCCGCCGGCATCGAGCACGACCACGACGTGGGCGTCCTGCAGCAGGGTGACGCGGGCTTCGGGGGCCAGCGCGTCGACGTCGCCGACGAGCACGGCGTCCGGCCAGCGCTGGGTGATCGGGGCCCACGCCAGCCGCACGTGATCGGTGAGCGGGGCGCCGAGCACGGCCACCGTGGGTGCCCCGTCGAGCGACCGATCGGCGGTCTCGGTGAGATCCAGCGAGTCGAGCAGGCCGGGCACGATCGCGGTCGGCAGGTCGGGCGGCAGCGTGCGCGCCAACGCGGCGGAGGGCACCAGCAGGCGGCGACCGTGACGGGCGAGCGCCTCGGTGGCGGCGTCGAGCGGCCCGTCGGCGACGGTCAGCACCGGCAGCTCGCCCGCCATGGCGGCCACCACATCGGCGCGAGGGGCGCGCACGTCGACGAGCAGGGCCGCACCGTTCCCACCATTCCCGCCATTCCCACCGTTCCCACCGTTCCCACCGGTCGCCGACGCTCGGTCGGCGGCACCGACCGTCCCACCGGTCGCCGCACCGGCGGAGATGGGCAGCCATCCCACGCGGGGGTCCGAGGCCGGCTCATCGGACACCCACAGCACGTCCACCCCGCGCGACGCGAGGCCCTCGGCCAACGCCCGCCACCAGCGCGTCGGCGCTGCGGGAGGCAGCAACGCCAACCGGATCACCGTTCGATCACCACCGATCTCTGCACGCGCCCTGTTCGGCGCGCGGTCCGCTCCATTCGGGCCGTGCCGTGTTCGGTCCGGTGCCCGCCGCAGTCAGGCTACGGCGGATCGTGACGGAGCGGACACGATGGGCCCGCCGGGGACGACGGACGGGGCGCGTCGGTCAAGACGTGGCCCTGGTCACCAATCTCCACTAGCGTCGGCTCGGCAACACCGGCACGATCGCTGCGCCCTCGGCACGGCGAACCGCGAATCCGCTGCGCCCGGCGCAGCAACAGGGAGAATGGCCATGGCCGCCTCGGGCTCGATCCTCGGCAACTCGGTCCTGCGACGGGAAGACCCGACGCTCATCACGGGCGCCGGCAAGTACTTCGACGACCTTCGTTACGACGGGACCCTGCACATCCACTTCGTCCGTTCGCCGCTGGCGCACGCCAAGATCACCGGCATCGACCTCGCTGACGCGGAGACGATGCCCGGCGTGCGCAAGGTGTACACCGCCGCCAACATCGGCCTGGCCGACTTCCAGGGTTTCGCCATGATGCCGGAGGCGCTGAACCGCCCGGTGCTGGCCCGTGACACGGTCCGCTTCGTCGGCGACATCGTCGCGGCCGTCGTCGCCGAGACCAAGGCCCAGGCGGTCGACGCGGGCGAGGCGATCGTGGTGGACTACGACCCGCTTCCGGTGGCCGCCACCATCGAGGCGGCGGCCGCGCCGGATGCCCCGCTGCTGTTCCCCGAGCACGGCTCGAACGTGTGCTTCGCCACCGCGCTCGGCGAGGACGTGGACGCCCTCGAAGGGGCGGACAAGGTCGGTCGCGTGAAGAGGGTGAGCCAGCGGCTGGCGGGCGTGCCCATGGAGCCGAACGGCGTGGTGATGGTGCCCAACGAGCAGGCCGCCGGGTCGCTCACGGCGTGGATCTCCCACCAGGCCCCGCACGGCGCCCACGCCGCCATCGCCCCCGCCCTCGGGCTGGCCCCCGAGCAGCTCCGGGTGGTGTGCCCCTGGGTCGGCGGCGGGTTCGGGCCCAAGGCCGCCATGTACGTCGAGTACCTCATGGCCGGCAAGGCGGCGCTGGACCTGCAGGTTCCGGTGAAGTGGACCGAGACCCGCTCCGAGGACATGGTCTCGCTGGTCCACGGCCGGGACTACGTCATCGACATCGCCATGGGCGTCAAGAACGACGGCAAGATCGTCGGCATGCAGGCCGAGGTGACCGCGTCCGCCGGTGCGTATCCGGCGATCGGGGCCATCCTGCCGATGCTGACGCAGCTGATGTCGACGGGCGTCTACGACATCCCGAAGATCAACTTCAAGGCCACCACGGTGATGACCAACAACACCACCGTGGGCGCCTACCGCGGTGCCGGTCGCCCCGAGGCCACCCAGATGCTCGAGCGCGTGCTCGACGCGGCGGCGGCCGAGATCGGCATGGACCCGGCGGAGATCCGCAGCCGCAACTTCTTCGCCCCGTTCTCCGCCCCCATGACGACGATCACGGGCGCGAACTACGACTCGGCCGACTACGACAAGCCGCTGCAGGCCGCGCTCGCCGCCGCCGGCTACGCCGAGCTGCGGGCCGAGCAGCAGCGCCGCCGCGCCGCCGGCGATCCGAAGCTGTTGGGCATCGGCGTGTCCGCCTACGTGGAGATCACCGCGCCGGTGGGTCTGCACATGGAGTACGGCAAGGTCGAGATCCACGAGGACGGCTCGGCCACCATGTACGTGGGTACCTCGGTGCACGGCCAGGGCCACGAGACGGCGTTCTCGATGGTGGCCTCGGAGGTGCTGGGCATCCCGATGGACAAGATCAAGCTGGTGAACTCCGACACCGACCGCGTGCCCCGCGGCTCGGGGACCCTGGGGTCCCGCTCGCTGCAGACCGCCGGCTCGGCGGTGCACGTGGCGTCGACGGAGGTGCTGTCCAAGGCGAGGCAGCTGGCCGCCCACCTGCTCGAGGCGAACGTCGATGACATCGTCAAGGGCGACGGCGGCCTGCAGGTGGCGGGCGTGCCGGCCAAGGCCATCTCCTGGGGCGAGCTGGCCATGGCGGCCAACGACGACAGCAAGCGGCCCGAGGGCATGGAGGCCGGCCTGGCCCATGAGCTCGACTTCGACGGCGGCGACTCCACGTTCCCCTTCGGCGCCCACGTCGCGGTGGTCGAGGTGGACAGCGACACCGGGAAGGTGACCTGGGTGCGCCACGTGGCGGTGGACGATTGCGGCCGGATCCTCAACCCGATGCTGGTCAACGGTCAGCAGCACGGCGGCATCGCCCAGGGTGCGGCGCAGGCGCTGTTCGAGTGGGTGCAGTACGACGAGGACGGCAACCCCATCACCGGCAACCTGATGGACTACGCCATGCCGTCGGCGGCGGAGATGCCGAGCTTCGAGGTGTCGAACACCCAGACCGATTCTCCCCGCAACCCGCTGGGGGCGAAGGGCATCGGGGAGTCGGGCACCATCGGCTCGACCCCGGCCATCCACAACGCGGTGTGCGACGCGGTCGCCCACCTCGGCGTGAAGCACATCGACATGCCCTGCACCGCCCAGCGCGTGTGGGAGGCGATCAACTCGGCGAGGTGATCGCGGCGGCCGAGCGACGGTCGACCCGTCGGGCCCGGCCCGTGCTGACCCGGACGCAAGCGGGGCGCCCCTGATCGGGGCGCCCCGTTGCGCGTGCGAGACGGCTGCCCGGTGCCGCGGGCTCCGTTGTTCGCCTGGGTGGTCGCCGCAGAGGCCGGTGGGCCCGCCCGCCTGCGGCGAAGGGTCAACGCGGGTGACGCTGGTGGTCGGCGAAGATCCGGTGGCGGCTGAGCCGCTCGCTCGGACTCCAGGTCCACTTCGCCTTGCGGTCGACACCCTGCGGACCTGCGGCGGACGCCAGCAGCTCCACGGCGTCGCGCAACGGCGGCGGCACGATGCGCTCCTCATCGGCGGGACGGCGGCGGGCCGTGGCGACCAACCGGGCGACGGGCGCCAGCGCGCCCCGGGCCTGCCACGCGGGAAGGGCGCCCTGGAACACCAGGTTGGGCATCGGGTCCGAGACGTCGAGGAAGGTGGCCAGCGTCTCATCGCTGGGCGCGGGGCCACGGCGGTTGGAGAACGTGTGGACCAGGGTGACCAGCGCCCGGTACTGGGCGAGGCGGATGGCGCCGCTGGTGGTGCGCAGCACGTGGGCGGTCTCCTCGACGTCGAGGTCGCCCACCACCCGCAGCACCACGACGAGGCCCTGTTCGGGGGCGACGGTGTTGCCGAGCAGCGCGACCGCCTGGTCGACGGAGTTGGCGGGCAGCACCCAGTGGTCGGACAGGCGCGGGTGGGCGAGCACCCCTCGGTCGGCGAGCTGGCGCATCGCCACCGTGTAGAGCAGCGTGCGGAAGTCCCGCTCGGTCCCGGCGAAGTTGGCCAGCTGCACCAGCAGGTCGCGCCACACCGATTCGGCGACGGCGACGGCGACGGACTCGTCGCGGTAGCGGAGGTAGCGCCCGAGGCCCGGCTGGAACGCGGCGTAGAGGGCTGTGAACGCCCCGGGGTCACCCGCCCTGATGCCGGCGACGACATCGGTGAAGGTGGATCCAAGCGTCACCCCAGCAACGTCGGCGGCGACCCTGCGCGGCCGGAGGGGACTTCTGACCTAGTCGACCCCGCGGCGGCGTCGTGCCGCGGCGCCGGCGTCCCTCCCCTACGCTGCGGGCCGATGGGGATCGTCACCGACACCGCGGCCGGCCCGGCGACCCGACCGGCCAAGCGCCCGCGCTACTACGGCTGGGTGGTGGCGTGGACGGCGTTCGGGGTGCTGACGGTCACCTATGGCGTGCAGTTCAGCTTCGGGGTGCTGCTGCCCTCGATCGTGGACGACCTCGGGGTGAGCCGCACCGAGGCATCGCTCTGCTTCTCGGTGTACGTGTTCGTCTACAGCGCACTGTCGAGCTACTCGGGCTCGCTGACCGACCGTCGCGGGCCGAGGTTGGTCCTGGCCACCGGAGCGGTGCTGTTGGGCTCCGGGTACGCGCTGAGCGCCGCGTCGCAGCAGCTGTGGCACCTGATGATCGCGCTGGGCCTCATCGCCGGAGCAGGCATGTCGGCGTCGTTCGTACCGTGCAACGCCACGGTGGTGCGCTGGTTCCTGCGCCGGCGGGGTCAGGCGCTGAGCATCTCCACCAGCGGGGGCAGCTGCGCCGCGGTGGTCATGCCGCTGCTGATGGGCTGGCTGATCGACCGCACGTCGTGGCGGGTGCTGTACCTGGTGATGGCGGCGGTGGTCTTCGTTGGGCTGCTGGTGGCGTCCCGGCTGATCGTCGCCTCGCCCGAGGCGAAGGGCGTGTCGATCGACGGTGAGCTGGGCGGGCGGAGCCCGACCGGAGGGGGCGCGTCCGGTGCGGCCGTGACCGTGGTGGACGTCAGCGCCGACGAGCCGTCGATGAACCGGGGCGAGGCGATGCGCACCGGGGTCTTCTGGGTGCTCGCCGCCATCTTCCTGTGCACCTGGCTGGTCGTGTTCCTGCCCCTGGTGCACCTGTCGCCGTTCGCCCGGGGGTTGGGGGCGTCGGCCGGGCTGGCGTCGACGTTGGTGAGCGCGGTCGGCGTCGGTGGCCTCTTCGGCCGCACCCTGACCGGGGGGGTGTCGGACCGCATCGGTCGCGACGCCACGTTGGCTGTCGTGCTCGGCGTGCAGGTGCTCGCGTTCGTGGTCTTCGCGGTGAGCCGCAGCCTGGCACCGGTGTACCCGGCGGCCATCGCCTTCGGGTTCGGGTACGGCGGTACCACGACGGTCTTCCCGGCGATCGTCGCCGACCGCTTCGGCCGGGCCCACGCCGGCGCCATCGTCGGCCTCCTTTTCGCCGGGGCCGGCTCGATGGCTGCGGTGGGACCGTTCGTGGCGGCGTGGATCTACGACAGCACCGGTAGCTACCGGGTCGCGTTCCTGCTGTCCGCCGCGGTGAACCTGGTGGGCCTGGCGCTGTGCGCGTTGCTGCGCAAGCCCAAGCCGGTGGGCGGGCCCGTCAGCGCCCTCGCCCCCACACCGGGCTGATCACGTTCCCTTCTCGCCGGCGACGTCACCACTTGTCGCATCGGCGCCCTCACAATCTGTGTCCGACGCTCCCCGGATCGACGACTCCACCGGCCCCGCTCGCAGCGAATCGGCGCCGATTCGCTGCGAGGGGGCGCCGATTCGGTGCGCCCGCCTGGAACGAAGTCCGACGTTTCGCGGTCGAGCAGCCTCTCAGTGCGGTCGTCCCGGCCGATTCGGCCGGGGCGGGGCGGCGGCTCGGATCGGGCGCGGCCCGATCAACTAGAACGGGACGGCTCAGCACAGCCGAGATCAGCCGGGGGACGGAACGAACATGGCGCTGCAGAAGTTGTTGGTGGCCAACCGGGGTGAGATCGCCATCCGGATCATGCGGGCCGCGAGCGATCTCGGCATCGCCACGGTCGCCGTGCACCCGGCCGACGACGCCGCCTCGCTGCACACCCGGGTGGCCGACGAAACCCGCCAGCTCGCCGGCCGCGGCGCTGCCGCCTACCTCAGCATCGACGACGTGGTGCAGGCCGCCCTCGACACCGGCAGCGATGCGGTCCACCCCGGGTACGGCTTCCTGGCCGAGAACTCCGCCTTCGCCGCCGCCTGTGAGGCAGCCGGGCTGACCTTCGTCGGTCCGACGCCGGCCATGCTGCAGCTGTTCGGCGACAAGGTCGCCGCCCGGGACCTCGCCCGCCGTGTCGGCGTCCCGGTACTGGCCGGCACCGACGGCCCCACCGACCTCGAGGCCGCCACCCGCTTCTTCGAGAGCCTCGGCGAGGGCGCCGCCGTCATGGTCAAGGCCCTCGCCGGCGGCGGGGGCCGCGGCATGCGGCCGGTCACCCAGCTCGACCAGCTGGCCGAGGCGATGCAGCGCTGCCGTTCCGAGGCGCAGGCCGCCTTCGGCAACGGCGACGTGTACCTCGAGCAGCTGCTGCCCGCCGCCCGCCACGTCGAGGTGCAGCTCGTCGGCGACGGCACCGGCGCGGTCAGCCATCTGTGGGAGCGCGAGTGCAGCGTGCAACGCCAGCGCCAGAAGCTGGTCGAGATCGCCCCCGCCCCGGCCCTGCCCGCCGGCGCCCGCCAACGCGTCCTCGACGCCGCGGTGCGCCTCGCCGCCGAGGTGGGCTACCGCAGCCTCGGCACCGTCGAGTTCCTCGTCGACGCCCGAGGCGACGACGACGCCATCGTCGCCTTCATGGAGGTCAACGCCCGGGTCCAGGTGGAGCACACCGTGACCGAGGAGGTCACCGGCGTCGACCTGGTGGCCGCCCAGCTGCAGCTCGCCGCCGGCGCCACCCTGACCGAGCTCGGCCTCACCCAGGCCGAGGTCCCGAACCCGAGCGGCTATGCCGTGCAGGCCCGGGTCAACCTCGAGACCATGCAGCCCGACGGCACCGCCCGGCCCTCCGGCGGCGTGCTGGCCACCTACGATCCGCCCTCCGGGCCCGGCGTCCGTACCGATGGGTACGGCTACGCCGGGTACGCGACGAGCCCCAGCTACGACTCGCTCATGGCCAAGGTCATCGGCCACGGCCGAACCATCGAGCTGGCCCTGCGCCGCACCGCCCGTGCCCTCGAGGAGTTCCGCATCGAAGGTGTGGGCACCAACGTCGGCTTCCTGCGCGCCGTGCTCGACGATCCGGCCGTACCATCCGGCATGGTGCACACCCGTTGGGTGGAGGAGCACCTGGCGGCGCTGCTCGAGCGGACGGCCGCGCTCGCCACCGACCGGACCGGCAGGTACTTCGGCACCGCCGCCACCCCGGCGGCTCCCGGCCTGGCCGGGACCCGGGTGGCGAGCAACGACCCGCTGGCCGTGCTCGCCCTGGGCAAGCAGGAGGGCCCGCTGCCCGCCGCGGCCGCCGCCCCCGCGCCGATGGGCGCGGTTGCGCAGGCCGGACCGGACGGCACCGTCGCGGTGGCGGCGCCGCTGCAGGGCACCATCGTGTCCGTCGCCGTCGAGGTGGGCGACGAGGTCGCCGCCGGCCAGCAGGTGCTGGTCATGGAGTCCATGAAGATGGAGCACGTCGTGCACGCCGAGAGCTCCGGCGTGGTGCGCCAGGTGGGCGTGGTCGCCGGCGACGCCGTCTACGAGGGCCACCCACTGCTGTTCATCGAGGAGGGCGAGGTCTCCGTCACCGCCGACGCCGCCGACACCACCGTCGACCTCGACCACATCCGCCCCGACCTGGCCGAGGTGCTCGAGCGCATCGAGCTGGGCCAGGACCACCGTCGCCCCGATGCGGTGGCCAAGCGACGCAAGACCGGCCACCGCACCGCACGGGAGAACCTGGCGCACCTGATCGACCCGGACTCGTGGATCGAGTACGGCTCGATGACCGTGGCCGCCCAGCGCTCGCGGCGCACCATCGAGGACCTGGTGGTCAACACCCCCGCCGACGGCATGCTGGCCGGGGTGGGCTCCATCAACGGCGAGCACTTCGGCGAGGAGGCCTCCCAGGCGGTGGTCATGGCCTACGACTACACCGTCCTGGCCGGTACGCAGGGCCACTTCAACCACTACAAGAAGGACCGCATGATGGAGCTCGCCCTGCAGTGGCGGCTCCCGGTGGTGTTCTTCGCCGAGGGCGGCGGCGGTCGCCCCGGTGACGTCGACGTGATCAGTGGCGGCGGGCTCGACATCCTGACGTTCAACACGTGGGGCCGGCTGTCGGGCACGGTGCCGATGGTGGGCATCACCACCGGTCGCTGCTTCGCGGGCAACGCGGTGATCCTCGGCTGCTGCGACGTGGTCATCGCCACGGAGGACTCCAACATCGGCATGGGGGGCCCGGCCATGGTGGAGGGCGGCGGCCTCGGTGTGTTCCGTCCCGAGGAGATCGGCCCCATGTCGATCCAGGTGCCCAACGGCGTGGTGGACATCGCGGTGAAGGACGAGGCCGAAGCGGTGGAGGTGGCCAAGCAGTACCTGTCGTACTTCCAGGGCCGCACCAGCGAGTGGGCGTGCGCCGATCAGCGCGAGCTGCGCCACATCATCCCCGAGAACCGCCTGCGCATCTACGACGTGCGCAAGGTCATCGAGACGATGTTCGACACCGGCTCGGTGCTGGAGATCCGCCGCGGCTTCGGCCACGGCATGATCACCGCTTTCGCCCGGATCGAGGGCCGGCCCGTCGGCGTGGTCGCCAACAACCCGGCGCACCTCGGCGGGGCCATCGACTCCGACGCGGCGGACAAGGCGTCGCGCTTCATCCAGCTGTGCGACGCCTACGACATCCCGATCGTGTCGCTGTGCGACACACCGGGCAACATGGTCGGCCCCGAGCACGAGAAGCTGGCGCTGGTGCGGCACTGCTGCCGCATGTTCGTCACCGCGGCGTCGGTGACGGTGCCGATGTTCAC
>JADLEF010000098.1 GCA_020846295.1 Acidimicrobiales bacterium
CCGGAGATGGCCCGGGACAGCACCCGGACCTCGATCTCGCCCAGCCGGAGGTTCGCGTCGGGGGAGGTGACGTCGATGCTGAACTCCAGCTCGCCCGAGCGCCGGGTGCGGATTGGGATGTCGAGGTCGTTCACGCCCGGCTGGAGCGTCACCAGTCGGGGGTTGTCGCCGGTGAACTCGAGCTCGCCGCTGCGGAAGGCGAGCAGCACCTGCAGCGGGCGCTCCCCTTCGTTGCGAAGGACCAGCGGGAGCGACGTGCGGTGTGAGGTCACCGTGAAGGACTGTGCGGAGGGCAGCACCACTCGCTGTCGGCCGGCCTGTACGGACGCCTCGATCCCGTCGAAGAGGCCGTCCACCGTGGTGTCGTCCAACTGTCGGGAGGGCAGCAGCAGCAACCGTGCCTCCAGCGACGCGAGCACGACGGGGTCTCCCACCATGCTGTGCAATCCGGCGATGCGCGCCACCGTGCCCGCCAGGCGCAGCGCCCGCCCCGCGGTGGCACCGGGCGCGGCGGGGGTCTCGACGTTCCACGTGGCGGGGGTGGCGAGGTGGTCCTCCTCGCCGAAGAGCTCGGCCATCGACACGGGCTCGAGCGGGCCATCGGAACGGGCCAGGGAGGCCAGCAGGGTGCTGACGAACGGCCCCGCGTTGTCGACCTCGGTGGCCAGGCGGAGCTGCTGCGCGGTGTGGTCGCCGCTGAGCGGACCGACCAGCAGGGCGGCGAGGAGCCGGTGGGCGTCGTCGATGCCCAGCCCGGGGTCGTCACCGGCTGGGAGCTGGTGCGCTGGTGCGGGCAGCACCCGCTGCCGCGGCAGTTCGACCACCAGGTGTGGCCCGGCGCCGAACTGCACGGCGGCACCGTCGGCGGAGGGGTCGGCGGCGGGTTGCACGATGTGCTGGAACCCGAGGTCGAACATGCGGGCCAGCAGCGCCGGGTCACCCGGGCGGTCGAGGGTGGCCACCGCATCGGGTCGTCGCAGCGCGTTGGCGTCGAGGGTGGCCACCCCGGCGTCGAGCTCGGAGCGCAGCACGTCACCGGCGCCATCGGCCAGCCAGCCGGCCTCGTCGAAGGCGATGTAGGTGCTGGGCAGGATCTCGAGCGCCCCGGCTGCGCTGTTCGCCGCCAGCCGGTTGAGCTCGGCGAGGGCCGCGCCCGCCGCGGTGGCCCGATTGTCGACCATGGCACTGATCGTCTCCGGTTGGACCTGCAGCGCCACCGGCAGCCCGCGGAACGCCCCGATCGCCTCGAGCTCGTCCCTGAGGCGCTCCATCTCAGCCCGGTCGGGCTCCGCCCGTCCCTCGGCATCGCGGCGGGCGGGGAGGCGCTCGTCCACGATCACGCCGATCGGCGCAGCGGTGTCGGTCAGCTCGGCCGACAGGTGCACCAGGTGGGTGACGAGCTGATCGACCTCGTTCCCGTCAGGGTCGAACAACTGCACGAGCACGGGGAACAGCCCCGGATCGAGGACGAAGGGGTTGCCCTCGGTGCCGTCCGCGTCGGGCACCACGCTCACACCGATGGTCTGGGTGGTGGTGCCCTCCTCGAGCTCGAGCGAGTTGAGCACGTCGCCCGCCGCGGGCTCGGACGGATCGGGGAAGCGGATCCGTCCGATGCTGCGCCCGGCGGCGATGGTGGTGTCGTCGGCGAGGACCTCGGGCACCGAGTCGACAGCGCGGAGCAGCCGCGCCTCGATGGTGTAGCCGACCTCCGGCGTGTCGGTGCGCACGTCGAGCGTGAACCGGCCCCGCGTCCCGATCCACGGGTCCTGCCGCACCAGCTCCAGGCGTGGTCCGTCGTCGTCCGCTCGAGTCGAGCTGTCCGCCGTGGTGTCGGTGGTGCCGGTGGTGCCGGCTTCCTGGGCGGCGGCCGGATCGGTGGGTACCGCGGCGAGCGTCGTGACGCCGAGCAGGACGGCCGGCAGTGTGGCGATCAGGGCGGCGCGGACCCACCAGCCAGCGCGCGCGGTCCGCCGACCAGTTGATCCGGTCACAGCGTGCAGGACGCCGGGGCGGTGGACGTCAAGGTCGTGGTCAGCACCACCAGCTTGTAGGGCTGCAGCACGAACCCGTGTGACAGGTAGACGTGCAGCGCCCGGTCGTTCCGGGTCTGCGTGTTCACCAGGGCGCTGTGCGCTCCCCGGCGGGTGAGCCAGTACAGCCCGTCCCGGATGAGCAGCGAGCCGAGGCCGTGGCCGGCATGGTCGGGATCGACGGCGAGGCGCTGGAGGTAGCCGCGCCGTCCGGCGAGCCCGAAGATCGCGTAGCCGGTCGGTCGGCCCCGTTCGGCGGTGACCCGGTAGCGGGTGACGGGCGTGGCGGCGAGCGCATCGGTGAGGCCGTCGTGGTCGAGCCGCCAGAACGGCTCGAAGGCGTCGTCGTCGATGGCGAGCACGCGCGAGCGGTCGGTGGGCCGGGCTCGACGCGTCGCCCGCCATGGCACCGGCTGCACGCCGAGGAGGTCGTGGGCGAGCAGGTGGAGACGTTCGTGCTCGACGAAGCCGAGCGAGAGGAACGGCGCCATCTCCGGCTCGGCGATGGCCGAGGTGATGATCTCGGTGAAGCCCCGCTCGGCGAGGCGGGCCACCGCAGCCTCGATGGCGCCACGGCGCGGCTCGCCCAAGGGGGCGAGGTAGGCCACCCGGTCGCTCCCGCGCCACGGCCCCAGCCGCAGCTGCAGGCCGTCGAGGGCGATCAGTTCAGCTGAGCCGGCAGTGGCCAACGCTTCCTCCGGGGGGCGCGAGCGGCCACCAGCGTAACCCATGCAGGCTCGGTCGCCCCGACGAGCTTCCCCGCCCGGGCGGGAGATTCGACCACGCCGCCGCAGTACGCTCGGCGCCGTGACGGTGCTCGTGGCGACCCACCCCATCTTCCTGGACCACGACACGGGCGAGGGCCATCCCGAACGGCCGAGCCGCATGCAGGCGGTGGCCAAGGGCCTGCAGACCTCCGAGCTGGGCGATGCGCTGGTCACCTTCGAGCCCCGCCCGGCCGAACGGGACGAGCTCGCCCGCATCCATCCGATCAACTACATCGACGCGCTCGACCGCTTCTGCCGCGCCGGCGGCGGCAGCCTGGATCCGGACACCCCCGTGGTGCCGGCCTCGTGGGATGCCGCGCTGCGAGCCGCCGGCGCCGGCCTCGAGTCCATCGAACGGCTGCGGCGAGGCGAGGCGGATGCTGCCTTCTGCGCGGTGCGCCCGCCCGGCCACCATGCGACACCGACCCGGGCGATGGGCTTCTGCCTGTTCAACAACGTGGCGGTGTCCGCCGCCGCGCTGGCTGCGGCGGGGGAGCGGGTGTTGATCGTGGACTACGACGCCCACCACGGCAACGGCACCCAGGACGCGTTCTACGCCGACCCGAACGTGCTGTTCGTGTCCCTGCACCAGTACCCGCTCTACCCCGGCACCGGCGGGTTGCGCGAGCAGGGCACCGGCGCCGGCTTGGGCACCACAGTGAACTTCCCGCTGCCGGCGGGCGCCACCGGTGACGTGTACCGCCGGGCGGTGGACGAGGTCGTCGTGCCGCTCGCGGAGCGGTGGAAGCCGACGTGGGTGCTGGTGTCCGCCGGGTTCGACGGCCACCGCGACGACCCGATCACCGAGCTCGGGCTCGCCGCCGGGGACTATGCCGATCTCACCCGCGAGGTCACCCAACTGGTGCCGGCGGGACGTCGGCTGGTCTTCCTCGAGGGCGGCTACGACCTGTGGGCGGTGGTCCGCTCGACCGCGGCGTGCCTCGGCGCACTGGCCGGCGAGTCGATCCGACCGGAGCCCGCCACCTCGGGTGGACCGGGTGACGAGGTGGTCGACGCCGTCGCCAGGCTGCACCTCGGCGAAGCCTGAGCCCGGCCGACGCGCTCAACCCTCGATCTGTGCTTCAGCCTCCGGGGCGGGCGCCGAGCCGGCGCGCGCGCAGCACGAGCACGGCCGGGAACGGGTTGCTGCTGTCGTCGGGCAGCTCGAGGAGGTTGTCGACCCGGAAGCCGGTGCGCACCAGCGCGGTGAACACGTCCTCGATGGTGTGGCCGTGGTCGACGCCGCGGTAGTCCCCGTCGACCCAGCTGAGGGGCAACGTGGCCCCGGCCGCCACCGCCCGGGTGGGGTGGGGGAGGCTGAAGATGATGGGCGCCTCCTGGCGCAGCACCCGGTGCACCTGGCGGAAGACGCGGGACAGATCGGCCACCCCGGCCAGCTCCAGCACCGACAGCACCGCGTCAACGGTGTCTGCCCGCACCGAGGCCAGCTCGGCGAAGTCGCGGTGGTACATCTCGAGGTTGAGGCCGGCCGCGGCGCAGTGGGTGCGGGCCTGTTCGAGCAGGTACTCGTCGGGCTCGAAGCCGATGACCTTGGCGCCGCTCGCCGCGGTCTGGGTCACGAGCTGGCCGCAGCCGGTGCCCAGCAGCAGCACGCGCTTGGCGGTGAGCTGGCCGAGCAACCGCAGCTTGGCCTCGTCGGCGACGCCCGGTCCGTAGCGGACCGTGTCGCCCCACGGGGATCGATCGGCGACCCAGGCGGCGATGGGAGCGGCGGACGCCGCGGTCGCGGGACGGGACCGGTTGGTGCGCGGTGTGGCCATCGGTCGCGACGTTAGAACGTGACCGATGGGCCCGGGCGGACCCATTGGTCCCACCGCTGCCCTGGCGGGTCGCCCGACCGGTCGCGGCGCTTGCCGGGGGCCGAGGCTCTAGCCTTGGCCACCGTGAGGTTCAGCCCCGACGCGACGGCTGGTGGCGATCACCGTGCCGCGGGCACGGTCGACTACCGACTGGCGCGGCGCGCCGTGCTGGCGGAGTACCGGCGGGGTCGGCTGTCGCAGAACGAGGTGTGCGACGCCCATCCCGAGCTGCGCCGGGCGGCACAGCAGTACAGCCGGCCCACCACCGAGCCCTGCCCGATCTGCGAGGCGTGCGAGCTGGTGCTGGTCACCTATGTGTTCGGGCCGTCGCTGCCCGCCTTCGGGCGGTGCGTGGCCAACCTCAAGGAGCTGACGTCACTAGCCCGCCAGGCGCGCCGGCACAACCAGCCCTTCACCTGTTACGTGGTGGAGGTCTGCCCGCAGTGCCACTGGAACCACCTGGCGAAGGTGTTCCCGCTGACCCCGGCGCGGAGCGAATGACGACGACGGGTTCGTCCGGCACCAGCCGCCGCGGGTCGGCGTCGCGGTCCGCGAGCAAGGGTTCCGCCGGCAAGGGGTCGGCGGCCCGCCGCGGGGCGGGCAAGCGACCCACAGGGCAGCCGCGGTCCCGCAGCGCCGGAGCCCGGGTGTCCACCGGCTCGTCGGCCGGCGCAGGCCGGGATGCGGCGACGCTGAAGAAGGCGGCACGGCGTGAGCAACGCAGGGTGCGCCGGCTCGAGGGCCACCGTCGGCGCAAGGCGCGGCGCAGCTTCTTCTGGCGCCATCGGCGCCCGCTCTACGTCCTGGGTGTGCTCGTCGTGGCCGGGGTCATCGGGCTGGCCGCGGTGTTGTCGCGCGTGCAGCTGCCGGATGCCGCCGCGCTCGAGCAGACGTCCTACATCTGCGGCGCCGAGGTCGACGCGGGCTGCGCCCACGGCAACGAGATCGCCAGCCTCCAGGCGGGCATCAACCGCGAGCTGGTGTCCTTTCCGCAGGTCCCGCCGGTCGTCGTGCAAGCGGTGCTCAGCGCCGAGGACCGGGACTACTTCCGCCACAGCGGGATCGATCCCTTCGGCATCGCTCGAGCTCTGGTGCGCGACATCCAGAGCCGCGGCGGCCTGCAGGGTGGGTCCACCATCACCCAGCAGTACGTGAAGAACGCCTTCCTGACCCAGGAGCGGACGCTGTCGCGCAAGCTCCGGGAGGCGGTGCTGGCGGTCAAGCTCGACCGGGCCCGCACCAAGGAGGAGATCCTCACCGCCTACCTGAACACGATCTACTTCGGGCGCGGCGCGTACGGGGTGCAGGCGGCCTCCAACGCCTACTTCGGGCAGGGCATCGAGTTCGTCGGCATCGAGTACGAGACGCCGGAGAAGAGCCCCATCGGGCTGGCCAAGGCTGCCTACCTGGCCGGGCTCATCCGTTCGCCGGAGACGGCGGACGTGTACTTCGACCCCGAGGAGGCCGAGTTCCGCCGGGACTCCGTGCTGCTCGGCATGGTCGAGGAGGGCTACATCACCGTCGAGCAGATGACGCTGGCCCAGGCGGTGCCGATGCGCGTGGTGGACGACCGGGCCCGCGGGTACGTCCAGCCCCGGCTCGAGTCGGCCGACGGCACGACGATCTACTACCACCACGCAGGGGCCGAGTACTTCGTCGATGCGGTCCGCCAGTGGCTGGTGGACAGCTTCGGAGCGCAACAGGTCTTCAGCGGCGGGCTGCGGGTGTACACCACGCTGGACCGCGACCTGCAGAACGCCGCCTACGCCACCATCTACGGACGGCCCGAGACGGTGGGACCCCCGGTCGACGGCGTGCTCGACGAGGAGGGGGACCCGGCCGGCTCCCTCGTCGCCATCGACCAAACCGGCCAGGTCAAGGCGCTGGTGGGAGGCAAGGACTTCTCCGTGTCGCAGGTCAACCTGGCCACCGGCCAGGCCGGCGGCGGGTCGGGTCGCCAGCCTGGTTCGACGTTCAAGCCGTTCGCCCTCGCCGCCGCCGTCGAGGACGGGCTCTCGCCGCTCTCGACGTTTCCGGCGCCGAACGAGGTGATCTTCGCCGGCGCCAACGACGGGGCGGATTGGAACGTGAGCGGTGGTGCCTCCTCGTCGGGGAAGTACAACCTCATCGACGCCATGGCGCAGTCCTCGAACACCGTCTACGCCCAGCTCATGCTGCGGGAGGGCGCCGCCAAGGTGGTGGAGCTGGCCCGCTCCATGGGGGTCACGGCGGAGCTGCCCGCGGTGCCGGCGCTGGTGCTGGGTTCGGGCGAGGTGTCCGTGCTCGACATGGCGACCGCCTACTCGACCTTCGCCAACCGCGGCTCGTTCGTGGCGCCGACGCTGGTGACCCGGGTGGAGGACTCCTCGGGCAACGTGGTGTGGCGGGCGCCCGACTACGACCCGCAGCGGATCCTGGAGATCGAGACGGCGGACGCGGTGACGAGCGCGTTGACCAAAGTGATCGACGAGGGCACCGGCAACCAGGCCAAGCTGCCGATCCAGGCGGCGGGCAAGACCGGCACGACCGAGGACTACCGCGACGCCTGGTTCGTCGGCTACACGTGCCGCGATGCCGGGATGCTGACCGCCGCGGTGTGGATGGGCTACCCGGGCACCGACGGTCAGCCGGTCACCTCGATGGTGAACCTGCACGGCGTGGAGAAGGTGGGTGGCGGGACGTTCCCGGCGCAGATCTGGGCCCGTTTCATGACCGAGGCGACGAAGGACACCGCGGCCTGCACCCTGCCGACCTCGACGAGGTTCCCCGGCGAGCGCGTCGACGTGCAGGGCGTCGAGGAGGTCAAGGGCACCATCCCGGCCGGCGCCTTCCGGACCACGACGACGGCGCCGCCGTCGACGACGACCAGCGCGGCGCCGTCGACCACCACGACCGCCGCCCCCGCCGGCTCCACGACCACCACGACGACCGGCTCTGGCTCCGGAAGCGGTGCCGGGAGCGGGAACGGTGACGGGAACGGGGACGGGAACGGGGACGTCACGACGACGAGCACCGAGGTGACGGCGACCTCGCTCGCCCCCACCGGCACGACCTCCGTGCCCCCCACCAGCGCGCCCTGAGCACCGGGGTTTCGCTGTCACAGGGCGCGTGGATACTGGTCGGCGGAGGACCGACTCGCAGTGAGGGGCCCTCCACTCGTTACAATGCAGGGTCCCAATCAAAGACCCTGCTCCGCCGAACGGGTGGGGCCCCGGTTCGCTCCGGGTCCACAGGGAGGTAAGAACCCGCATGCGGGTGTACGAACTCATGATCATCTTCGACTCGGATGTCGACGATTCCGGTATCCAGCAGATGCTGAACCGTGTCGGCGACATGGTGACCGCCGGCAAGGGCAAGGTCGCCACCACCGATCGATGGGGCCGGCGCCGCTTCGCCTACGAGATCAACCACAAGCTCGAGGGCTACTACGTGGTCCTCGAGATCGTCACCGAGGCCGAGAACCTCGACGACATCGAGCGGTTCCTCCGGATCGCGGACCAGGTGGTCCGCCACAAGAACATGCGGCTTCCCGAGCATGAGGCCACGCGTCGTGGACTGCTCGGCAAGCAGGCCTCCTGATCCGGGAGTAGGCGATGGCCATTGGAAACACGGTCGACCTGGTCGGCAACATCACGCGCGATCCCGAGCTGCGCTTCACCCCTGGTGGTATGGCGGTGGCCCAGTTCGGTCTCGCCGTGAACCGCCGCCGTCAGGACCGCAACACCCAGGAGTGGAAGGAAGAGACCTCCTTCTTCGACGTGGTCACCTACGGCACGCTCGCCGAGAACGTGTCCGAGTCGTTGACGCGGGGTTCCCGCGTCATCGTGCAGGGTCGCCTCGAGCAGCGCTCGTGGGAGACCCAGGAGGGCGACAAGCGCTCCAAGATCGAGGTCATCGCCGATGAAGTCGGCCCGTCGCTGCGCTGGGCGACGGCCGAGGTGACCAAGAACGAACGCCGCGCCGACGGTGGCGGCGGTTCCAGCGGGGGCGGTGGCGGGGGGTTCTCCCGACCCGCTCCGAACCAACCGCCGGCCTATGACTACGACGAGGAGCCGTTCTGATGGCGAAGGTCAAGGGCCCCCAGAGGGGCAAGCTGAAGGACAACGCCAAGCGGGCGAAGAAGAAGATCTCCGTACTGACCCAGGAGCGGGTCGAGTACGTGGACTACAAGGATGTGAACCTGCTGCGCAGGTTCATGTCGGACCGGGCGAAGATCCGGGCCCGTCGGGTGACGGGCAACGATCAGCAGCAGCAGCGGGCGGTGGCCATCGCCATCAAGAACGCCCGTGAGATGGCGCTGTTGCCGTACACGAACCGGGTCACCACCCAGCGCTCCTCCCGCCCCGATCGCGGCGGACGGGGCGATCGCCCGCCGCGCGGTGAAGAGCCCGAGGCCGATCTCGCCGCCACCGCAGATGACGCCGCCACGGCTGAGGTGACCGAGACCGAAGGGGAGGAAGCATGATCCGCGTTGTGCTCCGCGACACCGTGCGCGGACTCGGCAAGCGGGGCGAGATCGTCGAGGTGAGCGACGGGTACGCCCGCAACTACCTCCTGCCCCAGGGCCTGGCCATGCGCTCCTCCGCCGGTGTGGAGGACCAGGCGGCCACCATGCGGGCATCTCGGGAGATCAAGGACGCCCGCGAGCGCGCGGCAGCGGAGGAGATCGCCAAGAAGCTCGCACCGATGGTGATCAAGGTGGATGCCCGGGCCAGCGGTGAGGGCCGGTTGTTCGGCTCGATCAGCGAGGGTGACGTGGTGGACGCGGTCTACGCCCAGACCGGGTTGGAGATCGATCGTCGGGCCATCGCCATGGAGGAGCACATCAAGGCGACCGGCATGCATTCGGTGCCGGCCCACCTCCACAACGACGTGCAGATCTTCCTGCAGGTCGAGGTTGTCGCGCGCTGACCGCGCAGCGACGCCGAACTCCGTCGAAGGAGACGTATCGCGCCGCCCCCAGGGCGGCGCGATGCGTCTTTTCCCCAGTCTCTGTTCACTACCCACAGCGTTATCCACGCCGGTGGGCCGCGCTCTCCACAGTTTCCACCGGGATTTCCACAGAACTTTCCTGGCTGTCCTCTGGTACCTCACAGGACCGATCCCGCAAGGTGTGAGCCGCCATGGCTGCGTCGTCGTCCGCTGAACCGGCACGTCCACAAGGGCGTGTCGCGCCCCACAACCTCGCCGCCGAGGAATCGTTGCTCGGAGCGATGCTGCTGTCCCGCGAGGCGGTGGCCGCCGCCACCGACGTGGCCCGCGCCGAGCACTTCTACAAACCCGCTCACGGGCACATCTTCGAGGCCATCGCCACCCTCTACAGCGCGGGCGAACCGGCCGATCCGATCACCGTCGCCGAGGAGCTCAACCGGGCCGGCCTGCTCGAGGCCATCGGCGGGCCTGCGGTGCTGGTCGCCCTGCAGGCGTCGGCTCCGGCGATCTCGAACTCACGGCGCTACGCCGAGATCGTCGAGGAGCTGGCGCTCCTGCGCTCGATGATCAACACCGCAGGCGAGATCGCCGAGCTCGGCTACTCCTTGCCCGACGATGTCGAGAAGGCGGTCGACCAGGCCGAGTCGATGATCTTCAACCTCGCCCAGCATCGCGTGGCGACCACCACCGCCTCCGTGCACGAACTGCTCGGCGAGACGCTGGACAAGCTCGAGCAGCTCTACGAGCGGGGCGAGGCCATCACCGGCACCCCGACGGGGTACGTCGACCTGGACGAGATCCTGGCCGGCCTGCAGCCCAACGCCCTCGTCGTCATCGGAGCCCGTCCGGCCATGGGCAAGACGAGTTTCGCCCTGGGCATGGCGGCGCACGCCGCGTTGGCGTCGCACAAGCCGTCGCTCATCTTCTCGCTGGAGATGAGCCGGCTGGAGATCACCTCGCGCCTGCTGTCCTCCGAGGCGCGGGTGGACGCAGGCAAGATGCGCACCGGCAAGCTGTCCGAGTCGGATTGGGAGAAGCTGAGCCGCGCCGTCGGGCCGCTGGCCGAGGCGCCGATCTGGATCGACGACAACCCCAACGTCACGGTGATGGAGATCCGCTCCAAGGCGCGCAAGCTCAAGTCGCAGATCGGCGAGCTGGGCATCGTGGTGGTGGACTACATCCAGCTCATGACCGGGCGGACCTCGGCGGAGAGCCGCCAGGTCGAGGTGGCCGAGATCAGCCGTGGCCTCAAGATCCTCGCCCGCGAGATCGAGGCGCCGGTGGTGGCGCTGGCCCAGCTCAACCGTGGGCTGGAGCAGCGGGCCGACAAGCGCCCGATGCTGTCGGACCTTCGCGAGTCGGGTTCGCTGGAGCAGGACGCCGACGTCGTGCTCTTCCTCTACCGCGACGAGGTGTACCACCGCGACACCCAGGACCAGGGCATCGCCGAGGTCATCGTGGCCAAGCACCGCGCCGGGCCGACCGGCACCGTCCGGCTGGCCTTCCTCGGGCAGTACACCAAGTTCGCCAACATGGCCCGGGACCACTGAGCCGGATCGGGACGCCGAGCCGGCCCCCCGGAACACCCTTACCCTCACCCTGAGCACAACACCTACGATGGCTCGATGGTGCCGCCGTCGGATCCATCGAACCGCCGGGTCGACCTCGCCGGCACGGCGCTGCTGACCGACCACTACGAGCTGACCATGGTGGATGCCGCCATCAGGTCCGGCGTGGCCTTCCGTCGGGCGGTCTTCGAGTGCTTCTTCCGTCGCCTTCCGCCGGGCCGTCGCTACGGGGTGGTGGCCGGCACCGGCCGGCTGCTCGACGCCATCGACGCCTTCCGCTTCGACGGGGGCACGCTCAGCTGGCTGCGTGGCCAGGGGTTTCTCGCTGCCGACACGTTGGACTGGCTGGCCGACTACCGCTTCGGTGGCACGATCAGCGGCTACCGGGAGGGCGAGCTGTGCTTCCCCGGCTCACCGGTGCTGACGGTGGAGGGCACCTTCGCGGAGGCGGTCGTGCTCGAGACGCTGGTGCTCTCGGTGCTCAACCACGACTCGGCGGTCGCGGCCGCCGGCTCCCGCATGGTCGGTGCCGCCGCCGGCCGGCCGCTGCTGGCGGCGGGCGGGCGCCGCACGGCGGAGTGGGCCGCCCCGGCCGCAGCGCGCGCCGCCTACCTGGTCGGGTTCGCAGCGACGTCGAACCTCGAGGCGGGCCGGCGGTGGGGCGTACCGACGGGCGGCACCACCGCCCACTCCTTCGTGCTGGCCCACGCCCAGGAGCGCGACGCGTTCGATGCGCAGCTGGCGGTGACCGGTCCGGCCACGACGTTGCTGGTGGACACCTACGATCTCGAGGCGGGCATCCGCAACGCGGTGGCCGCCGCAGGGCCCGGCCTCGGTGCGGTGCGCATCGATTCGGGTGATCCGCTGGAGCAGGCCGGGCTCGCCCGCAAGCTGCTCGACGATCTCGGTGCGACGCAGACGCAGATCGTGCTGTCGGGCGATCTCGACGAGTACGCCATCGAGACGTTGCTCGCCGCCGGCGCGCCGGTCGATCGCATGCTGGTCGGCACCCAGCTGGTCACCGGCTCCGGGGCGCCCACCGCAGGGATGGTCTACAAGCTGGTGGCGGTGGCGGACCGTATCGACGATCAGACGGTACGGCCGGTGGCGAAGACATCGGCGGGCAAGGAGAGCCGGGGCGGCCACAAGTGGGCCGGACGCCGCTTCGATACCGACGGGTACGCGACGGCCGAGGTCGTCACCTCCGTTCCCGTACCGGACCGTACCATACAAGATGGTATGGTACGGTCGCTGCAGGTCACCTTCGTCGAGCGGGGGGAGCGGGTCGATCGGACGACGCTGGCCGATGCCCGCCTCCATCACCAGGCGGCTCGGGCCACGCTGCGGCCCGAGCATCTCGAGCTGGCGCCGGGCCCGGTCGCGCTGCCCACCGTCGCCGGCTGAGCCCGGTGGGCGCCGGGTCCGCTGCCCGTGGGAAGCTGCACCCATGGTGCTCCGTCTCCGTCAGGTCGCTCTCGTCGCCCGTGATCTCACCGCCGCCGAGGCGCAGGTCGCTCCGCTGCTCGATGTCGAGCTCTGCTTCCGTGATCCGGGGGTGGGCGAGTTCGGGCTGCACAACGCGCTCTTCCCGATCGGTGACACGTTCCTCGAGATCGTGTCGCCCACCCAGGACGGCACCACCGCCGGACGCCTGCTCGAGCGCCGCGGCGGCGACGGCGGGTACATGGTGCTGGTGCAGACCGACGATCTCGATGCCGCCCGTCGCCGGATCGAGGCGTCCGGCGCCCGCATCGTGTACACCGCCAAAGGCGAGGCCATCACCGGGCTGCACCTGCACCCGCGCGACCTCGGCGGGGCGATCGTGTCCATTGACGAAGCCACCCCGGCCGAGGACTGGGAGTGGGCGGGCCCGCAGTGGCGGGACCACGTCCGTACCGGCACCGTCACCGAGATCGTGGCGGTGGACATCCAAGCCGAGGATCCCGCCGCCATGGCCGCCCGCTGGGCCGAGGTCCTCGGCGGCACGCTCGATGCCGCGGGCACGACGCTGGCCTTCGACCGGGGTGAGGTGCGCTTCGTCAAGGTGGCCGACGGCCGGGGGGAGGGCGTGGCCGGACTGGTGGTCGGCGCTGCCGATGCCGCGCTGCGAGGCCGCACGGCCGAGGCCTGCGGGACCCGCTTCACGTTCGAGTGAGCGGCCCGGGGATGTGAGCGGTCGGGGGAGGTGAGTAGTCCGGGGCTGGCAGTGGGCGGGGATGATCAGTGGGCGGGGATGATCACTGGGCCGGCCACACCGACGGCCCGAGCACCGGCCACAGCAGCCACCCGAGGGTGGCGAGCTCCATCAGCACGGCCATCGCAGTGAGGCGGAGCGCACCCCGAGCGCACCGCCACGCCGCCGCGGGTTCCACGCCGAGGAGGATGCGTTCCCGGACGTGCAGCACCGCGACGATGGCGGCGGCGGCCCACAGCACCGTCGCCACCGTCAGCCCGAGGGCGCGGGTCGGGGCCGTCGTGGCGAAGGTCGCGGCGAGCAGGTTCGCCGCCCACCCGGCGAGCAGCGGGGCGATGGTGCGGATGGGCAGCCGTCGATCATCACGGACGCCAGGGCGCGTGGTGCCGTCCCGGCGGGCGTTGCCGGACGAAGGGCCGGCGACGAGCCCGGCCACCGCGCCGGCCAGGGCTGATGGCCAGCCGGTCAGCCAGGAGAGCACCAGCTCCCAGCTGGCGACGCGCTCGACGCGGCCTCGTAGCGGCCCCTGGACGTGGAGCACGGCCGCCACTGCGATGAGCGGGAGGGCGACGAGCGAGCAGCGCAGCAGCGGGCCGACCAGCGCCGGGCTGAGCAGCGGCGTGCCCGCCACGACGCCGAGCGGAGCGGCCAGGACCACCAGGGCGGCGGTGGCGGCGCCGAGCAGCGGGCGCAGCAACCCGTACCGGTCGCCCGGCGACGGTCGGCACCGCCCTCCGGTGTGCGGGCCGCGACCGAAGGCGAGCGCGGTGGCGGTGCGGGCGTGGCGGAACGTGGCGGCGGCGAGCCCGGCCATCCCGGCCGGTCCGTCGTCGTGCACGGTCGCGTCGAGGGCGACGACGCAGCGCCAACCGTCGGCGCGGAGCAGCGCCGCGGTGGTGATGTCCTCCCGCGGCCCGGCGCCGATCCCTCCGACCGGTCGCAGCGCCGCGGTGCGCACCGCGAAGGTGGCGCCGTCGCCCTGCGGCCCGCCGCCGAGGTCGGTCGGCATCGCCTGACCGGCGCTGCCCAGCAGGAGGCGCCGGTCCAACACGGCGCGCGCCGCCCAGGAGCGCTCGGCGTTGGCGTCGCCCAGCTCGACGGCGCGCACCAACCCGACCGAGGGATCGGCGAACGGTCCAACCAGCGACCCGAGCCACCCCGGGCCGGGTCGCCGCCCGGCGTCGAGGTGCACCGCGACGTCGGACAGGACCCGGCAGCCGCGCTCGTGCACGTAGGTGATCGGCCCTTCGCGATCGTCGGGCGGACGCTGCAGGCCGGGTGGTCGGTGCGCGGCCACACCCCGCCGCGACACCAGGTGCACGCGGTGCCGATGGCACCAGGCCTGCGCCGCCTGCTGCTCGTCGGCCGGCAGCGCCTCGGCGTCGTCGCACACCCACAGCTCGACGGGTGGGCCGCCGGCGCCGTCGGTGTTGGCGCGGATGGCGTCGGTGTCGGCGCGGACCGCGTCGATGGTGGTGATGACGGCCGACCACGGTTGGCGTCCACGACGGGTGACCACCACCGAGGTTCGCAGCGGTGCCGCGGTCGGCGCCGGTTGCGCCCGCCGTAGCCGCATCGCAGCGAGCAGGTAGACGAGCGGGGAGGCGAGCGTCAGGGGGACGAGCAGGGCGGTGAGCAGGACGAACCCGGCGGACAGCCCCTCGGCGCGTCCGGCCTGCAGCCACGACCACCAGCCGGCGGTGGTGAGCAGCTCCCACAGGACGAAGGCGCCGGCAACGGCGAGGCGGCCGCGCCGGTCCAGGGCGGGGCTCCAGGGCCGGCCCGGGCGTGCCCGGCGTGGTGGCGGTGCGGGCAGGTGGGGTGAGGGCGGTGCCCAGGTGTCGATGGTGCGCACCCGGGTTGCGATGCCGTCGGCCCGTTCGAGCAGCGCCGTCGACGCTCGTCGTGTCCCGCCGCCGGCCTCGGCGCCGGTCGCCAACCCGTGTCGTCGTGTCCCGGGAGCCTGCACGCCGTTCCGCCCTCCCACCGCTGTGGCTCAGGCGCGCACCGTACGACGAGCGGTCTGGTGGTCAGTGCGGGCCGATCGTCGCAGCGTCCGATCGTCGCGGTCCGACCCGGAGCATTGGAGGGCAGTGGGGCGAAACGGGCGTAGGGGCTGCACCGGCCCGGTTCCGTCCGGGCGTGGGCGCGGACCTAGGCTGGTGGCGATGGGCCAGCTCCTCGGGCCGAACTTCCTGCAGTTCCTGTTGCTGGCGCTCGCCGGGGCGCTCGTCGTCGGCAACACCATGGCGCTCGTGCGGCCGCCGGCCAAGCGGACCGGTGCCAACGACCTGGCTCAGGCCCCGCGCGGTCGCAGCCTGGTGATGATCGGCGTGGGCCTGATCGTCGTGGTCTGGATCGTCGCCTCGCTGGTGAGCTGACCGCAGGCTCGCCGCTCGTGACGGCGCCGTTCCGATCGAGCGGCGTCGACCGTCAGTAGACGGTGATGAGGACCTCTTGGCCGGGGGTGAGCCGGCAGGTGTTGCGGAACGAGCCGACCTCGGGGAACGTTTTGGTGACGGTCTGGCCGGCGCCCACCGAGAGCGTCCCGAACTGGAACGACACCCGGTCCTCGTTGATCAGGGTGATCGATCCGCCCTTGCGCAGCCGGATCTCGGCCGGGATCACGTCGATCGGCTGCAGGGTGGTGATCCGCAGGTCCGTACCGGCAGGTATGGTGTAGGTGAGGCGCTCCGGCGACGGCGGTTTGGCGATGGTCCAGAACAGCGCACCGAACCCGATGGTCAGCACCAGCATCAGGACGAGGCCGGCGGCGATGGGACCGGCGCTGCCGAGCGAGGTTCCGGGGGCGGTGTCGTCCGCTTCATCGGCGGGCGCGAGCAGGTCGGTCATCGTGGGCTCAGGTTTCCTTGGCGGTGGGCGGCTCGCGGTCGAGCAGGATGGCGAAGTCGTGGGCCATCGACTCGGCGCTGGTGCCGAAGGGCCACTGCACGACGACCGTACCGGTCTCGTCGACGATCGAGGTCGTGGCCGTGTGCTCCACGACGACGCCTTCCTTGGTCTTCTGGACGCTGGAGGTGGCCAGGAACGCCTCCTCGACCGCCTTGAGGTCCTCGCTGCGGGTGGTGCGCAGCGGGTGGATGGCGTCGCCGAAGAAGTGGCCGAGGTATGCGGTCAGCAGCTTGGCGTTGTCCCGCTCCGGATCGACCGTGACCATGGCCACCGAGACCCGATCAGCGCCTTCGGGCAGTCGCTCCAGCGCAGCCTTGATGTCGGCCATGGTGGTGGGACACAGATCCGGGCACTGCGTGTAGCCGAAGTAGACGGCCAACAGCCCGCCCTCGGGCGCTCGGAACGTGAACGGCTCGCCGCTCTCGCCCTCGGGAAGCTGTTGGTCGCCCACGAACAACGGCGGTGAGGCCACCGCGCCGTCGAGCTGCTGCTCGCTACCGGACCCGCCTCCGCAGGCCGCGAGCACCAGCAGCAGCGCCAGCAGCGCAGCGGTCGTGCCGCGGAGACGTCGAGCGATCATTGCCCCATTCTGCTCAATCCCGCGCCCGCTGCGGTGCCGCCGAAGGTCCATTGTTCGGTCGCGACCGACCTGCGTCGCCGGGGCGCCGCCGGCCGATGCGGGTCCGCCCGTCGGTCGACGCCCGTCAGCGACGATCGCCGCCGGACCACCCGAGGCGTTCCAGGATGGTCTGCACCCCGAACAGGGCGAGGTGCAGGCCGATGTCGGGGTCACTGTCGTCGAGGTCCACGCAGGCCCCGGCCGACACCGCCCGCCGTCCCGACGCGGTGGCGTTGCGGAGCATGATCACGGCCCGCAGCGCCGTCTCGCCGGCATCGAGCGGCGCGGCGGCGTCGAGGTTCCATCCGGGCTCGCCGGCCTGGCCGGTCTCGCCGTCGAGGGCATCGACGATGCGGCAGTAGAGCTCGTGGAGCGGCTCGGGGGTCGTCGGGCAACGGAACGCGGGTCGCAACACGGCGGCGAGGTGGGCCAGGTGCAGCAGGTTGTTCGACGCTGGTTCGGACATCCGTATCCTCCGCAGGCGCTATCGACGCCTAGCGGCGGCGCCTTGACGCCCGCGTTGGTCATGTTGCGTCGGTCCGATCGCCCCGCGGTTGGTTCAGCCGGGGCCCCGGAAGCGGTCGAGCTGGCGTCGCTCCCGCTTGGTCGGCCGGCCCGCCCCGCGCGCGCGCAGGAACGGCATCGGGTCCTCGTCGGGGTCGGGCGGCGGCGGGCTGTGATCGATGAGGCAGGTCGCGGCCACCGGAGGACCGACCCGCTTGTCGATGAGCTGCACCACCTCGAGCTCCCGGCGGCGGCCGTGCACCATGGCGCTCACCCGGTCGCCCACCTTCACCGTGCTCGCCGCTTTGGCCGCGACGTCGTTGATGGAGACGTGCCCGCCCCGGCACGCGTCCGTGGCGGCGGTGCGCGTCTTGAAGATCCGCACCGCCCACAACCAGCGATCGACCCGCGTGCTGTCCGGTTCCGTCATCCCGGGACAGTCTTACCGACCCCGAGCCGCGCAATCCGCTCGTTTCCGTCCGCTGCGTCCGCCAGACTGGTGGACGTGTAGGCCCGACCCGACCTTTCGACCGTGCCGTACCGTCCGCCGCTCGAACGCCGGGAGCTCCCCATGCCTGCAACGCTGCACGTTGACGACCTGACCGTGCGCCGCGGTCCCCAGCTGGTCCTCGATGCCGTGACCTTCACCGTCGCCCCCGGGCGCCGCGTCGGGCTGGTCGGCCCGAACGGGGTGGGCAAGAGCACGCTCCTCGGGGCGTTGGCCGGCACCGTCGAGCTCGAGCGCGGCAGCGTCCAGCTGCTCCCGCCCGGCGCCGGCATCGGCTGGCTGGCCCAGGAGCCCGAGCGGCGGGTCGACGAGGTGGTCCGCGCCTACCTGGCCCGCCGCTGCGGCGTCAGCGCCGCCACCGCCGAGCTCGACGCCGCCACCGCGGCGCTGGCCGACACGACGGCCGACGAGGCGGCGGCCGCGGCGGTGGCCGAGCGGTACAGCGACGCGCTCGAGCAGTGGCTTGCCCTGGGCGGGGCGGACCACGATGCCCGGGCCGAGCAGGTGTGGCACGAGCTCGGGCTCGCCGAACGGTTGCTCGACACCCCGATGACCGCACTGTCGGGCGGGGAGGCGGCGCGCGCCGGGTTGGCCGCGCTGCTGCTGAGCCGCTTCGAGCTGTACCTGCTGGACGAGCCGACCAACGACCTCGACCTCGATGGCCTGGACCGCCTCGAGCGCTGGCTGCGCGGCGTACCCCAGGCCGTGGTGCTGGTCAGCCACGACCGCACGTTCCTCGACCGCACGGTGACCGACGTCGTCGAGCTCGACGAGTTCACCCACCGCGCCACGTGGTTCGGGGGCGGCTGGCAGGCCTACCGCGATGAGCGGGAGCTGGCTCGGCGCCACGCCCGCGAGCGCTACGACGAGTACGAGACCAAGCGCAAGGGCCTCGCCGGCCGGGCCCAGCGGGAGCGCGAGTGGGCGACGCAGGGCCTGTCGAAGGCGAAGAAGAAGCCGACCGACAACGACAAGTTCATCAAGCACTTCAAGGTCAACCAGAGCGAGCAGCTGGCCGGGCGGGCGGCGCGCACCCAGAAGGCGATGGAGCGCCTCGAGGTGGTCGAGCAGCCCCGCGAGCCGTGGCAGCTGCAGCTCAGCGTCGGGTCCCCTGGCCGGGGCGGCGACGTGGTGGCCGCGCTCGAGGGCGCGGTGGTGCAGCGGGGCGGCTTCCGGCTGGGGCCGCTCGAGCTCGAGATCCGGGCGGGGGAGCGGGTGGCGCTGCTCGGGCCGAACGGCTCGGGCAAGACCACGCTGGTGGACCTGCTCGTCGGGCGGAGCGAGCCGACGGAGGGGCGCCGGGTGCTGGGCCGGTCCGTGGTGGTGGGCGAGATCGACCAGGCCCGCCGCTTGCTGGCCGGTGGCGGCGCCTTCCAGCGTGCGTTCAGCGACGCCAGCGGGCTCGGCCAGTCCGAGACCCGCACCCTGCTGGCCAAGTTCGGGCTTGGCGCGGAGCACGTGACCCGCCCGCTCGACACGTTCTCGCCGGGGGAGCGGACCCGCGCCGCGCTGGCGCTGCTGATGGCCACCGGGGCCAACTGCCTGGTGCTCGACGAGCCGACCAACCACCTCGACCTGCCCGCCATCGAGCAGCTCGAGCAGGCGCTCGATGGCTTCGAGGGCACCGTCCTGCTGATCAGCCACGACCGGTCGGTGCTGGCCAACGTGGCGCTGACCCGCACCGTGCGGCTGGAGGCGGGCCGGATCGTCGCCGACGAGCCGGTCTGAGCGGTTCTGAGCCGGTCTGAGTCGGATCGTCGCCGACCGGCTCGGTGCTCCCCATTGCGGTCTGTGGCGGGGGTTTTCGTATCGTTGCGGCGTGCGTAGCGCCAAGGACTTCTTCAAGCCGCTCGCAGTCGGTGCCCCGGCACCGCTGCGGGAGATCCCCGTTCGCCCGTCGCGGATGATCCACTTCTTCCCCGCCTCGAACGCCAAGATGGTGGGCAAGCTGCCCGACCTCGCCCCGCAGGTCGACGTGTTGCTGGCCAACCTCGAGGACGGCGTGCCGGCCACCGAGAAGGACGCCGCCCGGGCCGGGCTGGTCAACGTGGCGAACACGGTGGACTTCGGGGAGACCCAGTTCTGGACGCGGGTCAACTCGTTGGATTCCCCGTGGGGTCTCGACGACCTGGTCGCCGCGGTGACCGAGGCGGGCGACAAGCTCGACGTGATCATGATCCCCAAGGTCGAGGGTCCCGAGGACATCCACTACGTGGACCGCCTGCTCGCCCAGCTCGAGGCCAAGGCGGGCCTGCAGCGACCGCTCATGGTGCACGCCATCCTGGAGACCGCCCGTGGGGTGGCCAACGTGGAGGAGATCTGCGCCGCGTCGCCCCGCATGCAGGGCCTGTCGCTCGGGCCGGCGGACCTCGCCGCCAACCGGCGGATGAAGACCACCCGGGTCGGTGGCGGGCACCCCGGCTACCTGGTGCGCCAGGACCCGAACCCGGACAACCCCGAGGCCCCGCGCACGATCTACCAGCAGGATCTGTGGCACTACACGATCGCCCGCATGGTCGATGCCTGCGTGTCGAACGGGATCCTGCCGTACTACGGCCCGTTCGGGGACATCAAGGACGTCGTGGCCTGCGAGGACCAGTTCCGCAACGCCTACCTGCTGGGCTGCGTGGGGGCGTGGAGCCTGCACCCGGCGCAGATCGACATCGCCAAGAAGGTGTTCTCGCCCGATCCGGCCGATGTCGCCCACGCCCTGCGGGTCATCGAGGCCATGGGCGACGGCACCGGCGCCATCATGCTCGACGGCAAGATGGAGGACGACGCGTCCTGCAAGCAGTGCAAGGTGATCGTGTCGCTGGCGCAGGAGCTGGCCGCCCGCGATCCCGAGCTGGCCGCGGTCTACGGGTTCTGAGAGGACGATCTTCGATGGCTGATGACCTTCGCCCCCGCCGATCGGTGCTGTACATGCCGGCGGCCAACGCCCGAGCCCTGGAAAAGGCGCGGGACATCCCCGCCGACGCGCTGATCTTCGATCTCGAGGACGCGGTGGCGCCCGACGCCAAGCCGCAGGCGCGCCAGCAGGCGGCCGAGGCGGTGCGCTCCGGCACCTACGGGAACAAGGAGCTGACGATCCGCTGCAACGGGTTGGACACCCCGTGGGGGGCGGACGACCTGGCGGTGGCCGGTGCGGCCGGCCCGTCGGCGGTGGTGATCCCCAAGGTGTCCGGTCCCGAGGCGCTGGCCGAGGTGGCCAAGCGGCTGGAGGCGGCCGGTGCTCCCGACCACACGAAGATCTGGGCCATGGTGGAAACGCCGGTGGCCATGTTCAACGTGCGGGCCATCGCCGCCTTCGAGCGGGTGAACCTCTTGGTCATGGGGACCAACGACCTGGCCAAGGAGCTGCGGGCCCAGCTGGTGCCGGGCCGGGCGCCGTTACTTCCCCACCTCGCCGCCGCGCTGCTGGCGGCGAGGGAGGCGGGCGTCGCCATCGTGGACGGTGTCTACAACGACGTGCGCGACGCCGAGGGCTTCGAGGCGGAGGCCCGCCAGGGGTTCGAGCTGGGCTTCGACGGCAAGACGCTGATCCACCCCAGCCAGGTCGAGCCGACCAACCGGCTGTGGGCGCCGTCGGAGGAGCAGATCGACTACGCCCGCCGGGTGATCGCCGCCTTCGAGGAGGCGGTGGCCGAGGGCAAGGGCGTGGCCACCGTCGACGGGCGCATGATCGAGAACCTGCACGTGGACAACGCGCGGCGGACCCTGGCCGTGGCCGACGCCATCGCCGCCCTGGGCTGA
>JADLEF010000099.1 GCA_020846295.1 Acidimicrobiales bacterium
CAGCGCGCGCATCTCCTCGGAGGACACGTCGATCGAACGCTCGAGGGTGTAGCGGTCGTTGTCCGCTTCGGTGTAGGACGTGGAGACGGTGCGGAGCAGCTTCCGCCACGTCGTACCATCCGGTATGGTATCGGCATCGAGCGACAGTCGCTTCAGCTGGCGGGTCAGCGACTTGTGCAGCGGCTTGTCGTCCCCCCTCTCGATGTCGTGCATCGGTCAGGCCGCCTCGTGCAGCGCGCCGGCGGAGCGCTCCTGGAACGTCGTGACCGTCATCGTCTGGTTGTGGAGGTCGCACTGGCCGAGGCCGACCTGGCAGATCTCGCCGTAGGAGTAGAACCCGACCATGGATGCGCCCGGTGGCAGCGCGGACTGCGTCGCCTCCAGCTCGTCCTCGACATGGCGGCCGAGCACCAGCCGCCGGCCCACGCAGCTGATGGCGACGGCGAGCATCGGGGCGTCAGCGTCGAAGGCGGCGACGTTGTCGCTGCCGTTGCCGTTGCGCTGGGTGAACGGCGGGACCAGCGCCGCCCGCTCGGCGGCATCCTCGGCGCCGTCGACGAGGCGCTCGAAGGAGGCCCGCATCAGCTGGGCGAGCGAATCCTCGGGCACGTCGCCGGCAAAGGTCATCGATTGGGCCACCTCGTCGGTGGCGAGCACGGTGCGGACCACCTGGCGGTGCTCGGCGCCGGGGATCCGCAACGCCAGCGGGAACAGCAGCGCGGTGGCGGGAAGACCCTCCGCCCGGTCGCCCAGGTACTTCTTGTACAGCGACAGGGCCGGCTGCCCGTCGAGCTCGTAGAGCACGTTGCCCTCGGATCGGGTGATGCGCCGTTCGGGCCCGAAGATCTCCCACCCGCCCTGCGATCCGAAGCCAACCACGAGGTCGGGGCCGGACAGGCCGACCGCGCACGCGTGGCCCCGCCGCACTTCGCCGTCGACGATGACCCAGGTCCGTTCGAAGCGGTCGGCATCCCCGGCGAGGCCGCCGGTGATGATGACCTCGGGGGGCAGCACCGCGGTGAGGCCCTCCACCAGGGTGGAGCCGTTGACGCCGAGGCCGTCGCTGAGCACGAAGGCGGCCTGCAGGTCGGGGTGGTGCTCGAGCAGGCGGCGGGCGAGTTGCTCGCCGGCCTGGCGGGACCCGGCGGCGTCGGGCACCTCGAGGTGCACCTGGGTGAGCCGTACCGACTCGAAGCGGGTGATCGAAACGATGAGCGAGTCGTCGTTCACGGAGTCACCGTCGATCTCGCCCGAGCTCGAGCAGCCCATCACGGTGGCCTGCGGGAACGCTGCCACCAGCGTTCGCAGCGGCCCGGGCTCGTCCAGCAGGGCGGACGGTCCGAAGGCGAGGACGAGGGTGGACGGGCTGTCCACGTCGGGGAAGGGAGCGGACCAGCCGTCGTCGGCGTCCCAGCGAAGGGTCGATATCAGCACGGTTGCGTCATCGACGGGTCAGCATCGGGTGTTGAGTGGGACATCCGGCCCACGCCATCGGCGTGGTGGGGGTCCGCTCGCGGCGGTCGGATCGACGCCCCGAACGGCGCTCCACCTGCGGTTTCCGTCAGGCGGTGGACACCTCGTCGAGCCCGAGCTCCTCCTTGGCGGCGTCGCGCATGAGGAACTTCTGCACCTTGCCGGTGACGGTCATCGGGAACTCGTCGACGAACTTCACGTACCGCGGGATCTTGTAGTGGGCGATCCTGCCCCGGCAGAAGTCCTTGATCTCGTCCTCGGTGGCGGCGGCGCCGTCCTTCAGTCGGATCCAGGCCATGATCTCCTCGCCGTAGCGCTGATCGGGTACGCCGATCACCTGCACATCGGCCACCGCGGGGTGGCTGTAGAGGAACTCCTCGATCTCGCGGGGGTACACGTTCTCCCCGCCGCGGATGACCATGTCCTTGATGCGGCCGACGATGTTGACGTAGCCCGCCTCGTCCATGGTGGCGAGGTCCCCGGTGTGCATGAACCCGTGGGCATCGATGGCGTCGGCGGTGCGGGTCGGGTCGTTCCAGTACCCCTGCATCACGGAGTACCCGCGCGTGCAGAACTCACCGGCCGTACCATGCGGTACGGTCTGTCCGGTGGCCGGGTCCACGATCTTGATCTCCACGTGGGGATGGACGCGCCCCACGGTGCCGGTGCGCCGGTCGATGTCGTCGTCGGCCAGGGTCTGGGTGGACACCGGCGAGGTCTCCGTCATCCCGTAGCAGATGGTCACCTCGCTCATGTGCATGCGCTCGATCGTCTGCTTCATCACCTCGACCGGGCACGGGGACCCTGCCAGGATGCCGGTCCGCAGGCTGGTGAGATCGAACCGGTCGAACTCGGGGTGGGCGAGCTCGGCGATGAACATGGTCGGCACGCCGTACAGCGATGTACAGCGCTCGTCCTGCACGGTCTGCAGCACGGCGCCCGGTTCGAACGCGTCGGCCGGGATGACCATGGTGGCGCCGTGGGTCACCGCACCCAGGTTGCCCATCACCATGCCGAAGCAGTGGTAGAACGGCACCGGGATGCACACCCGGTCAGCGGAGCTGTACCCGCAGCCGACGCCGACGAAGTAGCCGTTGTTCAGGATGTTGCGGTGGGTGAGGGTGGCGCCCTTGGGGAAGCCGGTGGTGCCCGACGTGTACTGGATGTTGATGGGGTCGTCGGGGTGCAGCGCCGCGGCCGTGGCGGCCAGCTCGCCATCGTCGGGCGCTTCGCCCGACGCGACGAAGGCGTCCCACTCGTCGCTCCAGAAGTAGAGCTCGCGCTCGAGCGTGCTGAGGTTGGGGCGCACCTCGGCGATCATCGCTGTGTAGTCGGAGGTCTTGAACGACGGAGCGGCCACCAGCCAGCGGCAGCCGGACTGGTTCAGCGCGTACTCGACCTCGGAGGTGCGGTAGGCCGGGTTGAGGTTGACCAGGATCACGCCGATCTTTGCCGTGGCGAACTGCACCAGCGTCCACTCGGCGTAGTTCGGGCTCCAGATGCCGAGCCGGTCGCCCTTGCGCAGCCCGGCGCGGAGCATGGCCCGGGCCATGCCGTCGACCGCGGCGGCGAGCTCGCCGTAGGTGTAGCGCAGGCCCTGGTGGCGGCTGACGAGCGCCTCCTTGGCCGGGTCGAGCGCGGCGACCCGGTCCAGCAGCGCACCGATCGTCTCCTCCAGGAGTGGGGTGTCGGTCCGTCCGAGGTCGTGGGAGGGCGCAGCACTCGTCATGGCCAGATCGTAGCGAGGCCGCTACTTGATGGCTCGGGCGACCAGCTCCTGTTGGAACAGCACCGGGTAGCGCAGGTAGCGGATGGTCGACAGGGCCTGGTCCTGGCCGGCGGACTCCACGCGGACCATGCCGTAGTCGAAGAGCAGACCCAGGAAGCTCTGCTCGTAGGCGAGGTCGGTGACCTTGCTCAACGGCATCGATCCGCCGTCGCGGCGCAGGAACCCGCCGAACTCGATGACGCGGCGGTCGGTGATCATGATGCGGGTGATCGCCCACTCGATGACGTTCCACAGCAGCAGGCCCTGCGCCCCCAGGATGAGCAGGCCCGCGGCGAGCTGGATCCGGTCGCCTTCCACCAGGATCAGCACCAGCGGACCGAACAGGCTCACCAGCATCGCCGCCCACGAGCTGATGAACAGCTGCACCAGGTGACGCCGCTCGGAGTAGATCAGCTGCTCCGCCGGCCGGTCGATGGCCGGGTTGGCCGGGACGAGCAGGGTCGCCGGGTCCCAGACGATGTACTTGGACAGCGTCGTTCGGACCCAGCGGGTGAGGCTGAGCTTCTCTGCGAGCGAGAGGCGGCGGTCGGCCACGGCCGGCTACCCGGTCTCCTACTGCACGGACTGGAAGAGCTGGCCGATGGCGTTCACGATCGTCTGGAGCGCGGCCCCGATCGACGTGACGAACGCCGCCACCGTCTCGGGTTCGCGGATCAAGGCGATGATCGCAAACGTGACCAGGACGAACATACCGATCTTCTGCACCACTTTGTTCACACCAACCTCGTTCGAGTCTTCCCCACGAGGCCGGAGCGAGCCGAGGCGCGTTCCGGCAAAGTCGGCTCCGCCCGAGAGCAGCCTAGCGCAGGCGCCCACCCTGTCGAGCGCATCCCCTCGGTGGGGGTGGTCGGTGGGGGGACAGCGGGCAGGCCAGCCGGTAGCGTTGAGCCGTGGCCGAGGACCCGCAGGGCAGCAGCGAGGCCAACAACCGCGGCATCGCTCAGAGCGAGCGGCTGGTGCTGCTCGTGTTCGGCGGGCTCACCGCCTTCGTCGGCTTCGTGTTGCTGCTGCTCGACCTGCCGCTGATCCTGCGCCTCGGGGTGGGCCTGCCGGTCAGCTTCGTCGGTGCCGCGCTGTGCTCGCTCGCGGTGCGGGCGACCGATCCGCTCGAGCAGGCTGACATGGTGCCCGCCGAGCTGCTCGCCATCGAGCGGCTCGCGCTGCTGCCGCTCGCCGGGTTGGCCAGCGCCGGCACCGCGCTGGTGCTGCTGGTCGGTGACATCGTGTGGTACGTCCGGGTGTTGGTCAGCCTTTCCACGCTGGTGGTGGCGGCCGCGTTGTGGGGCCTGATCATCCGCAACCGCCTGCCCGAACGGGTGTCGAGGCCGCTGCCGGACCGGGTGCTGCAGAACACCGACGATTGATCGGCGGCTCCGCCCTCCCGGACGCGACGCCGGGGTACCGACCGGTACGGCCGATACCCCGGATGGGTCGTGGTCCAGGCGCTCAGGCGCTCAGGCGCTCAGGTGCTCAGATGACGGGGCGCTCGGTGTAGCGGCCGAACACGTCGGCGAGGGCGTTCATGATCTCCCCTTCGGTCGCGAACGTCTGGACCACGTCGATGAGGGTCGGCATGAGGTTGCGCTCGGGATCCGCCGCCGCGGTGCGCAGCTCGTCGAGCCCGCGCTGCACGGCGGCGTTGTCGCGATCCGCCTTGACCGCCTGGAGCTTCTTGATCTGGGCCATCTCCTGCTCGGAGGTGATCTGCAGCAGGTCCGGTTGGGCTTCCTCGTTGCCCTCGGTGAAGGCGTTCACACCGACGACGATCCGCTCACCGCGGTTGACCAGCTTCTCGAACTGGTAGGCGGCGTCGGCGATCTCGCCCTGGAAGTAGCCGTTGTCGATGCCGACGTAGGCGCCCTCGAGCATCGAGCCGCCGCCCAGCTCGTCCACCTTGGCGAAGATCGCCTCGGCCTGGGCCTCGATCTCGTCGGTGAGGGCCTCCATGAACCAGGACCCGCCGAACGGGTCGGCCACATGGGCCACGCCCGTCTCGTGGGCGATGATCTGCTGGGTCCGCAGGGCGATGCGCGCCGCCTTCTCGGTCGGCAGGGCCAACGCCTCGTCGAAGGAGTTGGTGTGCAGGGACTGGGTGCCGCCCAGCACGCCGGCCAGCGCCTCGATGGCGGTGCGGGCCACGTTGAGCTCGGGCTGCTGGGCGGTGAGCGACACGCCGGCGGTCTGCGTGTGGAAGCGCACCATCATCGACTTCTCGTTCTTGGCGCCGTAGCGCTCCTTCATCCAACGCGCCCAGATGCGTCGGGCGGCGCGGTACTTGGCGATCTCCTCGAAGAAGTCGATGTGGGCGTTGAAGAAGAAGCTCAGCCGCGGCGCGAACTGGTCGACGTCGAGCCCGGCCGCCCTGGCCAGCTCGACGTAGGCGAAGCCGTTGCCGAGCGTGAAGGCGAGCTCCTGGGCCGCCGTCGAGCCCGCTTCGCGGATGTGGTAGCCCGAGATGGACACCGAGTTCCAGCGGGGCATCTCGGCTGCGGTGAAGGTGATGGTGTCGCGCACCAGCCGCATCGACGGCCGCGGCGGGAACACGAACTCCTTCTGCGCCTGGTACTCCTTCAGGATGTCGTTCTGGAGCGTTCCGCCGAGGCGGGCCCGCTCGATGCCCTTGCGCTCGGCAGCCGCGACGTACATGGCGAAGATGAGCGCGGCCGGGGAGTTGATCGTCATCGAGGTGGTGGTGGCCCCCACGTCGATGCCGGAGAACAGCTCCTCCATGTCCGCCAGCGTGTCGACCGCGACACCGCAGCGACCGACCTCGCCCTCGGCATGGGGGTCGTCGGAGTCGCGGCCCATGAGCGTGGGCAGGTCGAACGCCGTGGAGAGACCGTCACCGCCGTTGGCGAGGATCTGCTTGAAGCGGAGGTTGGTGTCCGCCGGGGTGCCGAACCCGGCGAACATCCGCATGGTCCACAGCCGGGAGCGGTACATGGAGGCGTGCACGCCGCGGGTGTAGGGGTACTCGCCCGGGTACAGCCCGTCCTCGGGGCCGTAGACGGGGTCGAGCGGCATGCCCGACATGGTTTCGAAGCGGGCGTTGCGCTTCGGTGCGGCGTCGAAGGACTGTTGCCATTGCTCACGGGCCATGGGCCCGATACTACGCCGAGACGGGCGCCACAGCCCCTCGGGCCTCCCGTCGCGTCCGGGTTCGTGGCGGGTCCGGCTCAGGCCCCGGCGGGTGCGGTGCCGGCGGGGTGCGTCCCCGGCGTCGTGCCGTACAGCAGGCGGGTCTGCCGGCGCAGCGCCACCACCAGCAGCAGGCCGCGCCCGCCGAGGGCGATCGGCCAGGCGAACACGCCGGCGCCCAGGGTCAGGGCGCCGAGGCACAGGGCGACGAGCACCCCGGCCTGGACGACGATCTGGCGGGCGTAGGGCTTGGCCCACCCCGCGCCGACCAGTTCGCTGGTCGGCGCCATGGCGATCGCGGTGACGGCGGTGGCGGCCAGCACCGCCACCAGGAACCCGGCCCGGTCGTAGGCGGCCGGGGTCAGGCGGGGCAGCGGGTTGGCCTGCCACCGCACCGCCGCCACCGCCGCGTACGCGCCCGCGGCCAGGAACACCAGCGCGGCGTAGGCGCGCCCCGCCCGCCGGGCGCCGCGCCGGTCGCGCTCCTGGGCGCTGCGCATCATCGGCCGCCGGTAGACGCTCAGCACGCCGAGAGCGAACACCAGCACCGGTTGGGCGGCGACGCGGGTCGATTCGTACTGGCCGACGCCGACGTTGCCGACGAACAGCGACAGCAGCGCGAGGCAGGCGAACTGGGTGGCCCGGTCGGCCACGCCGGCACCCAGCAGCCAGCTGCCCATCCGCGTCGCCCGGTACAGATCGATCGCCCCGCCGGGTCCGGGGCCGGCACGACGGCGGGCGGCGATGACGCCGAAGGTGAGCGAGCTGAGGTTGGACAGGGCGAGGGCCAGCGGCGGGATGTACAGACCCCGCACCCCGAGCACGTGCAGGCCGATGACCGCCACCACGGCCACCACGACCTGGCAGGCGGACACCATCGCCGCGCCGGCCGACCAGCCCGCCTGGTGCATGAGGCGCCGGACGTGGTCCTGCAGCGGGGAGGTCACGCCGAGCAGGACGCCGATCAGGGCGGTGCGGCCCGCCACCGTGGACGGCACGCCACTGGAGAAGCTGGCGGCCAGCGTCATGGCCAGCACCGATGCGGGGATGCCGACCAGCGAGGCGATGATGAGGGTGCGGGGCACCGAGCGCAGCTGCCGCTGCGGGGACTGGGAGACGAGCGCCGCCTCGAGCGGTACGAGGATGAACTCGGTGGGCACGACGGCGGCGAGCAGGTAGGCGCTGAAGATCAGCCCCCACAGCCCGAGCGAGACGACGTCGAGGTGGCGGGCGGCGTCGATGCCGATGACGAAGCTGGTGGCGGAGGCGAGCGCCACGTCGGCCAGGCCGGCCGGCAGTGAGCGGGCGGCGCTGGGGACGTCGGCGCGGGTCGCTGCATCGGCACCGGTCGCGGTGGACGGGCGCGACGGATCGAGGTGGACCGTCATGCGCCGTCGTGTCCGCCGAGAAGCACCCGATCACGGTACCGCGGCCCTCTCGCAACGCCTGTGCCGTGCCACGCACTACGGTCGGCCGATCGGGCGGTCCGCGAGGACCCGACGAACCTGGGGGAGACGTGAAACTTGCTTCCGGAGCGGGCTACTGGTCGGCGGGGCCACCGGCGGGCGCGCTGGAGAGCCTGCTCGAGGCCGAACGGCTCGGCTACGACAGCTTCTGGACGGCCGAGGCCTACGGGTCCGACGCGCTGACGCCGCTCGCCTGGTGGGGTTCGCGGACCTCCAACATCAAGCTCGGCACCTCGATCGTGCAGCTGTCGGCCCGCACGCCGGCCGCCACCGCCATGGCGGCGCTGACCCTCGATCACCTCAGCGAGGGTCGGTTCATCCTCGGGCTCGGCGTGTCCGGCCCCCAGGTGGTCGAGGGGTGGTACGGGGAGCCCTACGCCCGCCCGCTGGCCCGGACGCGGGAGTACATCGAGATCGTTCGCACCATCCTGCGCCGCGAGGCGCCGGTGGAGTTCCACGGCGCCTTCTACGACCTCCCGCGGACGGACGGCACGGGCTTGGGCAAGCCGCTCAAGTCCACCGTGCACCCGCGTCGCGTCGACCTGCCGATCTACCTGGCGGCCGAGGGACCGAAGAACGTGGCGCTGAGCGCCGAGGTGGCCGACGGCTGGCTGCCGCTCTTCTTCTCGCCACGGGCCGAGGTCAACCGCTTCTACGCCGAGGCGTTGGCCGAGGGCTTCGCCCGGCCGGGGGCGCGCACCACCGCCGACGCGTTCGAGGTGGTCTGCCCCGTCAGCGTGGTGGTCGACGACGACGTGACCCGCGCCGCGGACAAGGTGCGACCGATGTTGGCGCTGTACATCGGGGGCATGGGCGCCCGCGGCGCGAACTTCCACTACGAGACGTTCGTGCGCATGGGCTACGAGCAGCAGTGCGCGCGGATCCAGGATCTGTACCTGGCGGGCCGCAAGGACGAGGCCACCGCTGCGGTGTCCACCGAGATGGTGGAGGCCGTCGCGCTGGTCGGGCCCCGCGAGAAGATCCGCGACGACCTCGCCGCCTGGGAGGAGTCGGTGGTGACGACGCTGCTGATCTCCGGCGGCCCGTCGGTGTTGCGGCTGATGGCCGAGCTGTGCCGCTGAGCACCAACGTTCGAGAACACGAGAAACGAGGCAAGTGATGGATCCCCGTACCGTTGTCCTGGTCGGCGCCGGGCAGTTCGTGCAGAAGCCGGCCGATCCGCTGCAGGCGCTGGAGCCGGTGAAGATGATGGCGGAGGCGACGCGGCGCGCCGCCGAGGACGCCGGCGCGCCGGCCGTGCTGTCGCAGATCGATTCGATCCGCGTGGTGAAGGGCGCCTGGCCGTACGCCAACCCGGGGGCGCTCATCGGCGACCTGGTGGGTGCGTCGCCCCGGCAATCGCTGATCTCGCCCGACGGCGGCAACACGCCGCAGTCGCTCGTCAACGCCACTGCGCTGGACATCCTGGCCGGCCGGCTGGACGTCGCGGTGCTGGTGGGCGCGGAGGGCATCTACACCCGCCGTCGGGCCAAGCGGGCCGGCGGCCGCATCCCCTACACCCCCGACGGCGACCGTCCCGCCGCCGAGCCGATCGGGACCGATGTGTCGATGAGCTCATCGCTCGAACTGGCGCGCGGCTTCGGCATGCCGGTGAACGTCTACCCCATGTTCGAGGTGGCGATCCGCCACCACCGCGGCGAGACCCCGCAGCAGCACATCGAGCGGGTCTCGGCGCTGTGGGAGGGGTTCAACCGGGTGGCGGTGCAGAACCCCTACGCCTGGCTGCGCACGCCGATGACGGCGGAGGAGATCCGCACGCCGAGCGAGCGCAACCGCATGGTCGGCTACCCGTACACGAAGTCGATGAACAGCAACTGGGATCTCGACCAGGCCGCGGCGGTCATCCTCTGCTCGGCCGAGAAGGCGACCGCGCTGGGCATCAGCCGTGACCGATGGGTGTTCCCGTGGGCCGGTACCGACGCCCACGACACCTATCTGATCTCGAACCGCGACAACTACTACTCGTCGCCGGCCATCCGAACAGCTGCCCGTGAGGCGTTCTCGCTGGCCGGCGCTTCGGTCGAGGACGTGGTGCACGTGGACCTGTACTCGTGCTTCCCGTCGGCGGTGCAGATCGCGGCGTCCGAGATCGGGCTGTCGGAGGATCGTCAGCTCACCGTCACCGGCGGTCTGCCGTTCGCGGGCGGCCCGTTGAACAACTACGTGATGCACTCCATCGCCACCATGGCGGGGGTGCTGCGCGAGCACCCGGGTCAGCTCGGCCTGTGCAGCGCCAACGGCGGGTACGTGACCAAGCACGCGATCGGCCTGTACAGCACCGAGCCCCCGGCCAACGGGGCCTTCCGCCACGCCGACGTGCAGGCGGAGGTGGATCGCTTCCCCACCCGCGAGGTCACCGGAGAGCACGTCGGCGCCGCCACCATCGAGGCGTACACGGTCATGCACGACCACCGCGGCGCAGCCGAGGCGCTGCTTACAGCATTGACCGCAGAGGGCGTTCGAACCTTTGCGAAGAGCGCCGATCCTGGGTTTATGGCTGCGCTGATGGCTGAGGACGCGGTGGGCCGTTCGGTGGACATCGATGCCGAGGCTGTGGCCCATCCGGCCTGATCACAGCGCTTCGTGGTGGCCGCGGCCGTCTGCGTGAGCCTTGCCTGAAAGTTCGATGACGAAAGGGGTCACCCGGCGGCGGACCGGGTGGCCCGGTTCTTAGACTCGACAGCGGCATCGGCGGGGCGAACACCACGCCGGGGCCATGCAGCCGGACCACCGTCCGGCGTGCGGTCGGCGCAGGCGGGTGTCGGTCGACGAGTCTTGCCACGGAGGTGGGCGCGGGTGCCATCCCGACGGAACACGCGAGCCTGGGCGCAGCGCGCCGTTCTGGCGGCGCTCGTTGGCGTCGTGCTGATCTTCGGCCTGCGGGCCAACGGATCGGTCGCCGACGAGCTGGAGACGGTCGACCGATCGGCATGGCTGGTGGACCCGCCGATGGGCACCCTGGTGCGGGTCAACGCCCTCGCCGGCGACGTGACCACCAAGATCGAGGTCGCCAAGCCCCGCCAGCAGCTCAGCGCGGCACAGCTCGGCGACAGCGCGGTCGTGCTCAACCGCTCCACCGGTTCGGTCGGACGCATCGACGGCGCCACGCTGCAGTTCCAGACCGGCCAGAGCCTGGCCAGCGCCGGCGCCGACCTCGCCCTCGTGGGCAACGACGGCGCTGCGTTCGCAGTCGACACCTCCGATGGCAGGCTGGTCGCCCTCGACCCCGCCGACCTGTCGACGCGGTTCGAGACGTCCATCAGCCCCGGCCAGGCGACCCCGGCGGTGGTGGACAGCGCGGGTCGCCTGTGGGCGTTCGACGCCAAGCGCGGCGAGGTGATCCGCTTCGCCTCGGCCGACGGCGAGGTCAAGCGGGCCCAGGTCACCGACCCCGTCGATGCCCGGCCGCCGGCCACCGGCGACGCCGTGCCCCCGCCCGATCAGCTGACCCTGGTCGGCGACCAACCGGTGCTGGTGCAGCCCGCCCTCGGCCGCGCACTGCGGATCAAGGGGGACGCCTCTGCCGGTGACTCGTTGTGCCTCGCCGGCGCGACCGACGGCGCCACCATGGTGACCGGCAGCCCCGTCGGGCAGCCGCCGATGCTCTACACGCTCGCCACCGCCTCCGGCGAGCTCTGGGTGACCGACGTGGACGAGAACTCCTGCGTCGTCTCGCTCGAACTGGGCGACGAGAGCAAGGGCGAGGGCACCGACGCGTACGGCCAGCCGGTGGCGCTCGGCGCCCGAGTCTTCGTCCCGGTCCTGGCGGCCGGCGGCGGGGGCGGTGCGACCCAGCTGAGCCACCAGGTCCTGGTCGTCGCGGGCAACAAGATCGACCGCGGGATCGACCTCGACTTCGCCGTACCGTCGTCGCACCGCCTCGAGCTGTTCGAGCAGAGTGGGCTGCTGTGGTTCAACGACCTGCAGGGCAGCATGGCCGGGGTGCTCACCCCGTCCGGGCCGACCCTGGTCGTCGACAAGAAGGATCAGAGCTCGATCTCGGGCACCGACACGGCCAAGCAGGGCTCCGGTCGCTCCGGCCCGGCGATCCTGTCGCCCGACACCGGCGAGGTCGACCCGAACGCCGGTCCGACGGTCGGCGGCGACGGGACGGCGCCGGGGACCGGGAACGGCGACGGCACCGGCGGCGGCACGCAGGAGGGTTCGGCCGAGGGCGGCACCGGCCCCTCGACCGGTGACGACCCCACCGACGCCGACGACGCCGGCGGCGCTGACGGCACGTCCGGTTCTCCGCCCAGCACGGTGCCCGCCCCGCCGGGACCCGCCGCCATCGGCGCGGGACCGGAGAAGAATCCGGCGGCACCGGTGCAGCCCACCGTCGTGCCCGATGCGCTCATCGCCAACTTCACCTACTCGCCCGCCGGTGAACCGACGACGGAGACGACGCTCTCCTTCAACGACACCTCGAGCGGTCAGATCAGCGGCTGGTTGTGGACGTTCACCGCGCCCGATGGCAGCGTCACCACCGACGCCCGGCGCAGCCTCACCCGGACCCTGCCGACCATCGGCGCCTGGGCGGTCACGCTCACCGTGACCAACAGCGCCGGCAAGTCCGACACCACCCGCCCCGTCACCCTGCAGGTGCACGACCCGGCGGACCTGATGGCGCCGAACGCCAACTTCACCTGGGATCCGGCCACCCCGGTGGTGCGCCAGGAGGTCACCTTCAAGGACCGCAGCATCGCCGGGCGGAACAGCCCGGTGACGGCGTGGTTCTGGGAGTTCGGGGACGGGACCACCTCCAACCAGCAGAACCCCCCGACCAAGACCTACGCCCGTCCGGACAGCTACCTGGTGCGCCTCACCGTGCGCAACAGCGCGGGGGCCTCGTCCACGGAGGCCACCCTGCAGGTCGCCCCGCCCGCCGCCCCGCTGCGGCCTGATTTCACCTTCGTGTCGACCGGCGCCGACCCGAACGCGATCGTCTCCGGCCAGCCCGTGCTGTTCAGCGACGCGAGCACCGGCGGGCCGACCTCGTGGCTGTGGGAGTTCGGTGACGGCGCGACCGCGACGACGCCGAAGGCGTCGTACGCCTTCAAGAACGCCGGCGACCTGACCGTCAAGCTGACCGTGTCGAACGCGACGGGATCGCAGTCGACCGTCAAGACGCTGAAGGTGAGCCCGGCGGTGGCGCCGCCCACCGCCAAGATCGCCGAACCGGCGCCCGACGCCACGGTGGAGGTCAACAAGCCGCTCCGCTTCGTCAGCGCCTCGACCGGCAACCCCACCCAGCTGATCTGGGAGTGGGGCGACGGCACCCGCAACACGGAGGGTGCCTCGGCCAACCACACCTTCACCAAGGTGGACACGTACGCGGTGAAGCTCACCGCCACCAACGCCGCCGGCTCGACCTCGGCCACGGTGCTGGTCAGGGTGACCGCCGCGCCGCAGCCGCCGCAACCGTCGTTCCGCACCACGACGGGGACCTCGGCCGCCGATCCGGCGAACATCGAGGAGCCGATCCGCTTCGTGAACACGTCGGTGGGCGTGGGCACCTTCGTGTGGGATTTCGGGCCCAACGAGGGCACCTCCAACGAGCGTGAGCCGAGCCACACGTTCAAGAAGACCGGCACCCACCACGTGACGCTGACCATGACCGGGCCGGGTGGCACCCGCAGCGTGACCGGCGATGTCTACATCGGCCCGCCACCGGTGAAGGTGGTGGCGAACTTCGACTACACCCCGAAGAACCCCAACGTCGGCCAGCGCATCCAGTTCGTGGACCAGAGCACCGGCACCCCGATCCGCTGGACGTGGGACTTCGGCGACGGCAGCCCCACCTCGGGTGAACAGAAGCCGGCGCCGAAGACCTACGGGGAGGCGAAGGACTACAAGGTCACCCTCACCGTCGCCGATCGCTTCGGCGCGGTGACGACGAAGACCCAGACGATCAGCGTGCAGGCCACCAAACCACCGCCGCCCGAAGCCAGGTTCAGCATCGCCCCCGCCGAGCCCATCGCCGGGACCAAGACCGTGCTCACCGACCTGACGGTGCCGCCGGCGGTGTCGCCGCCGCTGTCGCTGGGGACGCCGGTGTTCATCATCGACGGGGTGTCGGTGCCGGCGCCCGCCGGGAGCCGTTCGGTCGAGCACGTCTTCGCCACCCACGGCAGCCACACGGTGGCGATGAAGGTGTGCTGGGCGACCGATCAGACCAACTGCACCACCACCCCCACCCAGACGGTGGCGGTCAAGGCGCAGGAGCCCAAGCCCACGGTCGACTTCACGGTGACCGGCGCCGGCGTCTTCGCACCGATCGGAGCGGCCAGGCCGGTGCTGCTGACCAACAAGGCGATCACCTTCACCGATCGCAGCACCGGTGGCACCACCCGCCTCTGGACGATCGGCACCAAGACCTACACCACGCAGTCGGTCAGCGACCTGGTGCTGGCCCAGGAGGGCACGCTCAGCGTGTCGCTCACCGTGACCAACAGCGGTGGCTCCTCCACGCTGACCCAGACCTACGTCGTGCTCGCCGATGCCCCGGCGGTCAGCTTCACCGCTCCCGCCACGGTGGTCGACGCCGGGACGCCGGTCACCTTCACCGACACCTCCACCGCCATCCCCGCGGCCGCGGTGCGCACGTGGGACTTCGGCGACGGCAACAAGGCCGTCGGCACGGCCGCCGGCATCAGCCACACGTACAGCCGGGCGATCACCCCGGCCACCGTCACCCTCACCATCACCATGGGCGACCAACTGTTGGGTTCGGCGAGTCGGCCGATCATCGTCCAGCCCGGCGTACCGACCCCGAGGATCGCCGCGTCGGTCGACGGTGCGCCGGCGGTGACCACCGCCGCGGTCACCGTCACCGCAGGCGCGTCGGTGGTGTTCACCGACGCGTCCACCGGCCCGGCACCCGAGTTCCGGGCCTGGACGTGGTCCGACCAGTTCCCGCCCTCGGCGGCGGCGTCGGTCACCCGTACCTTCAGCGAGGTGGGGACCTACGTCGTGACCCTCACCGCGGTGAACGTGTCCGGCCAGGGTGCGGCGACCATGACGGTCAGGGTCGATCCGGCCCCGGCCAACACCGGAGCTGCGGCCCAGGCCGGCTGAGCGCTCGCCCACCTGTCGCCCGGTCGACCACCCGGCCGAGAGGCGCCCCGTCCCTCGAGGGTCGGGGCGCCTTCGCGTCCGCCCCCTCGCCGTGCCTCGACGGTAGGTCAGGCGCCGTTCGTGCCGTTCGTGCCGTTCGTGTCGTGCGCCCGCCGGACCCGGGCCCGGCTGCGGGCCGGGGCGGGACTCAGCGGCGGTTGACGTTCAGCAGGAGGGGGCGGGGGTTGAGCAGGGCGACGGTGCCCTGGTACCAGCGCTTGCCCTCCAACACCTCGCGGTGGAAGGCGTCGGCGTGGGTCCACATCTCCGCCGCCGCCGATTCGGTGGGCGGGATCGGGGAGTAGAGGGCGAACGTGACCCGCGGGACCCTGACCCCGAGCCGGTCGGCGGCGGTCTGCGGAACCCGCTCTGCGGAGACGGCCACGACCTCCTTGGCCGTCATGGCCCGGTCGACGACCACGCCGACCTCGAGCAGCCGGTCGGTCACCTCGGCCCAGGC
>JADLEF010000100.1 GCA_020846295.1 Acidimicrobiales bacterium
ACGCCGACCGGTGGACCCGACGACGCCGCCGAGCCCGCGACCGGCATCGAGCATGCAGCAACCGGTGCCGCAGCGACCGGTGGCGCAGCAACCGAGGCGCGATCCGAGGCCACCCCCGGGGTGAACGCCGGGACCGAACCCCCCACCGGATCGGACGGCCCGCAACCCACCGGCGGCCCGGCGATCGCGCTCGGCCCGGTCACCCCGACGAGCACCGGCGGCTTCAGCCGCCCCATCGGCACCCCGACCGGCGCCCCGACGCTCGGAGCCGTACCGGGCAGTACCCCGACTGACGCCGGCGAAGGGGCGAAGCCCGCTGACGACGCGGCGTCGAGCGAACCGGCCTCCGTTCCGCCGGTGAAGGACGAGCCGACCAGCCTGCCGACGCTCACCGGAGCCGCTCCGCTCGGACCCGACGTGAGCGCCTTCCCCGCCCCGCCGCTGGCCGAGACCGCCGACCCGACCACCGAGGAGGCACCCTCCCCCTCGTTCGCCCTGCCGGGCACCCCGCCCGAGGAGCCGACCACTCCCGGGCCGGCCGCCGATGCTGCGGTCACCGAGCCGGAAGCGGCCGCCGAGCCGGAAGCGGCCGCCGAGCCGGAAGCGGTCACCGAGCCCACTGCTAGCGAGCCCGAGCCGGTCACGACCGAGCCCGCCACCGCCCAGCCGGCCGCGGGGGCGACCTCGGGCGCCAACCCCTACCCGCCGCAGTGGGATGCTGCCCGCCAGGCGTACATCTGTTGGGAGCCCGTCTCGGCCCAGTGGCTGCAGTGGGACGACGCGGTCAAGACCTGGGGCCCGATCAGTCAGTGACGTCCGGTGCCCGTGGCGTCGGGCACGGCGACGGCGGGCCGTTCAGTGCGTGTTGACGGTGGCGGAGCGCAGCCGGCGCTCGAGGTGCCGTTCGATGGTGGCGAGCACGACCCGGTCCAGGCTCTCCGTGTCCGGTGAGCGCTCCTCGTTGAGCGCTGCCCCCAACCGCCCGCCCAGCACCATCCGGGCCAGTTCGAACCCCCGCGGTGTGAGCAGCATCCCGGAGCGGCAGCCCCGGCACCTCGCCCCGCCGGCCTCCGGATCGAGAGCGACGAGCTCGTCGGGCCGACCGCACCCGGTGCACACGTCGGTCACCGGCACCACACCGTCGAGCGCCAGCAGCTTGAGCAGCATCCCGCTCACCACCAGCGGCCGATCGCGGCTCTCCATCGCCCGCAGCGCGCCGATCAGCAGTTGGTAGCGCCGCTCGTCGGGCTCGCGATCGGGCATGGACAGCTCCACCGCCTCGAGCAGGATGGCGGCACGAGCCAGCCGATCGAGGTCGTTGCGGATCCCCGGGAAGGCGTCGAGGCCCTGCACCTGGGTGACGGTGTCGAGCTCCCGGCCGCGGTACAGCTGCAACGCGACGTGGGAGAGCGGTTCGAGCCGCAGGCCGTGGCGGGCGGTCGTCTTGCGCACGCCCTTGACGACGGTGCGGATCTTGCCGTGCTCCACGGTGAACAGCACCGCGATGCGGTCCGCCTCCGCCACCTTGTAGGTGCGCAGCACGATGCCGGTCGCCCGGTACAACGCCATCGTCGTGCCTTCCCCGGCCGGCCCTACGACGCGGCGCTCAGGTCAGGCCGCCGAAACGGCGGTCCCGGGCCTGGTAGTCGCGCACGGCGTCGAACAGGTGCTCGCGGCGGAAGTCCGGCCAGTAGATCGGGGTGAAGATCAGCTCCGAGTACGCCAGCTCCCACAGCAGGAAGTTGGAGATGCGGTACTCGCCCGACGTGCGGATGACCAGATCCGGGTCCGGCATGTCGGGGGCGTAGAAGTAGCGGCGCAGCGTCTTCTCGTTGACCTTGTCGGCGGAGATGCCGTCGCGCACCATGGCGGTGACCGCATCGAGGATCTCGGCCCGGCCGCCGTAGTTGAAGCAGATGGAGAACGTCATCCGCCGGTTGCGGGCGGTGAGCGCCTCGGTCTCCTCGATGACCTTGAGCAGCCCGCGCGGCACCCGCCAGTCCCTGCGGCCGAGGAAGCGGATGCGCACGCCCTTGGCGTTGAGGTCGTCTCGGTGCTCGATGAGGATCTTCCGGTTGAAGTTCATCAGGAAGCGGACCTCGTCGACGGGGCGGGTCCAGTTCTCGGTGGAGAAGGCGTAGACGCTGAACCAGCTGACGCCGAGGTCGAGGGCGCCCTCCACCGCATCGAACAACGCTTCCTCACCGGCGGCGTGGCCGTCGGTCCGCTTCAGCCCCCGTTGCTGGGCCCAGCGGCCGTTGCCATCCATGACGCAGGCGATGTGCTTCGGAATCCGATCGGGATCGATGCCGAGCAGCCGCGTCCGTGCGTCGTCACCGCCCTTTGCCCGTCGTCCAACCACGTCCGGCAAGCTATCGGTTCCCACGGCATTCGACGCGCACCGCCGCCGGCGCCGACGTCCGCCGCTCAGAAGCCGAGGCGGTCCAGAGCGGCCGGGCGGCGCTGCCAGTTGCGGTCGACCTTGACGACGAGCTCGAGGTAGGCCCCGGGGGCGAGCGCCTTGCGGACCTCGGTGCCGACCGCCTTGAGCACCGCCCCGCCCTTGCCGATGACGATGCCCTTCTGGCTGTCGCGCTCGACGAGGATCTCGCACCGGATGCGTGGCCACTCCCACTCGGTGACCCGGGTGGCGATGGAGTGGGGCAGCTCGTCCTCGGTGCGGTGCAGCAGCTGCTCGCGCACCAGCTCGGCCACCCAGAACGCCTCGGGGTTGTCCGTCGCCTCGTCGCGGGGGAAGAACGCCGGTCCGTCCGGCACCCGATCGAGGAGGTGGGCGAGCAGGGTGTCGACGCCGTCGCCGGTGCGGGCGGAGACCGGGAAGTACTCGCGGCGGTCCTCGGTGCCCTCGGCCAGGCCGAGACCGGCGAGCTTGCCCAGCTGGGCGGCGACCGCGTCGCGGGCCATGGCGTCGCACTTGTTGAGCACGATGACCGCGTCGGACGGTGCGCTGGACAGCACGCGCTCGTCCCCGCGGCCGACGCCGGCCGCCCCGTCGACGACGACCACCACCACGTCCACCCCACCGGCGGCCTGGTAGGCCCGTTCGTTGAGCCGGTCGCCGAGGAGGGTGCGCGGCTTGTGCACGCCGGGGGTGTCGACGAAGACGAGCTGGGCGTCGTCGAGGTTGAGCACGCCGCGGATCTGGGTGCGGGTGGTCTGCGGTTTGTCCGACACGATCGACACCTTGGTGCCGACCAGATGGTTCACGAGCGTGGACTTGCCCACGTTGGGCCGTCCGAT
>JADLEF010000101.1 GCA_020846295.1 Acidimicrobiales bacterium
ACCACAGACACATACAACGTCAGTCGTGTGCCCACGTTTTCGGACCCATCAGACCGGCCGCAACCCGCTGACCAGCATATCCACCCGCCAACACCCCCGAAAATGCCCACCAACTGCGGAACTCGGGTGCTTCCGTCGGCCGGTGATGGGGTTGGTGGCGGTGGCGGGGGTGGGCTGTCGTGGTTGGGTCGCGTGCGATGAGCGAGGCCCGGTTGTGCTGGGTTGTTCCTGGCTGGTTGTTGGCCTGGCCGGGTTCAGGCGTAGGCGGGTAGTGCTCGGATCCGGGTGAGGGCTTCGATGAAGGCGTGGGACCAGGGGTGGGTGCGGGGCAGGCGGAGCCAGAGCTGGCGGGCGTGGGTGACGATGCGGCCGGCGACGTTGAAGAAGGCGAGGCGGAGTCGTTTGCCTCGGCAGCGGCGGAACTGGTCGGGTAGCGCGAGGTGTCGGATCCAGCGGGCGGTGTTGTGGGCGAGGGCGCAGGCGTGGAACCACAGCCAGTTCCCGAAGAAGTTCTGTAGTGGTGCGTGGCAGAGCCCGAAGTCTTCTTTCAGTTGGCGGATGGTGTCTTCGGGGATGCCGCCGCGTTGGCGGTGATGGGCTTCGACCATGGTGGCGGGGGCCAGCATGGCGGGCAGGTTGGTCACGATGGCGTGGAACCGGTAGCCGTTGAGGTCGTCGAGGGACAGTTGGTCTCCAGCGCGGACGGGTTGGCGGCGCACGATGAGGCGGACCTGACGGCGGGTCGCTGCCACGCGTTGGCCGATCTCGATGATCGTTTCGGCGATCTCGGAGCCTCGTTCGGCTTCGGTGTTGAGCGCGGGGGTCCACACGGTGGTGGGGTCGGTGGCCAGTTCCTCGATCCGTTGGCGTAGGCCGGCGCGTTGGGGTGCGGTCACGCTGAACACGCCGCCGAGTTGCTCGGCGGCGGCGAAGACCTCGTGTTGGTAGCCGGCGGAATCGACTCGGATCCACAGGTTCGACCGGGACCGCACCGCGGCGGGGATCGCGGCGGCGCATTCCTTGATGAAACTGTGGCGATAGCCCGGCCGGGATGGGCGTTGCCGGCCCGCGCTCGCACGGCCAACACGTCGCCGGTCTCGCCGCACACCCCGATCAGTGGGGACAGGCCAGTCTCGCCTCGGTAGGTGAACGTGGAGCCGTGCTTGGCGGGCCCGTAGGTGTCGATCAGGGTGGCGTCGGCGTCGATGGTCACCAACCCGCCCGTCGGGGCGGCGCCCATCGCCCACGCTCTGGCCAACATGGTCCGGTTCACCGCCGCTGCCTTTTGGGCTCGGCCGAGATCGGCGCCGGCGCAGAACCGCCACAACGTCGTGTGAGACGGCAGCACATGATCACCGCGTAGCCGTTGGGTGGCGCCATCGAGCAGGTTGCGGTCCGATAGGAACTCGCCGCCGGCCAACAGCACCTCGACCAAGCTGCGGTAGCAGACACCGCCGCCATGGCCGCCTGGACCGATCGGGCGGAGCTGGCGGCGGTCGGCCTCGCCGCCCAGGTTCAACCGGTCCAGCAACGGGCCCCACAGCACCGCCCCCGCGGCGCCGGTCATCTCCTCGTGGCAGGCCGTGACCTTCACCGGCGCGGCTTCCCGGACGGGTCGGCGGACCAGGTCCCCAGCGTCGAACAACGGCACGATACGATTCACCTGACAGGTGCTCCTCTGGACGGGCTCAATTCGAAGGTCGCACTCCGAATCGTCCCAGACAGCGGGGCATCTGCCGCGTCAATCCACCCCCACCACCCACAGACCACTGCAATATCCGGGTCAGATCAGATGCAGCGGAATAGGGGCGTCGAGGTCGGACAAGTGCTGCGTCGCTTCTACGTCAGTACCAGCGGACCGCTGCGGGCATCGCTGCCACCGGGTTGAACGTCATCGTCGACGATTGTGTCCTCGACGCCCAAATGGCTCTCGACTGGCAGAGCGCCGTCAAGGGCCTCGACGTTCTGTGGGTCGCTATCCGGTGCGACTTGGACGAGCTGGAAGCCCGCGAGCGAGCACGAGGTGACGGCCGATCGGACTGGCCCGGGCGCAGAGCTACAACGCCCACCGGTTCTTGCCCGATGGGGCATCGACCTCGACAGCACTATGGCGAGCACCCAGGCACTCCTCGCTGGCCTTGACGCTGCGGTCGCGAGCCGATGGCCGGACCCAAGCGATCCAGTGTGGCCTGGGCACTAGCGGCGACCGGCCGTCTCGTGCGCCGACGCCCACGCCGAGCCCCGATCGGCTCTTCGTCGATGCGCCAGCGACGCAACGCAGCACCGTGCCCGCAGACCGCCTTGCAGGGGCGACATCCACATGGCACGCGCTGAGGTCGCTCCATCGCGACGAGCAGATTCTCGAGCGAGATCGCTGCTGCCTGCTACCGACTACGCCCACATGTAGCCGGCGGGCTTGCCGTCGTTGCACAGCTTGCGGTAGGCCCGGCTCGGCGGACCCTGCCGGTGCTCAGAGACCAGGGATCGCCGCAACAGCTCGGGAGCCGCCGTGATCCTCGATTGCCTGCGAACTCCCGTCGCATCTGGCTGGCCGCCCGTGGGGAAGCGGCGTGGCCATCCATGGGGAGATCTCGGTGGCCGCCGGTGGGGAGGAACTCGTGGCCGTCGTCACGAGGGACCCCTTGATGAAATCGCGGCTCGCCGCTGAGAGCTCGGTGAAACTCTCGAGCGAGACGTTGTTGCCGACCTCTGGGCTGGGCACCACGCCGACATCGTCCGGGACGGTGTGGGGACTGCCGGTGAGGTCGCGTTCGCCGCAGAAGCCGAGAACCACAGCTTCTCCTCCAGGTCGGGCGGTTATTCGGCCTAGCGTGCTCGCTCCAGCGTAGAGGAGCAACGAGCCGGGCGGCGTTGCGGAAAACGGGCTCGCCGCCGGCGAATTACGCCGACACCAGATGGTTGCCCTGGACGTACGCGATGTCGATCGCGACGCCCTTGGGGATGTACTCGGTGTCTACGCCCGGGTGACGGAGCGCGACCTTGTCACACGGCATATCCCAGTCGTCTACACCCCCGGAGCGCAAGCCACTGCCCGCCTGTCATGGCGGCAACGTGTTGGAGAAGGGTGGGCACGGTGCGCCGGTGAAGGTGCGCTCCGCTCGCGTCGCAGGAACCGCTGTCGGTGTGCTGGCGGTTGAAGGCTTGCTGCCGGGTTGTGCTGTCCCGGGTTGTCCAGTCCTGACCCACTGAACGATCACGCGATAGTGCAGCTCAACCACTTGCCTGCGAGACCGGCTGCTACCACGCTGCCGTTTGTCATGCGCTACGCCCTGCCCGGCTGGAGCCTCGCCGTCCGCCCCGTCGACCGCATCGCGGCTCTCGTCGTTTTGACAGGGACAGACGGTTGCACGGGTCGTGCTGGGGAGCTGGCGCCATACCGGTTGGTAGGTGGGAGGTGACGGTTCGGGTGACGTCGTTGAAGGGTGCGGGTGCGGGGGAGTACTACGTGGCCGGGCCGGGTGGCTACTACGTGGCGGCGGGGGAGCCGCCGGGCCGCTGGTTCGGCGACGGCGCCGCTCGTTGAGGTCTCGGCGTGTCGTTCGTTGACGGCGCGTTTGTTTCCGTACTGGCTGGTATTGACCCGTCCTCCGGTGTTGAGCTCGGTCGTGCCTTTGGTGAGGGGTCGGTGCGTGGGTATGACGTGGCGTTCTCGGCGCCGAAGAGCGTGTCGTTGCTCGCCGCCCTCGGCGACCGCGCCGTCCAAGCTGAAGTGCATGCCGCCCATGACGCGGCGGTGGACGCCGTGCTCGGCTACGTGCAGCGTCATGCATTGACCCGCTTCCGGGTTGACGGCGAGGTGGAGTCGGTCGATGCGGAGGGGATCGTGGCGGGGGTGTTTCGTCAGCATGTGTCGCGGGAGTTGGACCCGCAGCTGCACACGCATGCGGTGATCGCCAACCGGGTGCTGTCGCCGGATGGGAGGTGGTTGGCGTTGGACGCCCGTCCGTTGATGAAGGACCAGACCGTGCTCTCCGCGCTCTACCACGCCGGCCTCCGGGCGGAGCTCACCTCCCGTCTTGGGGTGGGGTGGGGGGAGGTGGACAACGGCATCGCCGAACTCGTTGGCATTGACCGGGAGGTGCTCGATGGGTTCTCCCAGCGCAGTTCGCAGGTCACCTCCCGCCTGGCGCTGAAGCTCGCCAGGTTCCGCGAGACCATGCACCGCGAGCCGACCGGGAGGGAGCGGTGGCGGCTCGAACGCGAAGCCGCCGTCGACTCCCGCCGCTCCAAGCCCGCAGCGATCGACGCCGCCGCGCTGCAGCAACGTTGGCAGGTCCAGCTCGCCGAGCTCGGGCTCGACCGGGAGCAGCTGGTGGGCAAGACGGTCGGTCGGGTCCTCGAGCCCGCGATGCCCCTCGATGTCGATCCGTGGGGCGGCCCGGCCGAGGCGGCGTTGAGCGTTTTGACCGCGTCGCGCTCGACGTGGCGTCGCCCGGACGTACTGCGGGAGTTGGCCCGAGCGACCCCGACCGACACGGCTCTACCCGCCGGCGAGCTTGTGGCCGGGTTGGAGGCGGCGGTCGGGCCGTTCGAGCGGGAGTGGCTGGTGGAACTGGCCCGCCCGTTGGCGGAGAGCGTGGCGGTGCGGGCGAGTGATGGTCGTCCGGCGTGGGAGTCCCCGCTGGAGCGCCGCTACACCACCAGCTACATCCTCGAAGAAGAAGCCAACCTGGCCCACTGGGCCCACCGCCGCTGGACCCAACCCGGCCGAGCCGGGGTGGTTGACGCGGCCGGGCTTGATCACGCCCAGGTGGCCGCAGCCAGGGCGGTGGCGGGTGACGCCGGATTGGTGGTGGTGGTCGGCCCGGCCGGGGCAGGTAAGACCACCGCCCTGCGCCCCGGCATCGACAGCCTCACCTCGCAGGGCCGCCCCGTGTTCGCGGTCACCCCCACGGCGACAGCAGCCGCGGTGCTGGCCGAGGCGACCGGGGTGGCGGCGGACACGATCGACAAGCTGCTGGTCGAGCACCGCCGCCACGGCGGCCCCGCCACCCGCTACCAGCTGCCTGCGGGTAGCACGCTGCTGGTCGACGAGGCCGCCATGGTCGCCACGCCCACGCTGACGGAGTTGGCCCGGCTGGCTGACCGGCAGGGGTGGCGGGTGGTGCTGGTCGGCGATCCATTGCAGTACCTGCCGGTGGGGCGAGCGGGGATGTTCGACTGGCTCGTCGAGCACGGCCCCACCATCGAACTCGACCGCATCCACCGCTTCACCGAACCCTGGGAACGCGACGCCTCCCTCGCCCTACGCGCCGGCCACATCGACGCCCTCGCCCACTACGAACGGCACGGCCGGTTGCATGAGGGTGAGCCGGGTGAGGTCGACTTCGACGTCGTCGACCACTGGGCGCAACTCCGAGCCGACGGGCACAGCGTGGCCGTCCTGGCCGCCTACAACGACACCGTCCACCGGCTCAACCACCTCGCCCAACAACACCGCATCGACACCGGCGAGCTCAACCCGGACGGTCCGTCCGTTCGCACCGAAGGCGGCTATCGGCTGCTGGTCGGTGACGAGATCGCCACCCGCCGCAACGACCGACAGCTGCGCACCGACAACGGCGAGATGGTCCGCAACCGCGACCACTGGAGAATCGACCACATCGAGCACGACGGCGCAATCGTCGCCTCCGGCCGCTCCGGCACCGTCCACCTCCCCGCCAACTACGTGTCCGAGCAGGTCGAGCTGGCGTACGCCCAGACCGGCCACGCCGCCCAAGGACGCACCGTCGACCACGCCCTCCTCGTCGTCGACGGCACCATCGACAACCGCGGCGTGTACGTACCGCTCACACGGGGCCGGCACGCCAACCACGCTTACGTCGCCCTCGAACCCGACGACCCCCGCACCGCCCGAGACGTGCTGGCCGAAGCGATCAACCGGGACTGGGCCGACGTCCCCGCCACCGCCTACCGCCAGCAACTCGAACAGACGACACCGCCAGGAAGAATCCCGGCGGCGGTCCCACGGCAGCCGCTCGACCCCGCCGATCTGCGGCTGCTGGCCGGGGAGGTCGCCCGCATCGAAGCGTTGGCGGTGCCGTTCTGGCAACGAGAACTGCGACGCGATCTCAACCACGCCGCCAACCAGCGAGCCCAGCACCAGCAGGCCATGGCCGCCCTCGCCGAGGCGAAAGCAAAGCGAGACCGCATCGGCGAGCGACTCGCCGAGCTCTCGCCGTGGAACCCCTTCCACACCCGGGAACGGCGCCAGCTCGAAACCGACAACCGCACGGCCAACCGCGCCGTGGCCCGCCACCGCCACACCCTCGACCACACCGCCGGCCGAGTCGCCGCCGCCGAAGCACGCGTCGCAAAGCGGCAGGCGTGGCTCGACCGCCACCAGCCCGACCACGACCGCCTCCCCGACCTCTACGCCGAACTCGACCGAGATCTCAAGGCCCGCATCGAGCGAGCCGGTCTCGATCCGGCGCCCCGCTGGGCGATCACCACGCTCGGCGGCCGCCCCGACCAACCCGACCTGGCAGAGCTGTGGGACCACAGCGTCGCCCGCACCGAGCAACACCGCACGATCCACGCCATAACCAGCAACGACCACCCGATCGGCGCCCGCCCGCTGCGCAGCAATCCCGAGTACCCCGACTGGGTGTCGCTCGCCACCGAACTTGGCGACGTCGGCCGGCAACTCGGAATCGAGCACGAGCTCGAACGGCACGGGCGGCGGCTCGGACGCACGGTCGCGCAACAGGAAGAACTCGATCACGGCATCAGCTTGTGATGCGAGAGGGCTCCCACCGTCCGTTGCAGCCATTGGTGCCGTGAACGGGCCCAACTCAACCAGTGTGGAGCAACCTGCGAGCAACGAGCTTTCGGAGCGGACGGCGGCTCAGGGGTTCCGTTGGCGCCGTCGATCGCTCTCGCGTGCGAAGTAGTCGTTCAACGCCTCGCGCAGCGCCTCGGTGACCCCCAGCTCAGCAAAGAGTTGGGCGGGCACGCTGTCCGCTTCCTCCAGGATGGCCTCCAGGGGTGATCGGCCCTTGCACCACTGAGTGGCGTTGTGCGGACGGACTGCGTCTGCCATGCTTTCGGAGGGTGACCTCTTGGTCCGGACGTGGGGGGTAGTATGCGCATCGGAGTCTCAATTGCTCTTGCTTCCGCGTGCTGGATGCTTCTGGGCTGCGGCCAGGATGCGGTCGAGAGCCTTCGCCAGTCAACTGAGTCGCCGAGTCAGAGTGTCAGCGCACCACCGATCGTCGGTCCGGCAAATATTCCCGTGGCGCAGTCGCCCGAATGGTTGTCACTTCGTGAGGAGCTGATAGCGAGTAAGCGGCGGTCCCAAGAAGCAATCGGCACGATGACGATGCTCAACGCCGGGTCTTATGCCTTTCTCAGTCATCCAGTGGACATTCGGCAGCCAGGTAAGTATGAGCTCATCTTCGATGTAACAAGCGACTTCAATCCAGCCGCAATCGGCTATCGGTTCCCAGAAGACACCCGATTTCACTACGACGCCCAGCCGATGACCACACCCGACTCCTTTGACGGGACGTCCTTCAAGCTGCTAGTGGATGTGAAGGAGGCAGAATTCGTGCCATATATGGCCTGGTCGGTCTGGATCTTTTGAGGGGGTAACGTGATGCGCCATCATATCAACTGGAGGCGTCGCCGACGCCGGGCACTGTTTATCAGGAAGTTGGCCGTGGCTGTAGCGGGAGCAGGAGCGCTGAGCGGAAGCCTGGTCGAAGCCGACGCCGGCGCCGCCAATCTGTGCTATGCAGCAGTCGGCACATCGGGATTCGTCGACGCTGCTGGCTCATACTTCGTTGCTTCCTGGACAAATCCCGGCATCGTGATTGATGCTTTCATCAACTTCGTACCCGGTGTATACAACTTCCACCGGACGGCGGTATCTGCGTTTTGGCAGGCGCCCGTCCAGAAGATCTACGCCTATACGCCCCAGGCGAGTGTGTTTACCCCGGAGGACCTGACAGGTGTCGCCGTGATAACGATTGCGTGTTAATATTCACGAGCAAGGTTCTCACGGCTCGCGAAAGAACCAACCCGAACAGCGAGCGATGGGATGGTCCAGCAGTCCGGAGCGTCGTGGGTCATGATCGCCGTCCACAACGCCCGGTCACCCCGGCGGGGGGGGTCGAGCAGCTCGGGCAAGAACGAGCCGGTGCGTAGCTCCGGACCAGCCCACGGTGCCACTGCGCGGTCCGTGGGTGCCGGTCGACAAGCCCTGACTGCGCGCCACCGACGGGTCCGGGGAGATCCGCTTGCACACGTGGGACGCGGTCCAGGCCGTCAATCAGTCCGAGCACATGGTCGGCGCCCCGCTGGCTCGGGTGTCGACCCGACCTACCAGGGCGCCATCCCCGAGCAGGCCGGTGACGTCGCTCCACGCTCAACCGACGGTGTCGGCGAGGTTCGTGGCCGCCACCTGCGCCCGGCCCGTCGTACGGTGGGATCGATGATCGCGAGGCACCGCGTTGTTTGCTCGAGGGCATCGAGGCCGCGATCACCAGCGGCGACGCCGACCAGGTGATCGCTCAACTCCTCGACCTCACCCGCGCTGCCTGAGACCGGCTCGGCGAACCGCACGACGCAGGCCCTCGTCGCCAGGGGTCGAGGCCTTCCAGCAGGGGTGCGCCGGTTCCGTGCTCACACCAGACAAGACCCATGGCACCCCGCCGACGGGTGACAGCACAAGCAAAATCCTGCCTGATCCGGCTCGGATCGAGCTCCTCGTCGCACGCCGCGGCGGCGCTCATGGCCCCATATTGCCCGTCGGAGCTGACAGCGAACTCTTCCAGCCATGGGCGAGAAAGCGTGGGCAGACCATCACGGCGGCCTCCCGATCGGCCGATTCCCGTATCATCGATGTATCAACTTCGGCCGTGTCGGCCTGTAATGTCTCGCAACGGCAACTGTCGGCCGATGCAGGAACTCCCAGGTCAGCGGCACCAGACGACAGATGACAACATGTGACAACACGCTCCAAAGATCCTTTGCAAGCAGGGGGTCGTGGGTTCGAGTCCCATCAGCTCCACACAAACAAGCAGGTCAGAGGCGCTTTCTGCCGCGCATGCCCCTCGGTTGAGGCGCTCGGGCGCCTCCATGCACACGCTGCGCACACCAACACCTGCTGTTTGCGCAGGCGGATAGGCCGTGACCGTTGCTATGCGCGGTGTGCGGTGCGGGGAGGCCAGTGGTGACCGCCTGGCCGCGCGTTGGGAGATCCCTCTCGGTTGCGCCTGTCGTTGGACGCCCTCGCAGAAATCCGGGCTTTGGTGTGGGGTGGGGTTTAGGCGGGGGCGATGGCGGCGTGGGGCCTTAGCCCGGTCGAACAGGTCTCCACGTTGGATGATCCGATCCGCATCGCGGCCCTCCTGCCTTGAAGCGGCTCTTACGTCCCGCTTTGGGCTTGGGCGGTGAGGAACCTGTTCAGGCGGTCGGTCCAGGTGCGGAACTCGTCCCAGGTGCTCGCCACGGACAGCTCGGCGTGGGGCAGCAGGCTCTTGAGCTGCTCGGCGGTCGACTCGGGGTGGCCGGGGTCGCCGGTCCAGGCGAGGATCAGCGTTGGCACCGTGATCGTGGCGATCGCCTCACGAGCAGGTAGGTCAGCGGTGCCTGCGCCGCGCAACGCCCCGGCGAGGTGGGCGGGATCAGCGCGGCGGGCGTTGGCGGCGAACATGGCGTCCCATTCCGGGCGACCTGCGATCGGGTCCGGTTTCGGCATTGCGCCCATGGCAGTGATGAACGTTTCGATGCCGCTTCCCTCGATCATCGAGGCGACCTGGTCCCAGATGGCGACGCGCTCCTGCCGTGTCTCCCAGGCGGTCGGGGGCAGCACCAGGACCAAGCCCTTGACTCGATCAGGTGCGAGTAACGCGGCGTGCAGCGCCGTGCCACAGCCCATCGATGCGCCACCGGCGATGTAGTCGCCGATGCCGAGCGCGTCGAGTAGCGCCAGTTGGTCGCGGGCCAGTTCGTCCCAAGCGTAGGTGGATGGCTCCTCGGTGAACCCGGACGTGCCGTGTCCCCGGGCGTCGTAGCGGAGGAGCTGGCAGGGTGCGGCGAAGCGGCTCCAGTCGAGCACCCCGAACTCGTCCTCCGCCGCTCGGTTGCCCGAAAGGCCATGGCCCCACACGAACGATGACCCGGCGCCCGCCAAGTCGTAGTCCAACTCCACATCGCGGACCGACACCCGAACCATCGATATCCCCCTCGCACCGTATGAGCAGCGTCACCGTACACGGGGCCGTCGGCACGCGGCGTCGCCCCGCCATCTTCACTGCAATCGTTGCAGTCGGGGCTCTTGGCGACAAGCGGGCTCCAGCTCATCGAGGCCCGCAACTTCATTTCGCCGACGTGAAGCGACCAGCTCCGCCGCTCGCGTTGTTTCGCTGGCGTTATATGCGGGGGCGAAGCGTCGCGGGGAAGCGGTGGAGGCCGGCGCGTTGCCACACGGCGAGGAGCTCTGTCGGGCTCATCGGAGGTCGGGTCTTGCTGCGGGCCAGTCCTGCGACGGTGCTGAGGACGTCGTCGGGGAACTCGGCGTAGAGCTCTTCGAGGTAGGTGTCGGGGTCGATGACGCGGACGCCGAGCTCGGCGAGTTCGTCGATGGGAAAGCCGTTCTCGTCGTTGGTGACGAGGGCGTCGACCTCTGCCGCCACTGCTGCGGCGCTGTGGACATGATCGTCGGGGTCCGGTCCTGGCATGGTGTCGATGCGGTGGCGGTAGGTCGAAGGTTCGATGCGCAGATCCTCAAAGGTCTCGCGGATCGCAGCAGTGATCGACGCAGCGCTGGCAGCAGTGCGTTTGCGCTCGCGCACGATCACCCGCTCCCACTCGTCGAGCAACTCGTCGGTCCACAGCACGTGATGCAATCCGTTCTCGGTCAGTGCCAGGAGCAGGTCCATGACCGAGAACGGGAACAACACACTGGTATCGACGAAGATCCGCCGCACCGTCAGTACGGCAGTTCCTCGGCCGTGACGATCTCCGCGATCTTGCGGCGGCCGTCACGGCGACGGTCTCGACGTTCCGCGAACGCCAAGACATCCTCGAGGCGGACCCTGCGGTGTTTGCTGCCCGGCAGACGCTCCGATGGCATCTCCCCGTCATCGAGCAGGCGCGTGACGAACGGGCGTGACAAGCCCAGCAGCTCGCCGACCTCCGCCGGGGTCAGCACCGCGTCGCTCGGCAGCACTGTCACCGCATGACCGTCGGCCAGCTCACGGGCGCTTGCCCGCACGACATCGACAAGCGAGGCCGGAAGAGCGACCGTGCGCCCATCGGGGAACGACAACACCGCGCCCTCACCCGACTGCGCCGCCATCGCCTCAGCCACCGCCCCCGCCGGGCCGCTCTGATCCCCAGCAGGCTCGACCCGAACCGCCTTGCGCAACGCCCCCGTGCGGGCCATCAGCCGCCCTCCTCCATATCCGCAACAAGTGTAACCAGGTCCGCGGTCTGTGACCACCCCGAAATCCGGGATCAGACGTAGGTACCCCGAGCGAATCCCCCCACGGGGAGGTCGCCGCTTGGTTCGACGAGCTTCTTCCCGACCCACAGGGGATCAATCGGGCCGAATTGGCCATCGCTCGGCGTAGCCGCAAACGTAGCCAGCGACCCCGCGACCGCCGTCACCCCACCACGTAGCAACGATCGTCACTAGAACACATTCGACGGTAGCGGTCGGACGGCCTACCCCCTGCGACCTGCTCCTTTGCCCCCGGACATAGCGACAGCAGTCGATCGTGCCCGGCACGCTCAGGCCCTCGTCGCACCGTAACGCCGCTACTTTGCAAGCCGGGGGTCGTGGGTTCGAGTCCCATCAGCTCCACCGCGAATACCTGCGCTGACCAGGGTTGAGATGCTTCGAAGCCTCGGCCCACCAGCCGAGGTTTCGGCCATTTCGGGCCGATGTGTACACAGGTAGGAACACCTATCACCGCTTGGCAGCACGAGGCGGTGCGGGTGAGCCCGGCACGCACTCCTCGCGACGGGCACCGCCGCAACCCACAGACCCGACGGGTGACCGACCTGGGCCAGCTGCAAGCGGCGGCACCACATGACGACGTGGTGTACCCCGGCCACCTCCACATCGCCATACCGCGGGCCGCGCTCGACGACGGGTGGCTCCCGGTGGTCGGCACGCTGGGCCTCGTGGTGATCACGCAGGACAAGCGCATCCGTTATCGGCCGGTCGAGCGTTTGATGTGGGTGCAGCACTGCGTGAGGGGGTTCATGTTGACCGGGCGCCGCAGCCAGTCGACGATCGACAGCCGCGCCGTCCTCGCCCATCACTGGGACGAGATGGATCGCGTCATGGAGGATCTGCCGATCGGAGCGTGGATGTTCGGCGTGACGGCCGACGCGACGCGTCAGATCGAGCTCTGACCGGGCGACCAGGAGTCGGCGCCCGGCGTTCAGCTTCACGACGCGTAGCGCAGACTCACCCTTGATCGTTGGTGCTGCCCGGTGTTGCGCCACAGAGGCGCGCATGGAATGACAAGGTGCCCGTCCGATGGGCATCCGACGACGAGGCGGAGTGGTGTCTGCTGCTGGGAGGCCGACATGGGCATCGACTGGACGACCGACGAGCTGCGGCACTCCTTCGTGTCGCTCGTCAGCGGCCAGCTCGGCGACCTGGTCAAGGTCGCGACCTCGCCGGTCACCTCGGCACCCGCACTGCCGAGCCGCTATGCGGGCGGCCGCCGACGTTCGTCCTCCTTCGCGCGGGTGCGGTAAGCGCATGAGAGGCGGCGGGCGGTCTGGCTTGACCATACCAAAAGGTATGGTCAAGCATCGCTACGCAGCACCAGAGTGGCGGGTTGTGCAGGTGCGACGACCCCCCCACCGACCGCGCTGCGGCCTGACCGGCATCGTTTCATGAGGCAACGGGCAAGGCGACAGCAGGACCCGCCACTCTCGCTCCGTCACCGCGGCGTTCGTGGCAACGACGAACACGTTGGGTCGCCCGCCGTTCGGTCGGACGACCCTTTCCAGCGGCCTGCTAGGCCGGTGGGGCGACCGTGCGCCCAGTGGGTCGTGGGTTCGAGTCCCAGCGTGTCAGTGACCGGTTTCGCCTGCGCTCTGCACATCCGGTGCACACCAACACCTGTTGTTTCCACGGGCGTGGATGGCCTGTCAGTCACGACTCCTCGCCGGCGGTCGGGCCTTGGAGCTGACCCCAGCGACCCTCGAGGATGTACGCGCCGCCTCCGCGGGCCGACGTCGTCGCCTCACTCGGCTCTGCCCCCTCTGCACGCTGGACCGTGTCGGACCGGCGAGGCGCCGCCTGTGGTGATATGCAGGACGTTGTGATGGACTACCGCTGTGACCGACCGGACCCGGTGAACGGCGGCTGGACCGGCGTGCAGGTCACCGGTATGCCCGACACCGGTGTGCCCGTCCCGGTGCTGCTCTCCGATCACGCATGACCGCGCTCTTCGGCCGGGAGGATGACATCCGCGAGGTGCGGCGCCACGTCGACGAAGCGCGGCTCGTCACGTTGACCGGTGCCGGTGGAGTGGGCAAGACACGCTTGGCGGCAGCCGTCACCGATGGTCTCGAATCCGCTGCCACGGTCCACTGGGCGGATCTTGCGCCCATCGCCACGGCCGACGCGGTCGGTGCGGCGCTGCTCGCCCTCGTCAGGACGTCCGAGGAAGCGGCGCGGCCTCCGAAGCACGTGCTCGCAGACTGGTTCAGCGGCCGCGATGCCGTTCTCGTTCTCGACAACTGCGAGCACCTGCTGGGCGAGATCAGTGCACTCACGGAGTTCTTGCTCGCGTCCTGCGATCGCCTCAAGGTGCTGGCCACCAGCCGCGAACCGCTCGGAGTAGCCGGCGAGGTCTCGTGGCGGGTGCCATCGCTTCGCGTGCCGGACCAGAACGCGCCGAACGATCCATCCTCACTGTCGACGCTCGACTCGGTGCAACTGTTCGTCGATCGCGCCAGGCGCGGCCGTCCGAGCTGGAGGTTGCTCGCGACCGACGCGCCGTTCGTCGCCGAGATCGTCCGGCGCACCGACGGCATCCCGCTCGCCATCGAACTGGCGGCAGCGTCGTGCCGGCACTTCTCTGTTGAGCAGGTGGCGCTCGACCTCCGAGAGCGATTCCGCATCGTCGCCGACGCGCCGCGCTCCGCACCGGCCCGCCAACGAACCCTGACGGCGTCGATCGAGTGGAGCGTCGAGCTTCTGAGCGACGTCGACCGTACCGTGCTTCGCCGCCTGAGTGTCTTCGCCGGAACCTTCTCGCGGCGAGCCGCGGAGGCGATTCTGTCGAACGTCGGCGACATCGACGGCGACCAGGTCGTGCATGCGATCGCCAGGCTCGTCGACAAGAGCCTCCTCGAGCTGACCGCCGACGGCTCCTTCCGGTTGCTGGAGGCGATCCGTCAGTACGCTGCCGGCCAGCTGTCGCGGGCCGAGGAAGTCGCCGCGATGCGATCGGCGCACGCCGCGTGGTGGTCGCAGGAACTGCAACGGCTCGATGCCCGCCAGCCGACGACAGCGGCGATGGAGCTGTGCAACAGCCACGCTGCCGATCTGCGCGCCGCGCTCGATTGGCTCGCCTCCGACTCGGGGGCCCGATACGACCTGCTCGCTCAGGTCGCCCTGGCGTGGACGTGGGAGGGCCGCCTCGACGACGTGCTGCAGTACGCACGGGCCTGGCTCCCCGACGGGGCGGTCGAAGGCAGCCTTCCCTGGGCGCGGGCGGTCGCAGCGTGCTCGCACGCGCTCTTTGCCACCTTTTCGGCGAGCGCGGCGAGCTGGTTCGAGCCAGCGTGGGCCGCGCTGCGCGCCGCCGGCGATGCCGAGGGACTGCTCCCGCTCTTGCTCCTCGCCCGGGCCGAGGACCGCCAGACGATGCTGGTCGAGGGGATCGAGCTCGGGATCGAGCAGCGCTGCGATCGCCTGCTGTGCGGGCTCGTCGAGTTCCTGGCCGAGGACGGCATCATCACCGAACTGCCGGAGATGCGCGAGCGGTTGCGTCCCGCCATCGCTCGGTCTCGCCAACGCGACCCCGGGCCGGTACCCGACATCTGGACGAAGGTGCAGGAGCCGGCTGAGCAACTGGCGTTCTTCCGCTCGCGGGTGGCGCCCGCGCTCGAGGCCGCTGACCACCGGTTCGTGATGCTGCTCGCCCTGGCGTCGATACACGGGCCGTTGCAGGGGCTCTTCGCCCGATCTCCCGAGCCGATCGCCATCTCAGAGCGGTTCCTCGCTCGCCACGGTCGGATCCCCGTCGTCAACCTCTGGCTTGAGTTCGCCCGCGCACTCACCGCGGTGATCGACGGGAGACCGGTGACGCCCGCCGGGCTGGATGCATTGGAGCTTGGCGTGTCGGCCGCGAGCCTGCTCGCCCGCTACCCGGTCATCCGGGTCCTGTACGCGCTCGACGCACCGCAGCGGGCGCAGCTGAACCTGGGGGGCATCGACCGGCCCGGCGTCGCCCGCATCCTCGGCCCCGTAATCGCTGCAACGCAGGCGCTGCACGCCGGCCGCACCGCCGACGCCGAGTCGGCACTGCGCGCGGCGAACTCGGCCACCGGCGAGCACTTCCTGCGGTTCCCGCGGGTGGACGTGCTCGAGCTCACCGCCGTGCTCGACAGCAGGGCAGGCCGCGACCGTCGCGCCGCCCGATTGCTCGGTGCCGCAGAGCGCCTTCGTAACGAGGTCGGCTACCGCTATCGCTTCTCCGACCAGCAGCGGTGGCTCGACGAAGCCGAAGACGCGGGCCTCGCTGCACTGGGTCGCGACGAGTGGGCAAACGCGCTTGCGGAGGGTCGTCGTCTGGATGAGCTCGAGGCGCTGGCGTTCGCCAGCCGTGGCCGGGGCACCCGCAAGCGCCCCCGGTTCGGCTGGGACGCGCTCACCCCGACCGAGGTCCTCGTCGTCGAGCTGGTGGTCGCCGGCCACAGCAATCGGGTGATCGGCGAGCAGTTGCTCATCGGCGCGGCGACGGTGAAGACCCATGTTGCCAACGCGGCCCGCAAGCTCGAGGTCGCCAATCGCACCGAGCTGGCCGCAATCGCAGCAGGGGCCCGCTCGGCGGGTCGCCCTCCGCGCTGATCACTGGAGCACGGTGACGGTGCCGTCCGACCCGTCGACGCACACCGTTGAACCGTCCGGGATCTGCTGCGTCCCCCACCTCGTACCCACCACTGCCGGGATCCCGAGCTCGCGGGCGAGGATGGCCGCGTGGGAGGCGACCGAGCCGTGGTCCGTGACGATCGCGGCGATCACATGGGCCGCCGCGGTGAACGCCTCGGTGGTGCTCGGAACGAACAGCACATCGCCCGGCTCGAGACGATGCAGGTCGCTGCTCGTGCGGATCACGCGAGCGGGACCGGTCACCGTGCCCGGACTGGCGGCGACGCCCCGCAACGGCCCAACCCGACCGCCGGGGTGCGCACCGACCCCACCCCGAGCCGGCTCGCCCACGACGAGCCGGAGCAGGAGGTCTCCGACGGCCAGGTACCGTGCGACACCGGGCGGGAGCGCCCCCGGGTCGTGGGAGGTGGTGCCCAGGCCCGAGGCGCCGGGCTCTGCAGGCATCTCGACCGGCTCGGCCGACTCGATGTCGAAGAAGGCGCGTTCGGCTTCGGTGACCGCGGTGGCGTGCACCGTCGACCGCGTCGAGAGCGTCGAGGGGAGGTCGTCGGGGCCGACGAAGGCGAGTTGCTGCCAACGCTCCAGCAGCCCCCGGCCGACGAGGCGCCGACCCGCCTCGCGTACGCCGCGACGCAGCAGGCCGAGCGACCACGCATCGCTCACCAGGCCGCGATCATCGCGAATGGCATACGCCGCAAGCGCCTCGCTGGCCAGCGCATCGAACTCGGCGTGCCGCCCGGCCGGGATCCGTTGGCGGAGTGACGCCATGCGTGCAGCGCCGGTCGTTCTGGCCGCGGTCCCCGCGTCGGCGCGCCGCGACCGACGCAGCCGCTCGACGATCCAGTCGGGGCGTTCGCCAACCCACGGAGCGAGGAGGTCGAAGCCGTTGGCGATCCGCCAGATCGTGTCGTCGAGGAACGTGCGAGCGCTCGGCACGTCGTGTAGCGCGCGCAGGACGTCGAGCGGGTCCTCGCGGTCGAGCAGCGCGCCGGCGGCCTCAGCCGCCGCGGCGCAGTCGGGTGCGTCGATCGCGGAGGCGGCCGAGACGCCGCTGCACGCAAGCACCGCTTCGAGCGGGGTGGCGCCACACCAGTCGCCGACGGCCTCGACGAACACGCCGAGGGACAGCAGCGTGGGGTTCGTGAGCTCGTGGTGGCAGATGATCATGTCGTGGTGGTGCTCGACCAGGCGTCGGAGCAGCCGCCCGAGGTCCTCGTCGTTCAGCAACCCCGGATCCAGGCTCTGCATGGCGCGGTTGGCCGCGACGGCCTTCGCCCTCAGCTTCGGCCACGCCGACAACTGTTTGGTCCACCGCCGTTCGGTCCAGAACTCCTCCGGCAGCCCGGTTGCGGGCCGCTCGGCGACATCGACGAGGCGCGGGACCGGGCCGAGGTAGGCCCAGCCGCCGACGAAGCGCAGCCCGAAGTAGAAGGGCAGGCCGATCGCCGCCGCGCCGCGCTCGGCGTGGGTGTTGAAGGCGTCGGTCTGGATGGCGGCGATCAGCGGGGTCACCCGCTCGGGGAACTGCGACCGGGCGAGGCGCCAGCCTGGAGGTGGCGAGTCCTCTGAGGGTGTTGCGGCAAGCGTCGTGGTGCTCATCGGCCCAGGATCCGGCGTGCCGGAGTCGACAACCTCCACCGGTTGGTGGAGAGATCGACCGCCGACAGCCTTCGACCCCGACCACGCGCCCGCCTGGTCGCTCCTCGGCAAGGTTGCAGCCATGACCTAGCCGACGGCCCCGGTGCCGGGTCGGTGACGTCGCCACGTCACCCGGCTGCTCCCCAGGTGAGGTGAAAGGGCGAGGGGGTGGTTCAGCTGTGTCAATCGGTGTCCGAAATCCAGCTGTGAGCGATGTTGCGCCGGCTCGGCGACTGGTGGTTCCGGCGGCGGCCTTCCTCTTCGCGGGCCTGATGGCGTTGCTCTTCGCGTGGACGACCAGCGGTCAACTGCGAGCCGTCGCCCGTGCCCACCGCACCGCGGAGGCGGCCGCAAAGGTCCAGTCCGTGTTGGATCGGCTCAGCGCCCGAGAGTGGGCCGCCATGGCCGGGGCCACGGTGGATCCGGAGGAGCTGCGGCATCTGGTCGATGACGCTGGCGTGGATGCACCGACGTCGCTGCAGCCGGCGCTGAGCGAGTTGCGTTCGCTCGAGGCGGCGATCGAGGCGCAGTTGACCGCATTGGAGCAAGGGCGGCGCGACGCCGCCGAGGAGATCGACGAGTCCACCGTCGACCCGCTCTACGACAGCATCAGCGAGCAGGTGGGCGAGCTGCGGTCGAGGGCGGATCGCGACGCTGACGCGGCGCGAGCGGCGGCCGATCGCATCGTGTGGGCGCTGTCCTCGTTGGCCGTTGCCGCTGTGGGCCTGGTCCTTGCGTATTCGACAAAGGTCGCTCGCGACCGGGCCTCCGCTGAGGCGGCCGAGCTCGCCACTCGGCGATTCCGATCGTTGGTGGAGCACGCTCCCGATGTGGTGCTCGTCGTGGATGACGACGATCGGGTCCGCTATCACGCTCCCGCTGCGGCCCGCATGCTCGGTTGTCGACCGGAGCTTCTGGACGGCTTGCCCCTGCGCGAACTGGTCGTCGCCGAAGACGCTGACGCACTGCGTGTAGCGCTGGAACGCTCGCGCCTGCCCGGCTCACCGCCGGTGGCCCAGCGGTTGCGGGTGGCGACCGCTTCCGGCGAACGACGCGTGCTGGACGCGATCCTGACCGCAGGCCATGGCGATGCGAGCATCGGTGGTTTGGTGCTCAACGCCCGCGACGTGACCGAGAGCGTTTCGCTCCAGGCAGAGCTCACCCATCTCGCCTTCCACGACCGGCTGACCGGTCTGGCCAACCGCTCACTGTTCAACGATCGCCTGGCCCATGCGCTCAGACGTCCGGGCCCGTCGACCACGACCATTGCCGTGATGTTCGTCGACCTCGACGACTTCAAGGTCGTCAACGACACGATGGGCCACGCGGCCGGCGATCAGCTGCTGGTCGACGCGGCCAATCGGATCGGGCTGTGCTTGCGGGCCGGTGACACGGCATGTCGCCTGGGTGGAGACGAGTTCGCCATCATCCTCGACAACCTCGCGAACGTCGCTGACGCACAGCAGCTGGCCGATCGACTGCTCGAGGCCCTGACCCTCCCGTTCGAACTGGCCGGCCAGCTGCGCACGGTCACCGCCAGCATCGGGATCTCGACGCCGCCCAACCAGGTGACGGACTGTGACCTGGCCATCGAACGGCTCCTGCTCGACGCCGACATCGCCTTGTACCACGCCAAGCGCGCCGGTAAGAACCAGATCGTGGTCTTCAACCCCGAGCGCCATGACACCCACGAGCGCAACCGGTTGCGGGCCGACCTCACCGATGCACTCCGACGCGAAGACATCGAGGTCTACTACCAACCGATCGTCGACCTCGACACCAATGCGGTTGTCGGCGTTGAGGCCCTCGCCCGCTGGACCCATGCTGAGCGCGGACCGATCGGACCGGCAGAGTTCATTCCCATCGCCGAAGAGAGCGGCCTCATCATCCAACTCGGCGAACAAGTGTTGCGGCGCGCCCTGAGCGATCTTCGGGCCATCGCGTTCGTGTCGCCCGGACCGCCGCTCGGGGTGGCCGTCAACCTCTCTGCCCTACAACTGCGATCACCCGACGCCATCGATCGCGCCATCGCGATCATCGAGGCCAGCGGACATCCTCCGTCCTCGCTGACGATCGAGCTCACAGAAAGCGTGCTCGCCGACGATCCCGCCACCCTTGACGCTCTCGAACGACTTCGATCCCTCGGCTGTCGGATTGCGATCGACGATTTCGGCACTGGGTTCTCCAGCCTCTCCTACCTTGAGCGTCTCCCGATCGACGTGCTCAAGATCGACCGGCCCTTCACCCAACGCCTCGGCCAAGGCACTGCCCGCGCCAGCTTGGCCCACACCATCGTCGAGCTCGCCCGCAACCAGCACCTCATCACGGTGGCCGAAGGCGTCGAAACCGCCGAGCAGGCCGACGAACTCCGCCAACTCGGCTGCGATCGGGCGCAGGGCTACCTGCTCGCACGCCCTATGCCGGCTGCCGCCCTTCAGCAGTTCCTGCTCAACGCGCAAGCAGCTCCGCCGGCAACCAGCACCGTGCCAGGGTGCTCGTGAGCATCCCTCAAGCTCCGGTCCGTTGCAGCAGGCGATCGACCGTCACGTTTCGGGCTGCGTACCGCTTGCTGTGCTCGCCTCGATCCGCTGTGGGCGAGGGTTGTTGGTGGCCGAGGCGAGGGCAACGATGAGTCCGCCCAGCAGGGTCGTGATGACGGCGTGGAGCAGGCCTTCTGTGAGTGAGTCGATCCCGGGTCCGTCCACCGCCCAGGTGCCGAGATTCTGAGCGGTCTCGTCCAAGGCCGGCCCGGGGGTGCTGCCTAACCTTGCCGCAGGGAGGGACAGCCGCGGGTTCTCCCGCACGCTCACAGGAAGGTCTGCATGGCACGCGAACTGGTCTACACGGGGTTCATGTCCCTCGACGGGGTGGTGGACTCGCCCGGCGGTGCGGTGGAGGGCCATCGCAGCGGGGGGTGGGTGCTGGACACCGAGTTCGTCCCCGAGGCGTTTGCACTCAAGGGCGAGGAGCTCGCCGACACGACGGCGCTGATGTTCGGGCGGCGCAGCTACGAGGCGTTCGCTCCGCTCTGGCGTGATTCCGAGGACCACATCGCGTACAAGGATCTCCCGAAGTACGTCGTGTCGAGCACCCTCACCGATGCCGACCTGCTCGACGGCTGGGGTCCGACCACCATCCTGCGCTCCAGCGACGATGTCGCCGGCGTCAAGCAGCACGACGGCGGCGCCATCTTCATCCACGGCAGCGCAGAGCTCGCCCGCCGCCTCTCCGACGCCGATCTGATCGACCGGTACAACCTGCTGGTGTTCCCCGTGTTGCTCGGCGCAGGCAAGAGCCTCTTCAGCCGCCACGACCGCGACAAGCGTCGGCTGCGCCTCCGCGAGTCCGAGAGCTACTCGAACGGCGTGACGAAGCTCCTCTACGACGTCGTCTACTGAGCGGGCCCTAGCGCGACCGCACCGCCGCACTGCCACCGCTGCGCCCAGGTGAATCCTGAGGGTGTCGCCCGGGCGGGGTATGGGAGCGGGCCGGATGCCGGGAACCGTTGTTCGATGCGATCATCGACAGCCCGGCGGGGGTTGGGGTTCACCGATGACACGTGGGAAGCCACGTTGGGGCGGCTCAAGACGCCAGACGGGCTCATCCACGTCGACATCGCGGACCTGCTCGGTGAGTTGGCCGGGCTGCGCGCCGAGGTGCCGCCGGGTGACGATCCTGATTGGCCGTTGTTGTTGTCGGCCGGGGAGCGGCGTTCGTTCACCGCCAACACGATCCACCCCTGGGCCGGCCCCCGTGGCACAAGAGCGTGCCCGCCCGCCTCGAACAGGTCTGAGCAGGAGGGGCGGCTCGTGGGGATCATCGAATGCCGAGGTGCTGGGGGCTGAACCCGTCGGATCAGATGTGGAGCGTCATACCATGGTTTCGTCGCTGGTCGAAGGTCCGTCCGGCAAGGAGTTGGCATGGCGCGCTACAGCGAGCAGCACAAGCAGGAGACGCGGCAGCGCATCCTCGACGCCGCCGGCAGACGGCTCAAGCGTGACGGTATCGACGGCTCTGGTATCGCCACCCTCATGAGCGACGCCAACCTGACGAACGGTGCCTTCTACGCTCACTTCGCTTCGAAGGAGGACCTGGTGGCGGCCACGGTCGCCGAGCAGATCCGCGGGCAACGGGCGGTCATGGCGGAGCTGGGGCCGGGCCGGGCCGGGCTCGAGCAGGCGGTGCGTTCCTATCTCTCGAAGGAGCATCGTGACGATCCGGGCGGCGGCTGCCCATCGGCGGCGTTGTTGGACGAGATCGGGCGTTGTCCCGATGCCGTGAGGCTCGCGTACACCGAGGGCATGGTCGGCCTGATCGATGATCTAGCGGCGCGTCTCGCACCGAAGGACCCGGCCTCGGCTCGGGTGCGCGTGCTCGGCGTGTTCGCATCGATGGGGGGGGCCCTGCAGCTCGCGCGCGCCCTCGCCGATCCGGAGCTCTCGGACGCCGTCCTCGACCGGGGCATCGAACAGGCGCTCCGGCTGCTCCGCTCGTAACCCCGCCCGGCGCTCTATCCGGCGCTCGCCTGACGGCGTCGGGCGGGCGTGGTCAGCCCGGGTGGCCGGGGCCGGGGGTTGCTCGGACGTCGTGGACGTCGAGTGGTTGCCAGCATTCGCTGCAGACGACGACGGCGTGCATGTCGTGGTCGCAGGTGGTGTGGTGCAGGACGAGTGGGGTGCCCTCGGGTCCGGTCAGCCAGCGGTCGCCCCAGGCGGCCATGGCGGCGAGGATGGGGTATGCCTCTCGTCCTTTGTCGGTGAGTCGGTACTCGTGGCGGGAGGGGCTTTTCTGGTATTCCACCTTGCGGAGTAGGCCTTCGTCGACGAGGGTGTTGAGGCGGTTGGTGAGGATGTTGCGTCCGGTGCCGAGCGCGGCTTGGAAGTCGTCGAAGCGTCGCGTGCCCAGACATGCTTGCCGGATGATCAGCAGGTTCCAGTGATCGCCGAGTAGGTGAGCGCTGCGGGCGATCGTGCAGGGCCAGTCGGACGTGTCGACGCGTTTCACGGTCCCAAGCCTAGAGCTAAGGGTTGCATGATGGAATGTTGGCGCCTAGCCTCCTCGGTTCCATCATGAAATGCAGTGCCGCGACCTTGGAACGAGGACCCTCATGAACATCGATCCCGCTCAGGTCGACGTGGTGTTGGCCACCACTCGTGCGGTGCGCAAGCGGCTCGATCTGGATCGTCCGGTCGACAACCAGCTGCTGCTCGACTGCATTGATCTGGCTGAGCAGGCGCCCACCGGTGGCAATCTGGGCAGTCGACGGTGGATCGTGGTGCGTGACCGTGCGGTGAAGGAGCGACTGGCTGAGGTGTACCGCGACACCGCCGGCTCGTTCATGGCGTCCACCGCTGCGCGGTTGCGTGGGACGGGCCATCCGCAGGAGAAGGTGATGGCGTCGGCGTCGTACCTGGTGGACCACCTCGCTGAGGTCCCGGCGATCGTGATCCCGACCATCATCGGTCGCCACGATGGTGGTAGCCGGCCGGGGTTGTTCGATTCGGTGGTGCAGGCGGCGTGGAGTTTCTGTCTCGCTTTGCGCGCTCGTGGGCTCGGCTCGACGTGGGTGACCGCGGCGCTGCAGGACGAGGCGCGGGTCAAGGAGATCCTCGGTATCCCGGCGCACATGACCGAGATCGTGCTGTTGCCGGTGGCGTGGACCAAGGGCACCGAGTTCAAGCGGGCGCCTCGGTTGCCGGCCCGGGAGATCACGTACTTCGATCGCTTCGGTGTGACCTCACAGGAGGGGCCGGGCGAGTCGCTGTCCTTTGCGGACGGCCCGGGCATCATCGCTGAGGTCGACATCGATGCCCCGCTCGCCTCGGTGTGGGCGCTGGTCGCCGACATCAACGTGCCGGGCCGCTTCTCGAGCGAGTTCCTCGGTGCCGAGTGGGCGGGCGACGAGCGGGGTGTGGGGGCGGTGTTCCACGGACGGAACCAGCACTCGGCCATCGGCGAGTGGACCGTCCCGTGCTTCGTGGACACCTTCGACGAGGGCAGAGCGTTCGGGTGGCGCACCTCGGACCCCGAACGGCCCGGCGCTCGCTGGAAGTTCGAGTTGGACGCCTCGGTCGGACGAACCCGGCTGCGGTTCAGCTACGTGATCGGCCCCGGCCGGTCGGGCACCTCGCGCGCCGTCGAGATGAACCCCGACAAGGAGGCCCGCGTGCTGCGCCGCCGCCTGGGCGAGGTGCAGGCCAACATGGAACGCACTGTCCAGGGCATCAAGTCGCTGGCCGAGACGACCTGAGCGTCCCCGCCGGGCGACGCCCGACCTCGATGCTGGTCGTCAGCGTTGCAGGGCGAGGACGGGTGCCATCGCTTCGACGGCGGCTGCCCACGAGGCGGGCGGTTCGGCCGGCCGGATGACGAACTTGGAGAAGCCGGCTTCGACGAAGGCCTCGATGCGCTCGGCCAGGCCGTTCGGGCCCACGCCGATGGTGGTGTTGGGGTCGAAGCCTGGACGGCGCGCCTCGATC
>JADLEF010000102.1 GCA_020846295.1 Acidimicrobiales bacterium
CGATCGGCCGCGCCGGGGCCTGGCCCGGCCAGTGCAACATCCGCACCGGTGCGCCCTCGACCTCGACGGTCTCGCCCCGCAGCAGCGCCCGGACGGTCTGCACCGAATCGGCCACGTCGCCCCACTTGAGGCCGCGCCGGCCCATGGCGTTGCGACCGGTGAACCCGGCACCGGCGCCGATGTCCACCCGCCCGGGCGCGAGCTCGACGAGGTGGGCGATCGCCGCGGCCGTCACCATCGGGTGGCGCAACGACGGGATCAGCACCCCCGGGCCCAGGCGGATGCGGCTGGTGCGCACCGCGGCGATGGCGAGGGTCATCCACACGTCGAGCTGCAGGGCCGGCGTGTCGAACACCCAGGCCCTCGCGTAGCCGAGCTCCTCGGCCAGCGCGATGTACCGCGGGGTATCGGGCATGGGCGGGAACGCGCACGACAGCTCCATGGCGGCCAGAGCGTAGGCGGCGGGCGCCTATCGTGCGCCCGCATGAGCATGGACGAGCTGCTGGCCCGAGTTGCCGAGACCCGGGCGCAGACCACCGACGCGGCGCGCACGGCGGCCACGGAACGAGCCCACGGGGCGGGTCGCATGACCTGCCGGGAGCGGGTCGACGCCCTGGTCGACCCGGGGACGTTCCGCGAGATCGGAGCGCTGGCCGGACCGCTGCGGGACAACGCCTTCAACGCGTCGCTGGTCGCCCCGGCGGACGGCCACGTGTGCGGCACCGCACGCATCGACGGCCGTCCCGTGGCGGTGGTGGCCATCGACGGTTCCATCGCCGGCGGATCGATGGGGGTGGTCGGCTCGCACAAGATGACGCGGTTGATGGACCTGGCCAACGACGGCGGCTACCCCCTGGTGATGATCGTCGAGGGAGGCGGGCACCGCATCCAGGACGGTCTCGATGCCCGCAGCTTCGCCGTCGGCGGGGCATGGCGCATCGGCAGCTGGCTCGACGCCGTCGAGCGGCTCTCCGGCTGGGTGCCGACGGTGACGATCGTGCCCGGCGTCGGGTTCGCCGGCCCCGCCAACCTCGCCGCCCTGTCGGACTGCACGATCATGGTGCGCGGCGGCTCCACCATCGGCATGGCCGGGCCCCGGCTGGTCAAGGCCGGGGTGGGCGAGGACCTCACCGCCGAGCAGATGGGCGCGGCCGAGCTGCAGGCGGATCGCAACGGGGCGGTGGAGCTCGCCGTCGACAGCGATGCGGAGACCGTGGCCGCCGCCCGCCGGTACCTGTCCTACCTGCCGGCCAACGCCCGGGCGCCGCTGCCGGTCCAGCCGGTCACCGATCCCGTCGACCGCCGCTGCCCGGAGCTGCGCGACCTGGTCCCGACCAACCTGCGGCGCGGCTACGACGTCCGCAAGGTGATCGACGCCATCGTGGACGTGGGCTCGGCCTTCGAGATCCGGCCCACCAACGCCCGCAACCTGGTGACCGCCTTCGCCCGCCTCGGCGGCATACCGGTCGGCATCGTGGCGAACCAGGCCGGCCACCTGGCGGGGATCCTCGACGCCGCCGCCTGCCGCAAGGGTGCCCGCTTCGTGGGGATCTGCGACGCGTTCGGGCTGCCGCTGGTCTACCTGATGGACACGCCGGGGTTCCTCGTCGGCATGGGGGCGGAGGAGTCCAACCTGGTGCGCTGGTCGGCCCGGTTCCTCTCCGAGCTGGGGGCGGCCACCGTGCCGCGCTGTTCGGTGATCCTGCGCAAGGGCTACGGCCTCGCCTACTACGCCATGGCCGGCGGCCGCTCGCACCAGGCCGAGCTGGCGGTGGCGTGGCCGCAGGCGCAGATCTCCGCCATGTCGATCGAGGGCGCCATCGACGTGCTGTACCGCCACGAGTACGGCGCCGCGGCGGACCCCGCGGCGCGGCGCCAGGAGATCATCGACGACTTCCTGTCCCGCGCCGACGCGCTGCGGGCGGCCGACGGCTTCGGCATCGACGACGTCATCGACCCCGCCGACACCCGCGCCGTGCTGTGCGATGCGCTGGCCATCGCCCCCCGGCGGCGCCCCGCCCGCAACGACCGCCGGATCAGGCCCGTGCCGCCGATCTGACCGCGTCCGCGGTCCACGCCGGGTCCCGGCCGGTCCACGCCGCCAGCCGCTCAATGGCGGAGGCATCCGGCCCGGGCTCCACGACCTGGCCGAAGGGCACGCCCTCGACCCGGGCGTCGATCGGCAGCGCCTGCTGCATCAGGGCGAGGCTGGCCTCGACGGTGGCGGTGGGCAACGCCGGGCGTTGTCCGGTGGCCACCGCGAGATCCCAGAGGTGGGTGAGCAGCTCGCTGGTGTACATGGCCAGCGCGGCGGCGCCCGGCATCGTCGCCCACGGCAGCTGGACCTCGACGGCCAGCACCGCGTCGTCGGCCCAGCCGTCGTCGATGGACGCGCCGACCCGCCGCCACTCGGACGCCCAGTCCATGGTGGCGAAGCCGGCGTCGTCGATGGCCATCGGGTCGATGCCCCGGCCCATGTGCTCGACGCGGGCGGCGACGAGGCGGAGGTGGGCGAGCAGGCCCCGAACGTCGTAGCCGTCGCACGGGGTGGGGTCGTCGAGCTGGGCAGGGCGCACCGCCGAGATGGCCTCGCCGGCGAGGCGGTAGACCTCGCGGAAGGCGGGGCGGGGATCGGTGGGGACGGTGCGCTCGCTCTGGTCGTTCTGGTCGTTCATGCCGCCATCGTGCAGCGGGAAACCGGTCATCCTCTGTCCAGGTTTCTGTGAAACCATCGGGCGGTGCGAGCCGATCGACTGGTGGCGTTGCTGCTGTTGCTGCAGCGGCGGGGGAAGGTGACCGCGGCTGAGGTGGCCGAGGAGCTGGAGGTGTCCGAGCGAACAGCCCGGCGGGATCTCGAGGCGCTCGGCATGGCCGGGTTGCCCGTCTACGCCGTGGTCGGTCGCAACGGGGGTTGGCGGCTGGCGGGGGGCGGGCGGACCGATCTGAGCGGCCTCTCCGAGCCGGAGGTGCGGGCGTTGTTCGCAGTGGCCGGGCCGGATGCGGCCGCCTCGCAGGAGGTGCGCGCCGCGCTGCGCAAGCTGGTGCGGGCGCTGCCCGAGCCGCTGCGGGCCCGGGCGGAGGCGGCGTCGCGCGCCGTGGTGGTCGACCCCGTCGGGTGGGGCCAGTCCGGCGCCGCGGCGAGCGAGCCGCCGTTGCTCGGGGTGGTGCAGGCGGCGGTGATCGACGGGGTGCAGCTGCGCCTCGGCTACGGCGACCGGCAGGGCGCGGTGACCAGCCGGGTGGTCCACCCCCTGGGCCTCGCCGCCAAGGGGGCGCGTTGGTACCTGGTGGCCGACACCGCCGATGGACAGCGCACCTTCCGGGTGGATCGGATGCGTTCGGCGGAGCCGACCGGTGCGCCGGTGGTGCGTCCGGAGGGCTTCGAGCTGAGCACCGCATGGCAGGCGGTGACCGACACCGTCGAGGAGCGGCGGGCTCCCTACCGTGCCGTCGGCCGGGCCGATCCTGCGGTGGTGCCGGTGCTGCGGTTCCTGCTGGGTACTCGGCTGACGCTGGGGGGCGTGCTCGCCGACGGGTGGGTCGAGCTCGAGGTGCGCGAGGTCCACGCCCGGGCCATCGCCGGCCGGGTCGCCGGCCTGGGCGACCGGGTGGAGCTGTTCGACGAGGAGGTGCGGCGCGAGCTGGCCGAGCTCGGCCGGCAGCTCGTGCGCCGGTACGGGTAGAGGCCCTGTACGGTACCTCCTCGTTTGTTCTAGTATTTGATAGAACAAACTAGGAGGTACTGCGATGGACGGGACAGGGTTGGCGCGGTCGATCGTCTGGGGGATCGTGGTCAGCAGCGCGGTGCTGCTCGGCGGCTCGATCGTCACGATGTTGGCGACCACCGGAAGTCTGTGGGACGGCATCGCGGTGGGCGCCTTCTGCGCGGTGTGGGGCGGTCCCGGGTTCGGGGCCATGTTCGGCGCAGGGTTCCACGCGCTGCGCTGCGAACGCCTGGCGGCGAACGCCGCCGAGCCGGTGGTGACCGCCATCGCGTTGCCGCCGGTGGCAGGATCGGGGGCGTGGACGGTGTGACGTTGCAGCGACAGGCCCGGGCGTTGGGTGACCCCACGCGGCACGCCATCTTCCGGGCCGTCGCCGACGCGATCGACACCGTCGACGTCGCATCGCTCACCGAGCGGTTCGGGCTGAACCACAACGCCGTACGCCAGCACCTGGCCAAGCTGGTCGACGCCGGGTTGGTGAACGAGGCCACCCTTCCGCCGGCCGGGCGCGGCCGTCCGAAGCTGGTGTACCGCGTCGATGCGGAGGTGGACGGCCGATGGGGGGTGACCGGCCCCTACGAGCGGTTGGCGCTGCTGCTCAGCGAGGTCATCCGCAGCGGCGAGACGGCGGTGGAGGTGGGCCGGCGCGCCGGTCGCGCCGGGCGCGGCGCCGCAGTGGCCGCGGCCACCGATCCGGTGGAGGGGCTGGTGCACGCCATGGCGCAGCAGGGGTTCCGCCCGACCTTGGCGCGCGACGGGCACCGGTTCACGATCACGTTGGGAGCGTGCCCGTTCGCCTCCACCGCGGCGGTCGACCCGGAGACGGTCTGCGCACGGCACCGCGGGCTGGCCGACGGGGTGGCGGAACTGCTGCCGGGCGTGCACGTGGACGGGCTCGAGGTGGTGCCCGACCCCCGTCGCGGCGGCTGTCGGCTGACGGGCACGGGCTCGTCGGGCGGGCAAGACGCTCCCAGCGGTTCGGGGTGCGGTCGGTCTACGCCCAGCTGAACCACGGCACCGACGCCGGCGCCATGGAACCGTCCACCGCCTCGAACACCTCGACCAGCACGCCGTCGGGCGCCTCGACCATGAGGTAGCGGAACCCCTCGCCCTCGCGTGCGCCGCGCCGTAGCGGTACGCCGGCGGCGCGCAGCGACACCTCCAGCGCGGCCACGTCGCGGACCTGCACACCGAGGTGGTGCACCGCGCTGCGCCCAGCGCCGTCGAGCGGGGGTGCCTGGTCGTAGAGGTTGAGCCGCCCGTCGCCGACGGCCACCATCACGTTGCGCGAACCCAGCAGCACCTCGTCGGCCACGACCCGGGCCCCGAACCAGCGACGCCACCACCCGACGGTGGCATCGAGGTCGGAGGCGAACAGATGGGCGTGGTGGAGCCGGGCCCATGAACCCTCGGCGGGTGCCACCGCGAACGGCGTCACCCCGACGACCGCACCGACCGGTATGGGCCCGTACAGGTGGGGGAACGCGTCGGAGGCGCCGGCGGGGACCTCGAGGCGAACGTCGCAGCCGACGAGGCGCACGTCGACCGCCAGCAGCACCATCGGCTCGGTCACGTCGGCGTAGTAGCGGCGTGCCACCCCGTCGACCTGGTCGGCGAAGCAGGCGTGGATGAACCCCTCCTCCTCCAGCGACCGGCCCCGGGTCGACACCCGGTACCCGCCGGCGGGCAGCGCCGCCTCCCAATCCGCCAGCAACGCCAGGTGGTGCACGAGTCGAGTCACCGATGTTGCCTAGCACGCGCACCCGCCGCGCCGGCGGGCGCCCGCCGGTACGATGCGCGGCTCATGGGCGCCCACTTCGACAACGATCCGTTGACGCTGCCGACGATCACCACCCACCCCATCGCCGCCGCCATGGGCGCGGAGGTCGTGGGGGTGGACCTCCGCACGCTCTCCGACGCCCAGTTCGCCGACATCGAAACCGCGCTGTACCACCACGGCCTGCTGGTGTTCCGCCGGCAACCGCTGACCCACGCCGCCCAGGAGGCGTTCACCGAACGGTTCGGCGAGCACGGCACCGACGCCTACACCAGCGGTGTCGAGGGCCACCCCAACATCCAGCCCGTCATCCGCGAGCCCGGGCCCGAGCTGCCCCTCTTCTTCGGGGCCAACTGGCACACCGACTCGCCGTTCCTCGACCGGCCTCCCGCCATCAGCATGTTGCGCAGCGTGGAGACCCCGCCTTACGGCGGCGACACCTGGTATGCCGCCACCCGCATCGCCTACGAGCGGCTGTCCCCGGCCTACCAACGTCTGCTCGAGGGTCTGCGCGGCCTGTACACCCGCAGCCACCTCGTACGCGCCCGCCAGGTGTGGGAGGCCGACCCGTCGGTCCGCTTCGACCTCGTCGCCACCGAGGCCGACCTCGCCGCCGCCACGCCGCACCCCCTGGTGCGCACCCACCCCAGGACCGGGGCCAGGAGCCTGTTCGTCGACGTGAACTACACGCTCGGCATCGAGGGCATGACCCGGGCCGAGGCGGCGCCGATCCTCCGCCACCTGGTCGAGCACGTCACCCAGCCGGTGTTCTGCTGCCGCATCCGCTGGGAGCCGGACATGCTCGCGGTGTGGGACAACCGGCTCGTCATCCACCAGGCGTTCGACGACTACGGCGACCACCGCCGCGAGATGTACCGCTCCACCGTGCTGGGCGAGATCCCCGCGTGAGCGCGCCGCCCCGCCGGCCGATCGTGGCCGTCTCGCCGCTGCCCCCGGTCCTCGATCCGGTGGCCGGGCTGTTCGAGCGGGCCGGCGTCACCGTGCGTCGCACGCCGTGCGTGCTGGCCGACGTCGACGCGCTGGTCGGCGTCTTCACCGCCGAGCCGGTCACCGCCGCCGTGCTCGACGACGCGCCCCGCCTGCGGGTGGTCACCAGCCCGATCATCGGCACCGAGACGATCGATGTCGCCGCCTGCACCAAACGCGGCATCGTCGTCGCCTTCGGTGCCACGGCGGAGAACTACGAGGGCGTCGCCGAAGCCGTCGTCATGCTCACCGCGGCGTTGCGCAAGCGGCTGCCCCAGAAGATGGCGGCGGCCGTCGACGGCACCTGGCGGCCCGCCACCGGCGTGGGTCGACTGGTGCGCGGCTGCACCGTCGGGCTGGTGGGCTACGGCGCCATCGGGCGGGCGACCGCCGCCCGGTTCGCCGGGTGGGGCGTGCAGCTCGTCACCCACGACCCCTACATCGATCCCGCCGTGGCCCGTGCCGATGGGGTCGAGCCGGTCGCCACCCTCGACGAGCTGCTGGCCCGGGCCGACGTCGTGTCGCTCATGGTCACCCTCACCGAGGAGACCCGCGGCCTCATCGACGCCACTGCCCTGCGCGCCATGAAGCCCGGCGCGGTGCTCATCAACACCGCCCGCGGCCCGGTGGTGGACGAAACGGCCCTGCTCGATGCGCTCGAATCCGGCCACCTCGGCGGCGCGGCGATCGACACCTGGGCCGAGGAGGGCCCCGGCACCGTCAGCGCGTTGCGCAGCCGCCCCGATGTGATCGCCACCGGTCACAACGTGGGCCACTCCGCCGAGCTGTACGCCGGGCACCCGCCCGCCGCGGTGGACAACACCCTGCGAGCGATCCGCGGCCGCCCGCCCCGCTATGTTCGCAACCCGGAGGTGCTGGCGGCCTGGCAGGCCCGCGTCGATCGCCTCCAGCGTGAGGACCCGCTCAGCAGCGGAGACGAGGGGCAGCAGCGATGAGCGAACACCAGCACCGGGCCGACGATCGTTCGGTGGCCGACGCCTACCTCGAGCTGCTGCACCACCGCGGCATCGAGTACCTGTTCGGCAACGGCGGCACCGACTTCGGGCCCATCATCGATGCCTACGCCCGGAGGGTGCAGGCCGACGAGCCGGTGCCCCAACCGGTCACCGTGCCCCACGAGATCCCGGCCATGGCCATGGCCCACGGCTACGCCATGGTGTCGGGCCGCACCCCGGCGGTGATGGTCCACACCATCGCCGGCACCGCCAACGCCATCGGCGGGCTCATCAACGCCAACCGCGCCCAGGTGCCCATGCTGTTCAGCGCCGGCCGCACCCCGCTCACCGAGGGCGACGCGCTGGGCGCGCGGGACATGCACATCCACTGGGCGCAGGAATCGTTCGACCAGGGCTCGATGGCGCGCGAGTGGGTCAAGTGGGACTACGAGCTGCGCGCCGGCGCCGACCTCGTGTCGGTGGTGGACCGGGCCCTCGCCGTCGCCGCCACCGAACCGCGCGGGCCGGTGTACCTGACCCTGCCGCGCGAGGTGCTGGCCGCCCGCCACGACGGCGGTGCCGTCGCCGTACCGAAGCGCATGGTACCGGGCGGTACGGTCGCCGATCCGGCCGCCGTCGCCCTCGCCGCCGATGCGCTGGCCGGGGCGCGGCGCCCGATCATCATCACCCGTTCGCTGGGGCGCGACCCGGCGGCGGTGCCGTTGCTCGCCGCGCTGGCCCACACCGTCGGCGCCGCGGTGTACGACCCGTACCCCACCCACGCCAACCTGCCCTTCGACCATCCGCTGCACCTCGTCACCTCGCCGGAGGCGGCGCTGGCCGACGCCGACGTGGTGCTCGTGGTGGACAGCGATGTGCCGTGGACGCCCAAGCGGGCGGAGCCGCGACCCGACGCCACGGTGATCGGCCTTGCCGCCGATCCGCTGTACAGCCGCTATCCGGTCCGCGGTTTCCGGGTCGACATCAACCTGCCGGGATCCACCCGGCGCACCCTCGCCGCGCTGCACGGCGAGGTCGCCCGCCGCCCGCTCGACGGGCTGGCCACCGACGAGCGCCGGGCCGCGGTCGGGCGCGACGCCGCCCGGTTGCGGGCCGCCGCCGACGAGCGCGCCGTGATCGCCCGAGGAGCCGGCGTGCTGCAGAAGCCGTGGTTCACCCGGTGCCTCGACGAGGTGCTCGACGACGGCGCCATCATCGTGGACGAGCTCGGTTGCGACATCACCCAGCTGCAGCGCACCACCACCGGCGGCTTCTACGGCGTGTCGCAGGCCGGTGTGCTCGGTTGGAGCATCGGGGCCGCACTGGGGGCCAAGCTGGCGGCCCCTGAGCGCAGCGTCGTCGCCGTCATGGGCGACGGCTCCTACCTGTTCGGGGCACCCGCCGCCACCCACTGGGTGGCCCGCAAGATGGACCTGCCCGTGCTGTTCCTGGTGTGGAACAACGCCAAGTGGGGCGCGGTCGAGGGTGCCACCCGCATGGTGTACCCCCACGGGTGGGCGGTGCGGACCGGCTCGTTCCCCTTCAGCGACCTCTCGCCCAGCCTCGACTACGAGCTGCTCTGCCAGGCCGCCGGAGGCCACGGCGAACGGGTCGAGGACCCGGCCGAGCTGCCCGCCGCCCTCGAGCGGGGTCTGAAGGCCGTGCGAGAGGGCCGCCAGGCGCTGCTCAACCTCGTCGCCCACTAGGCTCCGGCCCTGAGCTGCACGCCAGGGGGGACCGACGAATGACGCTCACCGACCACACGCCCGAGCTCGACGAGCTGGACATCCACACCGCTCGTCGCTACGTGGAGCACGGCTACCCGTGGCAGGCATGGGACCTGCTGCGCGAGTACGCCCCGGTGTACCGCTACGAGCGACCCGGCTTCCCGCCGTTCTGGGCGGTCACCCGCTACGCGGACGTGCACACCGTGCACGCCAACCCCGAGGTCTTCATCAACGGGGGCCCGATCCTGCGGCTGGACACCGAGCACGGACTCGAGGCGCTGGACCGCTTCAAGCGCCGTCAGCACGAGCGGTTCGGGTGGGATCCCGAGGCCCCGATGGACATGGTGTTCCTCGACCGGCCCGAACACCTCGACCTTCGCATGTTGACCATGCGCCGCTTCACCCCGGCGTCGATGCGCCGCCTCGAGACCGACCTCGCCGACCTCGCCGCCCGCCACGTGGCCGACTTCGTCGAGCGCGCCCGCGCTGCCGGTGGCGAACCGCTCGACCTGGTGGCCAACCTGTCGGTCGGGGTGCCGCTGGCCACCATCTGCGGGCTGATGGGCCTGCCCGAGAGCGATTGGCCGCGGATCCTGGCCTGGACCGACATGCTGCTGTTCCCCATGGTCGCCGCCGAGAACGTGCGACCGGGGGAGACCCCCAAGGACATCCGCCGGCGCCTCGGGGCCGAGTTCCACCAGTTCCGGGACGAGCTCATCGCCGACCGGCGCCGTCGCGGCCCCGACGGCGGCGACGACCTCGCCACCCTGCTGGTGCACGCCACGATCGACGGGCAGCCGCTGAACGATCAGCAGCTGCACGGCTACCTGCAGCTGCTGATCGGCGCGGGCAACGAGACCACCCGCAACGCCATCACCGGCGGCGTGCAGGCCCTGCTCGAGCACCCCGACCAGCGGGACCGCCTCGCTGCCGACCCCGACGGCATGGTCGAGACCGCGGTCGAGGAGCTGTTGCGCTGGACCTCGCCGGTGATCCAGTTCGCCCGTACCGCGACGAGCGATTTCGAGCTCAACGGCGTCACCATCCGGAAGGGGGACACGGTCGGTCTGTGGTACCCCTCGGCCAACCGCGACGAGCGACAGTTCGACAACCCCTACCAGCTCGACATCGGCCGCAACCCGAACTACCACCTGGCGTTCGGCCACGGGCAGCACTTCTGCCTCGGCGCCAACCTGGCCCGTTGGGAGCTGCGGGCCGTGTTCAAGGCGATCGCGCCCTACCTGAAGAACCTCCGGCCGGCGGGCTCGCCCAAGCGGTTGGCCAACCTGCACGTCGGCGCCATCGGCGAGTTGCCCGTCCGCTGGGTCGAGGCCTGAGCGCAGGCCCCCGGGGTCAGACCTCGGGGGCCGGTTCCACCGGTACCTGCTCGTTCCGCTCGACGAGGTCGCTCGGCAGGGTCGCCCGGTCCACCGGTTCGATCGCGTCGCCCGTGCGGATGGTGCCCCCGACGACGATGCGGGCGTTCAGCCCCGAGCGGTTGAGCAGCGGCCGCATCACCGCCTTGCCCACCAGGCCCTCGAGGTGCTTGCACGGCACGTTGAGCCGGCCCCCGTACAGCACGCACCCGCCGACCCGGAAGTAGGCGCCGACGAGGTGGCCGAGCGGCACCCCGACGGTGGTGAGGTTGCGGCGGTGCTCGTCGGGCCGCAGCTCGATGCCGCGGTCGCGGGCCAGGGCGGCGAGCGTCTCGGCCTCGATGAGGGTGACCTGGCGGTCCACGTGGTGGCGGGCCGAGAACGTACCGCTCCGGCTGGCGTAGCGATCCCCGTCGAGGCCCACCCCGGCGGTCAACGACGCCTCCGGCAGCTCCTCCATGGCCGCGGCGCCGGCTGCGGCCCGGTGGATGTGCAGCAGTTCGCCCCGGAACGTCACGCCGCCGGATCGCCGATCTGGATCGTGATGGATCCGCTCGGGTGCAGCGAGCAGGAGGCCTCCATGGTCGCCGCCTTCGACAGCTCGGTCTCGAGGGTCTGCCCGGCCGCCACCCGGTACGGGCCGATCGAGTGGGTCACCGAATCGTGGTTGACCACCACCAGCGTGTCCCGCAGCCGCAGCTGCAGATCGTCCGGCACGATCTGCACGTCCTCCCCGGCGGCGAGTCGGGCCGCCGTACCGTCCGGGATGTCGATGAGGCGCACGGCGCCCTCGGGTTGGCCGATGATGCGGGCCAGCAGCACGGTTCCGAACACCATCGCGACGGCGAGGCCGGCGATGCCGATCAGCCAACGACGACCCGACCGCTCCGGTTCCATGTACGGACTTTACCGCCATGGCGGCCGTCACAGCAGGGCGGTCGGGTGCGGGCCCCGCCCGTCCCACCCCCTAACCTGACGAAGGTGTCGGATCGGGTGCAACGCAGGGCGAACGCGGCGACGGCCCCGGACGGGGACGAGGGTGCCGCCGCCGATGAGGCGGGCGAGGTCGCCTACCGCAAGAAGCTGCTGCTCACCGTGATGGCCGCCGTCATGGGGTTCGGCTCCCTGATGACCATCGTCACCGTGTCGCTGGCGGTCATCGCCACCGATCTCGACACCAGCCGGACGACGCTGGGTTGGATCGTCACCGGCCTCATGCTGGCCATGGCGGTGTTCACACCCCTCGGCGGCAAGCTGGGTGACATCCACGGCCATCGCAAGGTGTTCATCGTCGGGCTCGTCGGCTCGGTCATCACCACCGCCCTGTGCGCCCTGTCGTGGAACGCGGCATCGCTGATCGCCTTCCGCGTGCTGTTCGGTATGTCCGGCGCGCTCGTGCAGCCCAACGGCATGGCGCTGATGATGACCGCCTACGGTGCCAAACGCCGCGCCACCGCCATGGGCTGGTTCCAGTTCGCCACCACCGGGGCGCCCACCATCGGTCTCGTCATCGGCGGGCCGATGGTCGATGTGATCGGGTGGCGGGGCATCTTCTGGGTCTTCGCCGGCGTGTCCGTCGTCGCCCTCGGTCTCGCCTTCCGGGTGCTGCGCGAGTCCGAGCGGCGGGACCCGGTCCCCCTCGACGTGGCCGGCTCGCTGTCGTTGGCCGGCACGATCGCGTTCACCCTGTTGGCCGTCAGCCGGGCCGTACGGGCCGGTATGGAGCCACTGGTGCTCGGCCTCGTCGTCGCCGCGGTGCTGTCGCTGCTGTGGTTCCTGCGCGCCGAACGCCGGGCGCCCTACCCGCTGCTCCGCCTCGACTACTTCCGCCGACCCACCTTCACCGCCCCGCTCGTGGCCAACGCGGCCAACCAGTTCGCCTACATGGGCGGCTTCGTCGTCGTCCCGCTGCTGCTGGCCGACCGCTACGGCTACGGCGTCGGTGCCGTCGCCCTGCTCATGGCGCCCCGGCCGGGGGTGTTCGCCCTGTGCTCGCCGCTCGGCGGGATCATCACCACCAAGCTGGGCGAGGGCGTGCCGATGATCGCCGCCTCCTCGATGATGGTGGCGTCGATGGGCAGCTTCGCCCTCGGGTCCACCGCCGCGGGCGTGGTGTTCGTGGTCCTGGGTCTGGTGCTGTCGGGGGCGTCGGCCGGCATCGGCTCGCCGGCCTACACCACGTTGGTGGCGAACTCCGTCGATCCGGCCGACCTCGGCGTCGCCACCGGGATGAACCAGACGATGCTGTTCGTCGGCATCGTGTCCGGCATCCAGATCATGTTGGTGGTGCTGGGCGAGACGCCGGATCAGAGCCGGTACGTCGTGACGTTCCTCTTCGGTGCGGCGGTGGCGGTGCTGGCGCTGTTCACGTCCACCTTCGCCGCCCGCCGCCGTCTCGCCCTTCGCTGACCCGCCGCCCCGGCGTCAGCGGTATCGCGACGACCCGGCGATGAATATTCGTTCCGTTCGCCGTCACACCCCCTCGGTAGGGTTCGTCGAGCACAGGAGGTGACGGATGCCCATCGTCGAAGCGGAGGGTCTGGTCAAGCGCTTCGGGCAGACCGAGGCGTTGCGCGGGCTCGACCTGCAGCTCGATCGGGGCACCGTGTTGGGCGTGCTCGGGCCCAACGGGGCCGGCAAGACCACCGCGGTGCGCATCCTGACCACGTTGCTGAAGCCGGACGCCGGCCGGGCCGTGATCGACGGGGTGGACGTGGTGGCCGAACCGCACAAGGTCAGGGCCCGCATCGGGCTCACCGGCCAGTACGCCGCGGTCGATGAGCGGCTCACCGCCAGGGAGAACCTCGAGCTGGTGGGCCGCTTCTTCCGGCTGGGCGACGCCCGCGGCCGTTCCGTCGAGCTGTTGCGGGCCTTCGACCTCGCGGAGGAGGCCGACCGGCCGGTCAAGGGGTTCTCCGGTGGCATGCGCCGCCGGCTCGACATCGCCATGAGCCTGGTGGCGCGGCCGCGGGTGCTGTTCCTCGATGAGCCGACCACCGGGCTCGACCCGCGCAGCCGGCTCGGCATGTGGGACCTCATCGAGTCGCTCGTCGCCCAGGGCACCACCACGCTGCTGACCACCCAGTACCTCGAGGAGGCGGACCGCCTGGCCGACCGCATCGTGGTGGTCGACCACGGCCACGTCATCGCCGAGGGCACCGCGGACGAGCTGAAGACCCGCATCGGCGGTGAGCGGGTGACGATCACCCTCGGCCCCGAGGCCGACGTCGGGGCGACCGTCGCTGCCCTCGCCCCGTTCCGCATCGACGGTGCCGAGCCGGCCCGGGAGGGTCGGGAGCTGACTGTCGGCGTACGGCCCGGTACGACCACGCCCGAGGTGGTCCGCCAGCTCGACCGCAGCGGCGTGGACGTGCACGACGTGACCATCCAACGCCCCACGCTCGACGACGTGTTCCTCGCCCTCACCGGGCACGCCGCCGAGGAGCGCACCCAGGAGGAGGCCGCATGACCGCCAGCACCACCGCCGCCACCGTGGCACCCGCCGAGGAGGTCCACCACCTGCAGCACGGCGTGGTGTCCGCGCTGCGGGATTCGTGGATCGAGGCCACCCGCCACCTGCGCGTCATCCCCCGCAACGCGGACCTGCTGATCTTCGCCACACTGCAGCCGATCATGTTCGTGGTGCTGTTCCGCTACGTCTTCGGCGGTTCGATCACGATCCCCGGCTTCACCTACAACCAGTACCTGATGCCCGGGATCTTCGCCCAGACGGTGGTGTTCGGCTCGGCCTTCACCGGCATCGGCATCGCCGAGGACATGCAGAAGGGCTTCATCGACCGGTTGCGCTCGCTGCCGATCTCGCAGTCCGCCGTGCTCATCGGCCGCACCGTGAGCGACACCCTGCGCAACATGATCACCTTCGCGGTGATGCTGGCGGTGGCCTTCGCCATCGGCTTCCGCTTCGACGGCGGGCTGCTCCGCGGGATCGCCGCCACCGCCCTGCTGCTGGCCTTCGCCTACGCCTTCAGCTGGATCCAGGCGCTGATCGGGTTGTCGGTGAAGTCGGTGGAGGCGGCCAACTCCGCCGGGTTCATCTGGATGTTCCCCATGACCTTCGTGTCGAGCGCCTTCGTGGATACCGCCAGCATGCCGACCTGGCTGGGCAAGGTGGCGGACGCCAACCCCTTCACGTTGGCCACCAACGCGGCCCGGGCGCTCTACAACGGGCGGGATCCCGGGAACTCGGTGTGGCAGGCCCTGCTGTGGGCGGCCGGCATCACCGTGGTGTTCGCCTTCCTGACCATCCGCCGGTTCACCACCACCGCCACGCGGGGTTGAGCGCGCCGCACGGGCGGTGCCGGAGGGAGATGCTTGCCACAGGGGTGGCCGACCGACCACCCTTGTGCGGTGAGCATCCCCGCCGAACCCAGCACCCCCGTCGCGTCCGACTTCATCCGTGAGCAGGTGCAGCGCGACCAGCAGCTGGGAACCTACGGCGGCCGGGTCCAGACCCGCTTCCCCCCGGAGCCGAACGGCTACCTCCACATCGGCCACGCCAAGTCGATCTGCCTGAACTTCGGCGTCGCCGCCGAGTTCGGGGGCATCTGCCGGCTGCGCATGGACGACACCAACCCCGAGACCGAGGACGAGGACTTCGTCACCGGCATCGAGCAGGACGTGCGCTGGCTCGGCTTCGAGCCGGGCGAGACGCTCTACGCCTCCGACTACTTCGAGACGATCTACCGCTGGGCCGAGCGGCTGATCACCGAGGGCCTCGCCTACGTCGACGACCAGGACGCGGAGACGATCTCCGCTCAGCGCGGCGGGTTCACCGAACCGGGCACCGACAGCCCGTACCGCACCCGCACGGTGGAGGAGAACCTCGACCTGTTCCGCCGCATGCGGGCCGGCGAGTACCCCGACGGCACCCGGGTGCTGCGGGCGAAGATCGACATGACCGACCCGAACCCGCAGCTGCGGGACCCGGTGATCTACCGCATCCGCCACGCCCACCACCACCGCACCGGCGACCGGTGGTGCGTGTACCCCAACTACGACTGGGCCCACGGCCAGTCCGACGCCATCGAGGGCACCACCCACTCGGTGTGCACCCTCGAGTTCGACTCGCACCGTCCGCTGTACGACTGGTTCCTGGAGCGGCTCGGCGAGCTCGGCGAGTTGCCCCGCCCCCTGGCCGAACGGCCCCGCCAGTACGAGTTCGCCCGCTTGCAGCTGACCCACACCGTGCTGTCCAAGCGCAAGCTGCTGCACCTGGTCACCAACGGGCTCGTCGACGGTTGGGACGACCCGCGCATGCCGACCCTGCGGGGGCTGCGCCGCCTCGGCTACCCGGCCGCTGCCCTGCGGGCGTTCTGCGCCCACATCGGGGTGGCCAAGGTGAACTCCATCCACGAGATCGAGCTGCTCGAATCGTTCGTGCGCGACGAGCTCAACCGCATCTCCGAGCGTCGGATGGTGGTGCTCAACCCGATCAAGGTGGTCATCGAGAACTATCCCGAGGGCCAGGTCGAGTGGTTGGAAGCGGTGAACAACCCCGAGGACCCGGCCGCCGGCACCCGCCAGGTGCCCTTCAGTCGGGAGCTGTGGCTCGAGGCCGAGGACTTCATGGAGGTCCCCGCCCCGAAGTTCTACCGGCTGTCACCCGGCAAGGAGGTGCGCCTGCGCTACGCCTACTTCATCAAGTGCGAGTCCGTCGTGAAGGACGCCTCGGGCGCGGTGGCCGAGCTGCGCTGCACCTACGACCCGGCCACCTTCGGGGGACAGGCCCCCGACGGGCGCAAGGTCAAGACGACGCTGCACTGGGTGAGCGCGGCGCACGCCGTGCAGGGCGAGGCGCGCCACTACAACCGGCTGTTCACCGAGGCCCACCCCGACGCGCAGGAGGGCCGGGACCCCCTCGAGTTCCTCAACCCCGAGGCCCGCGTCATCGTGACCGGCGCCCGGTTCGAGCCGTCGCTGGCCGAGGCGCAGCCGTTCCAGCACATCCAGTTCGAGCGGCTCGGGTACTACTGCGCCGATCCCGAGCTGGCCGGCGTGTTCCACCGCACCGTCGGATTGCGCGACGACTGGGCCAAGATCCGCAAGCGTCAGGGCTGAGCCACCGGGGCTAGCTTTGCCGCCCATGGCAGCTGGAGATCTGTTGTGGGAACCGACCGAGGCGTCCAAGGCGGCGTCCAACCTCGGCCAGTACGTGGCCTGGCTGGCAGAGCAGGGCATCGGCCGCTTCGACACCTACGACGAGCTGTGGCGCTGGTCGGTCACCGATCTCGACGCCTTCTGGGCCTCGATCTGGGACTACTTCCGGATCGAGGCCGCCACCCCGTACCAGCAGGTGCTCGCGCAGCGGGCCATGCCCGGCGCGCGCTGGTTCGACGGCGCCACCCCCAACGACGCCGGCCACTTCCTGCGGGTGGCGAACGACCCCGCCAACCGGGCCCGCGTGGCGTTGGTCGGCCGCTCCCAGACCCGCCCCCGCACCGAGCTGACCTACGGCGAGCTGGCCGAGCAGGTCGCCCGCTGCCGGGCCGGCCTCCAGGCCCTCGGCGTCGTCGCCGGTGATCGCGTCGCCGCCTACCTGCCCCACATCCCCGAGACGATCGTCGCCTTCCTCGCCGCCACCTCCATGGGCGCCATCTGGTCCACGTGTGCGCCCGAGTTCGGCACCCGCTCGGTGGTGGACCGCCTCGGCCAGATCGAACCGAAGGTGCTGCTGGTGGTGGACGGGTATCGCTTCGGGGACAAGGCGATGGACCGCACCGCCGAGGTGGCCGCCATCCGCCAGGCGCTGCCGTCGCTGGAGCACACCGTGGTGCTGCCCTACCTCGAGCCCGATCCCGGCCGGGTGCCCGGGGCGATGACCTGGGAGCAGCTGCTCGCCGTCGGACCGGCGGCCGATGCGCCCGGCTACGACCCGGTGCCGTTCACCCACCCGCTCTACGTGCTGTACAGCTCGGGCACCACCGGGCTGCCCAAGGCCATCGTGCACGGCCACGGCGGCGTCACGCTGGAACACCACAAGCTGCTCGGCTTCTTCAACGACTGCAAGCCGACCGACCGGTTCTTCTGGTTCTCCACCACCGGCTGGATGATGTGGAACTACGTGCTGTCGAGCCTGCTGTTCGGCTCCACGCTGATCTGCCTCGACGGCAACCCGCTCCACCCCGACAACCTGGCGCTGTGGACGATGGCAGCAGAGGAGGGCGTCACGTTCTTCGGCGGGTCGGCGCCGTACTACGTGTCCTGCCGCAAGCAGGGCCTGCGGCTGGACGACGCGGGCGATCTCAGCGCGGTGCGCAACGTCGGCTCCACCGGGGCGCCGCTGCCGCCCGAGGCGTTCGACTACCTCTACGAGCAGCTCGGGTCGGACCTGTTCCTCAACTCGGTGTCCGGTGGCACCGACATCGCCTCCGCCTTCGTCGGCATGAACACGCTGTCGCCGGTGTGGTCGGGCGAGATGTCCACCCCGTACCTCGGCTGCAAGCTCGAGGCCTTCGGACCCGACGGGGTGGCGGTGCCGGCCGGGGAGACCGGCGAGCTCGTCGTGACCGAGCCCATGCCGTCGATGCCCGTCGGTTTCTGGAACGACCCCGACGGGGCCAAGTACCGCGCCGCCTACTTCGAGGACTTCCCCGGCGTGTGGCGCCACGGGGATTGGTTGACCTTCACCGACCACGGGTCCTGTGTGATCTCCGGCCGGTCGGACGCCACCCTGAACCGAGGTGGTGTACGGCTCGGTACGTCGGAGTTCTACTCGGTGGTGGCGGGCCTGCCCGAGGTGACCGACAGCCTGGTGGTGCACCTCGAGGACCGCGGCGGCACCGCCGGCGAGCTGCTGCTGTTCGTCGTGCTGCAGCCCGGCAACGAGCTCGACGACGCACTGCGCGGGCGCATCGCCGGCGCGCTGCGCAGCGAGCTGTCGCCCCGCCACGTACCGGACCGCATGGTGGCGGTGGCGTCCGTGCCGCGCACGCTGTCGGGCAAGAAGCTGGAGCTGCCGGTCAAGCGGATCCTGCAGGGCGCCGATCCGGACAAGGTCGCGTCGAGGGGGTCGCTGGCCAACCCCGAGTCGCTCACCGCGTTCGAGGCGCTGGCCGGGAGCTGAGCGGCCGGGAGCTGAGCGGCCCGGTCGCCCGATGCGCCCGATTCGCCCGGCCGGTGTCGACGGGCACAGGATGGGCGCTGGTTCCGCGGTTCAACGGGGGTTCGAACGATGCGTTTCGGGGTGTTCTACGAGTTGCAGCTGCCCAAGCCGTGGCATGACGGCGATGAGCTGAAGCTGGTCCAGGAGGCCATCGAGCAGGTGGTGCTGGCCGACAAGCTGGGCATCCACCACGCCTGGGCGGTGGAGCACCACTTCCTCGACGAGTACTCGCACTGCTCGGCGTCGGAGGTGTTCCTCTCCGCCCTGGCCGCCAAGACCGAACGCATCCGCGTCGGTTTCGGCATCCGCCAGGTCATCCCGCTGTACAACCACCCGGCTCGCACCGCCGAGGCTGTCGGCATGCTGGACCTGGTGTCCTCCGGCCGGGCCGAGTTCGGCATCGGGGAGTCCGCCACCCGCATGGAGCTGCGCGGCTTCAACATCACCGCTCGGGAGAAGCGCGACATGGCGCTGGAGGCGGCCGAGCAGATCGCCAACATGATGGCGATGGACCCGTACCCGGGCTACAAGGGCAAGTACTTCGAGATGCCGTGCCGCAACGTGCTGCCCAAGCCGGTGCAGAAGCCGCATCCGCCGATGTGGATGGCCTGCACCAACCGCCAGACCATCGAGACGGCGGCCCGCAACGGGCTCGGCGCGCTGGCCTTCAGCTTCGTCGACCCCGACGAGGCCAAGCACTGGGCCGACGCCTACTACTCGATCATCCGCTCCGAGGAGTGCGTGCCGCTCGGCCACATGGTCAACGCCAACATCGCCATGGTGGCACCCTTCTCGCTGCACCACGACCGTCAGCAGGCGGTGGAGAACGGCATCCACGGGTTCCGCTTCTTCAACTACGCCATGCGGGCGTTGGTGGAGAAGGACAACGTGCCGGGCCGCACCACGTTGTGGGCGGACTACCTCGCCCAGGCCAAGGACAAGGGCCTGTCCCGCCCGGCGCCCGGCATCGGCACGCCCCAGGAGTTCGGCGAGCTGGTCAAGGCGTACGAGGATGTCGGGGTGGACCAGGTGATCTTCCTGCAGCAGGGCGGGCTCAACCGCCACGAGGACATCTGCCACTCGCTCCAGCTGTTCGGCGACGAGGTGCTGCCCGACTTCGAGCCGGCCCGCGAGGCGCACGAGGCCCGCAAGGCGGAGCAGCTCGCCCCGTTCATCGAGGCTGCGTTGGCCCGCAAGCGGTGGATGCGTCCGCTGGAGGACCACGAGATCCCCGCCGTCGGGGCGTCGGTCAAGAAGGCCGAGATCTACCGCTGACCCGTTCCCGGCCGGGCACCCTTTCTCTGCGCTGACCTGCTCCTTTCGTGCGCCATACCAGGTGGTGTGGTCCGGCCGGTCATGGCGAATCGCTAGCGATTCGCTGTGACCGGTTGTCGGCGAATCACCCGGAGTGGCGGTGATCGGCACGGAGCGTGTCGGCTGGGGCACCCGACCCCGGGCCGGGATGGTGCGCTGACCGCTCGCCGATAGCCTGCCCTCCGCGGTTACTAGACCGCGGAGAGTCGGCAGAAGGGCGGGCAGTTGCGGGCGAGACGACAGCAGGTGCGTCGGCGGTGGCATCGGGTGATCGCCGCGGCCGTCGGAGCGGTCGGGTTGGCCGCCAGCGCGTGGGTGGTCGGCCCGCAGGCGGCCGCCGCCCAGGCCTGCTTCGCCTGGTCGGGGCAGGTGCCGCTCCAGCAGGCGGTCGATGCCAACATCTGCGTCGAGGTCCAGGCCGGCACCTACGACCTCGATCGGTACCTGCTCATCGCCGACGGTCGCACCCTGCAGGGTGATCCCGACGTGCCCCGGGAGCAGATCGCCCTGCGGGCCCGGGCACCGTGGAACACCAACGGCAACGAGGGCGTCATCACCGGTTCCCAGCCGCCGCACGTGGCGGTGGCCACCATCCGCCATCTCACGGTGGACGCCAACGGCCTGGCCACCGGCGGTCTCGGCGCCAGCGACCTGACCATCGACGACGTGGTCGTGCGCAACGGCCGCTGCTGGGGCGTGGCCATCGTCGGGCCGAACATGACCATCACCGACAGCCGCATCGAGCACAACGGCGCCGATCCGGCCTGCCCCAGCCCACCCGGCGCCGGCATCTACGCCGCCGCCAACGGCACCGCCTACGGCGTGTACCTGCCCCGCATCATCGGCAACGAGATCACCGCCAACACGGGTCCGGCCATCGACGTCTACAACGTGTGGGGCGGCGTGCTGCTCGACAACGACATCCACGACAACCGTGGCTGGGCCGCCGTATCGCTGGTGGGCTCGAAGTGGACGGTGCAGGGCAACCGCATCGTCCACGCCGCCGGCAGCACCGGCCAGCCCCACGTGCCGGCCTGCAACGGCGGGCCGGGCGGCCCCTGGGCGGCGGCGCTGCTGCTCTGCCAGGGCACCGTGCACGGCGGGGTCGACACCGGCGGCAACCTGATCGGCGGGAGTGGTGCGCGGGCCAACACGATCGCCGGCTTCTATGGCGTGCTGCTGATCGGCAACGACGAGGCGAGCACCCGGGCCGTGCCCACCGGCAACACCATCGCCGGCAACCGCTTCGACGCCGTCACCGTGGCCTGCGCCGACGATGCCAAGGCCAACGGCCTCAACGCCAACGCCTGGACCGGTTGCACGCCCGTGTACTTCTGAGCGCGTGCCCCGGACGGCTGAGGCGGCCCCGGCGCAGCGGGAACCTCCGCCCCTCGACGCGACGTCCAATCCGGCATGAAACGATCGCTCCTCGCCGCGCTGTTCCTCGTCGCCCTCGCCCCGCTCGCTGCCTGCGGGGATGACGCCGAACCGGACGTGTCGGGTGCCCCGGGCGGGACGGGCTCCACCACCGATGCCGGCACCGACCCCGAACCCGACCCCGAACCCGGCCCCGCTACCCCTACGGGCACCGTGACCGTGCGCCTCGAGGAGGTGGGCGGCGTGTTCATCGAGGGCTTCGAGGTGGCGCTGCGCCTCGAGGACGGCGACGGCGACACCATCGCCAGCACCCACTGGACCGACTTCGTCACCGGCCAGGACGGCGACGCCGCCACCGACTACTACGGCAGCGTGCTCGAACAGACCGTACCAGTTGGTACGGTAACGGTCCGGGCCGAGACGGCGGTGGGCATCGGCCCACCCCCGGTCAAGCCCGATCTCGACGGGGACCTGCGCTGCTCGCTGGAGCTCGACGTGCCGGCCGGCGGGCGCGTCGACGTGGAGGTGGGCTTCGGTGACGATGGCAACTGCCTGCGGCGCCTCTGACCGGTGCGCCGCCTCTGACCGTACCGCCGCTCAACGCCGGCGGAACGCGGCGTGGGCGGCAACCTCGTCGGCGGTGAGCGCCCGGTCGTAGACCGCCACCTCGTCGAGGCCCCCGGTGAGGAAGTGGGCGGCGTCGGTGGACACGTCACCGTCGCGCCCGAACGCCACGCCACCGCCCGACCCGCAGCAATCCTGGGCGGGATCGAGCGCCACGTAGTGGACAGGCCCGGTGGCGGGGGACTCGGCCACCGGCGCCCCGTCCACGTACAGCCGGGCGGTGCTGTCGTCCTTGGTCAACGCCACGTGGTACCACACGCCCTCGGCGAGGGTGGGCCCGGCCAGCGCCACCGGCGTGGGCCCGGGCAACCACAGCGAGGCCGACAGCCGGCCGTCGACCACCTGGAGGCCCCAGCCGTACCAACGCCAGCGGGCGAGCTGGCCGACCGTACCAGATGGTACGGCGGCGGGTTGGAACCACAGCTCTACGGTCAGCGACGGGCTGAGCGCCAGCGCCCGGGCGGCGGGGCCGGAGGCGTCGCCCACGTAGAGGTGCCCACCGCTCCCGTCGAAGGCGACGGCCGTGCCCCCACCGTCCACCGCCGGCGGTTCGCCCACCGCGACCGTTCCGGCGTAGGTGCCGGTGAAGCCCCCGGGTCCCACCTCGGCGGCCATCGCGGGCGTGGTGTCGTCGAGGGGCCAGTAGGCGACGGGCCCGGCGGCGAGCACGGCGCCCCGGTAGGTCATCGCCGCGTCGGTCGATGGTGCGACCGCGTCGGTCGTCGGTGTGACCGCATCGGTGGTGGTCGGGGTGACGGTGGTCGGGGCGACGGTGGTCGGGGTGACGGTGGTCGGGGTGACGGTGACATCGGCGTCCGCCGCGCCCGTCGGGCCCGTCTCGTCGCCGGAGCAGGCGGCCAGCACCGCCGCAGCGAGCAGCAGGGACCCGGCCCGGCGCCTCACACCAGCTCGGGGTAGTGGGTGGCCACGTTGTCGGGGTAGCTGCGGCAGTAGTAGTTCCACAGCTGCTGGCCGTACACCCCCGCACCCTGGCGGCTGGCGATGCCCTCGACGCCGGCCTCGAGCTCGTTGCGGCGGGCCATGAACCCGGCGTTGGCGTGCCGCGGCGAGGCTGCCACCGCCGCCCGGAACCGCTCGGCCAACGGCAGCGGGGTCAGCTCGGTGCGCAGATCGGGGCCGTGGAAGTAGGCGGCGGAGAAGCGGGGTTCGCCGGTGATCACCCGGTGGGTGGCGGCCACCACGTAGTTGCCCGTCAGCTCCTGCAGCATCTCGCCGGTGTTGATCACGAACGCACCCGGCCGGGGGGCGACGTCGGCCCAGTTGCCGTCGGGCAGCAACGCCTGCAGGCCACCCACCCCGAACTGGGCCAGGACGGTGAGGAACCCGGCGTCGTGGTGGCCGTTGACCCCCGCCTCACCGGGCGGGGTGGGCGGGTAGCTGATCAGCTTGGCCAGCGAGTGGGTGCGCTCGCCGAACAGCACGTCGAAGGTGTCCGGCGGCAGCTCGAGGCCCACGGCCATGATCGACATGATGCGGCGGGCGAGCGCATCCATCCGCCGGAAGTATTCGCCGACGAGCTCCCGGAACCCGGGCAGCACGTCCTCGGGCAGCCACTGGTTGGGCCCGGCCAGGTGCAGGAACGCCGGGTCGGCGCCGCGCTCGTAGGGCGGGTTCTCGGTGGAGACGTCGAGCTGCTCGCGGTAGTCGGGCCGGTTGTTGGTGAGCTCGGCCCCGATGCGCTCCCAGCCGCGGAAGTGCGGCGAGTGGCGCTTGTCGATGCGGGCCTTGACCTCTTCCGGCAGGGCGAAGAACGCCTGCAACGCGCCGAAGTACCGCTGGAGGAAGGCATCGTCGATCCCGTGGCCCTCGGCGTAGAAGAAGCCGACCTCATGGCACACCCGGCCCATCTCGGCGGCCAGTGCGGTGCGCTCGGCGGCGCCGGCATCCCACCGGCGTAGATCGAGCACCGGGATGGCGGGGGCGGTGGTCGTCACGGTGGAGCTCACGCCCAAAAGCTAGCGGTACGACCGGACCGCTACGGTGGCCGGCGTCCGCAGCGGTGGCACGGGTCACCGCCGGTCAGCAGGGGGAGCGAGACGATGGGACGGTTGGACGGCAAGGTCGCGGTGATCACCGGCGGGGCGAGCGGCATCGGCGCCGCCACCGCCGAGCTGTTCATCGCCGAGGGCGCCTCGGTGGTCATCGGCGACATGCAGGCCGAGGTGGGGGAGGAGACCGCCGGACGCCTCGGGGAGCGCTGCGCCTTCGTGCCGTGCGACGTGACCAAGGAGGAGCAGGTGGCGGCCCTGGTGGACGAGGCGGTCAAGCGCTTCGGCCGCCTCGACGTCATCTTCAACAACGCCGGTTTCGGTGGCGCCATGGGCCCGGTCGAGTCGATCTCCAGCGAGGACTACGACATCACCATGGACGTGCTGCTGAAGGGCGTCTTCTACGGCATGAAGCACGCCGCGCCGGTCATGAAGGCCCAGGGTTCCGGGTCGATCATCTCCACCGCATCGATCTGCGGGCTGACCGCGGGCGTGGGCGCCCACCTCTACACCGCGGCCAAGGCGGCCGTCATCAGCCTCACCGAGTCGGTGGCCAACGAGCTGGCCGAGCAGGCCGTGCGGGTCAACTGCATCTGCCCGGGGTTCATCGCCACGCCGCTGTTCGCCGGCAAGCCGCTGGGCTCGGCCGGGCAGGAGGCGGCCCAGGCCACGCTGGACAAGATCCGGCCGAAGCAGGAGAACGCGCAGCCGATGCACCGCATGGGCGAGCCGCTCGACATCGCCAAGGCGGCGCTGTTCCTCGCCTCCGACGACAGCGAGTGGATCACCGGCCATGCCATGGTCGTCGACGGCGGCTTCATGACCGGCAAGCCGTGGCGCAAGCAGGCGTCGTGGCTGACCGAACCGCACCCGATCCGGCTCTACCGCCCCGAAGGCCGCTGAACGGTTTAGCCTGCGGTCCGTGGTCTCGCGTCTCCGTTCCGCAGCCGTCGCTCTGACGGTGGTGCTCACCACCGTCGGCTGCACCGGCGGAGACGGGGACGGCGGGGACGACGCAGCGGCGACGACCGCGGCGTCAGCTGCGACGGACAGCACCGCCCCGGCGTCCACCGCCCAGGCAACGGCATCGACCACCCGCCCGCCGCGCACCACCACGACCGGGCCCGCCGGCACCACCTCGACGACCGGGGCGACCACGACGACGGCCTCGTCGAGCGAGTGCGCCCAACTCGCGCCCATACCGGCCGGTGCGGTCGCCCGCAGCACCTACGAGGTCGACGCCGATGCCGACGGCGCCGCCGACCAGGTGACCGCCTACGCCGCCCGCGCCAACCCCGGCGAGGGCGACTGGCACCTGCGGGTGAGCTTCGCGGCCGGTGGCGGCAGCGACGTGACGGTGAGCGACGATCCGGCGCCGGGCGTGGTCCAGGTGCTCGGCAGCGCCTACCTCGGTTCGAACGTCGAGCCCGGTCCGGGTGGCCTGCGACCGGCCATCTTCGTGTGGACCGGCTCCGGTGCGTCCGCCCGGGTCATCGGGTTGTACCGGGCGGACGGGTGCGAGCTGCTGGCCATGTCCGGGCCCAACGGCGGGCCCGCCGGGTTCGTCGTCGGCGCGTCCGTCGGTCACCAGGAGGGGCTGCGCTGCGAGGGGGTGGCCGGAACCTCGCTCATCGTCGAGGTGCTCTCCGAGCCCGACGCAACGGGCACGAACTTCATCGTGACCCGTCGCGCCTACACGCGCGATGGCAACGCGCTGGCCGTCCACGGGACCGCGCAGGACTCCGTCGAGGCGGTGCCGCCGGCCGAGGCCGGCCAGATCGTGGACTGCGGGGACGTGCGCCTGCCCGGCTGAGCCGCACGGCGACCGGGCGGTGCGGTCAGGGCGGTGCGGTCCGGGCGGTGCGGTCAGGGCGGTGCGGTCCGGGCGCCAACCCCTACGCTACGCCGGCATGGGGACTCCGGAGACGATGACCTTCCAGACGCTCGACGTCGAGCGTGACGCCGAGCGGCCCGAGGTGTTGCGCATCTGGTTCAACCGGCCGGCGCGCCGCAACGCGGTCAACGACCGCATGATGCTCGAGGTCGGCGACGTGTTCGGCGCGCTGCAGACCGACTTCACCACCCGGGTGGTGGTGCTGGGCGGGCGCGGCCTCTCCTTCTGCGCGGGCGCCGACCGCAAGCGCGACGACCAGCCGCTCGACCCGCCCACCACCGAACGCGAAGCCCGCTTCCGCAACCACCTCGGCCGGCGCGCCGCCCGGGCCATCGAGGACTGCGAGATCCCCACCGTCGCCCGCATCCAGGGCCACGCCGCCGGCGGCGGCTGCGTGTGGGCGGTGTCGTGCGACTTCCGGGTCGCCACCACCGACGCACTGTTCTGGTACCCCGAGATCGAGCTCGGCGTCCCCCTCACCTGGGCCGCCACCCCCCGGCTACTCCAAGAGATCGGTACCGCCCGCGCCCGGCAGATGGTGATGCTGTGCGAACGGGTCGACGGCCGTCGCGCCGAGCAGTGGGGGCTCGTGCACGAGGCCGTCGAGGCGGACCTGCTCGACGAGGCGGTGCAGCGCTGGGTGGAGCGGATCCTGGCCATGCCCGAGACGGCGCTGCACATGACCAAGACCCAGTTCCGCGGCTACGGCCGGGCCTTCGCCCAGGGCGATGTCAGCGAGGCCGACGGGGACCAGATCGAACTGGCCCGACGCCTCCCCGGCACCAAGGAGCGCTTCACCGCAGGGTTCTGATCCGAGCAGCTCGCCGTATGTCAGCCGAAGCGCCGTACGTCAGCCGAAGCGCCGTACGTCAGCCGAAGCGCCGTACGTCAGCGGAAGCGCCGTACGTCAGCGGAAGAGCGGTACGACGTCGAAGGCGAGGCGCTCGAAGGTCCGGCGGAACAGGCCGAGATCCGGTGTCGCGAGCGACCACACGATCTCGTCCACCCCGGCCTGGGCGTACTCCTCGACCCGGCCCCGCAGGTCGGCGTCGGGGCGGATGTCCCAGCGCAGCTGCACATCGATGTCGGCACGGCTGCGGCCGTGGCGGTCCAGCTCCTCGTCGAGGACGGCCAATCGCTCGGTGATCGCCGCCGGCTTGAGGCCGAGCGGGTGCCACGCCTGACCGAAGCGCGCCACCCGGCGCAGCGCCACCCGCTTGTTGCCGCCCACCGCGATCGGCAGCGGGGCCTGGATCGGCTTCGGGGCGGCGAGCGCCCCCTCGAGGTTGAAGTACTGGCCGGTATGGTGGGGCTCGGCGTCCTCCCAGAGCGTGCGCAGCACGGCGAGGAACTCATCGGCGTAGGCGCCGCGCTCGGCGAAGGGCACCAGGTTCAGCAGATCGTGCTCCTCCTGCAGGCTGCCGACGCCCACGCCCGCCACCACCCGGCCGCCGGAGAGCTGGTCCAACGTCGCCAGCTGCTTACCCAGCGTCATCGGGTGCAGGTACGGCAGGACCAGGACGCTGGTGCCGAGGCGCACCCGCTCGGTCTGCGCCGCCACCCAGGTCAGCACGGTCAGCGCATCGTGGTACGGCTTGCCGCCGAGGCGATCGTGCACGTAGCCGATGTTCAGGACGTGGTGGTTCACCCAGACCGAGTGGTAGCCGAGCGACTCGAGGAAGGGGCCGAGGGCCACCAGGCCGGCCACGTCCTCCACACCCCAGTTGTTGGTCAACGTCACCCCGAAGCGCATCCGGCGACGTTAGCCAAATGCCCGCGCTACGGTCCCACGCAGTACTGAACGGTGCACCAGGAGGGAACCTGCACGATGTTGAGCTTCACCATCGGAGATGTCCGCATCACCCGTCTCGAGGAGATCTACGCGCCGGCGTTCCCGGTCGGCGATCTGCTGCCCAGCTCCAACCTCGCCGAGCTCGAGCACCTCGGGGACCGTCGCAGCCAGTTCTACGAGCCGGAGTCGGTCTGCGCGTACATGTCGATCCACTCGTGGCTGGTGCAGACGCCGCAGCACACCATCCTGGTCGACACCTGCAACGGCAACCACAAGCAGCGGGCCATGGAGGGCTTCTCCATGCTCGACCTGCCCTGGCTGGACACGCTCGCCGCGGCCGGCGTGAAGCCCACCGACATCGACCAGGTGGTCTGCACCCACCTGCACCTCGACCACGTGGGCTGGAACACCATGCTCGACGGGTCGGACTGGGTGCCGACCTTCCCCAACGCCACGTTCGTCATCCACCGCAACGACTTGGAGTTCTGGAACCCGGCCAACCCCACGTCGGCGGCGATGGGCTTCAACGCCAACGTGTTCGAGGACTCCGTCCAGCCGCTGCTCGACCGTGACCGGGTCACGGTGTGGGAGGGCGACGGCCACACCATCGACGACACGCTGCAGCTGGCGCTGGCCGCCGGGCACTCGCCGGGCATGGCGATCGGGCTGGTCGAGTCCAAGGGCCAGCGGGGTCTCTTCGCGGCCGACTCGATGCACTCCCCGCTCCAGGTGTTCCGGCCCGACTGGTACTGCGGGTTCGACCTGATCCCGGCTGACGCCGAGGCGACCCGCCGCCGCATCCTCGAGCGCTGCGCCGAGACCGACGCCATGCTGATGCCGGCGCACTTCGCCGCACCGCACGCCTACAAGGTGCGCCCCGAGGGCGACGGGTTCGTCGCTCTCGACGGGGTCTGACCGGCGGGTCGCCCGGGCCGCCCCGCCGGGGTCAGTGCTCCCGATCCCGCAGCCGGGTCAACGAGAGCACGAGCGCGCCGAGCGTCACCAGCGCAGCCATGGTGAACAGCTGCCGGAACGCCGGCAGGAACGTGACCGCGTCGCCGACCGCCACCCCCAGGCGGTCGGCTTCGCGCTCGCGCAGCGCGGTCAACGCCAGGCTGCCGCTCGCCACGCCGCTCACCACCCCGATCGTGCGCGCCATCGAGGTCAGCCCTCCGGCCACCCCCTGCTCCTCGCGGGGGATCGCCCCCATCACGAGGCTCAGGTTCGGCACGGCGAACAGGCCGATGCCGAGGCCCACCGAGGCCAGCGCCAACGCCGCCACCCCCGCCGGTGACGAGGCACCCAGGCGCCCGACCAGCGCCAGGCCGCAGCACTGCACCGCCAGGCCGATCGCCGCCAGGCGCCCGGCCCCCAGACGGCTGCTCAGCCGTCCCGCCAGCGGTGCCACCACCGCGGTGGCGAACGGGTTGGCGGCCAGCACGAACCCACCCAGCACGGTGGCCAGCCCCAGCGTGGTCAGCAGGTAGTACGGCGCCAGCAGCCAGATCATGAACATGGCGCCGTTGGCCACCGCCGACAGCACGTTGGCCACCGTGAACGCACCCGAGCGGAACAGGCGGGGATCCAGCGCCGGCGCCTCGCCGCGCCGCTCGATCCACACCCAGGTGGCGCCGAGCACGGGCAGGCACACCAGCCCGCCGATCACCAGCGGGCTCGACCAGCCCGACGCGTTGGCCCG
>JADLEF010000103.1 GCA_020846295.1 Acidimicrobiales bacterium
GACACGTCAGCCATACGCACGATTGTATCACGGGTGATACACCCATCCGTGTCGGTCACCGGCGGCCGACATCGCCATCGACGCCCCTGAGCCGACCGGGTGCCGAAGTGGGTGCCAAACTCCTCGGTCTTGACCGGTCTCGCTCGGATTTCCTGGACATCCCATCGGACGGAAACCCCGGTCTTCGGCCTGAGCCGGAGTTCTCGGCCGGAACGCGTCGGCCTCCCAGTCCGCAGGTTCTGGGTTCGAATCCCAGGGGGGCGTACCACAAAAGGACAGGTCAGCGACACCGAGCAGCGCAAGTGCGGGTAGACCGGGAGAGCGCAGCGGCCACCGGGACTGCGTTGTTACCTTGAGGGGCGCTGGCACGCCTGCGCGAGCCGCGGGCCCGAGCTTCACGACGGGCCGGCGAAACGCACTCCGGGGGATCGTGCGGATGTTGTGCCGGCCCCCCCATCGGCGATCTGCCCGATCGCCGACTCGTCAGCGGTCGATCAGTACAGCTCGCAGCCGCTGGTAGCGGCGTCGTACCGGCACTTCTTCTGGGCACCGGCGGTCTGCACGATGGCCCCCTGCTGCACCCACTCCTGCTTCTTGGCGTCGTACTTCGAGATGTCCGACGCCTCCCCGAAGAAGGCATCGTCGTTGCCGTCCATCTTGTACTCGACGCCGGGCAGCAACATCGGATGGGTCATGTCGAAGGCCCGCAACGCCAGCACGAGGTTGGTGCGGCTCAGCCCACCCGGCAGCTCGCCGGCGATGCGCAGCGCCTGGATCATGGGAAAGGCGTAGAACACGCCCAGGCTGAACGAGCCGGACTTCTTGTAGTCGTGCCCGTTCGCGGCGAGCTGCTCACGAGCCCACACAACATACGCGTCGGCATCGTTCGAGGAGGAGTTGAGATCGACCGAGCCGCCGCCCACGATCCACCAGCCGTCCGAGACGGATCCGTCGCCGCCGACCTTGTCCTTGCCGACGAAGCTCGCCCCTTTGCAGGTGGCGGACAGGAACCGGTACTCGACGTTGTCCTGCATCCCGTTCTGGGCTGCCTCGAGCACCGATTGCGTGCACTGGGCACCGCCGGTCATGGCGATGAACACCTGCGGGTTCTGCGCCGCCAGCGTGGTCATCGGATCGGTGATGGTCGGGGTGCTGAACTCCACCTTCTCGGTGATGAGCTCGATGCGGTCCTTGTGCTTGGACGAGGTCAGCCATTCGTTGAAGAACGTCACGTAGGCGTTGCCGAAGTCGTTGTTGGCGACCAGCGCCGCCACCTTGATCTTGCCGTCACCGAACTCGTCGATGTGCTCATCGATGAAGCTGCCCCACAGCGCCGCCTCGGTGGCGTAGGAGAGGATCGAACCGGTGGTCCAGGGATGGTGCACCGGATCACCCCACGCCGGGTGAGCGGTGGACTCCAACGGCTGCGGGATGCAGCGATCGTTGAGCTTCTGGTACACCTTCAACCCGGTTGGCGAGCCATTCGTGAGCACGGCGAACACCTTGTCCGAATCGATGAGCTCGTCGGTCAACGGAATGGTGCGGGCCGGGTCGTAGCCATCATCCTTGTAGATGAAGTCGATCTTCCTCGTCTTGCCGGTGGAGTCCTTGAACGCGCCCTGCTCGCTGTAGTAATTGAACAGATCCTCCTGGGCCAGCGAGAGGTTGCCGTAGTCCGCCGCGGCGCCGGAGAAGAAGTTCGTCGAGCCGATCTTGATGGCGGTGTCGCTGACGCCCTCGGTGTCCGACCACCCCGGAGGGCAGGCCGACAGGTCGATCGAGAAGCCGGCCGGACCCTCGAGCGTGCTGCCGTCGGCCGATGTGCCCAGCTTCTCATCGGTGATCCGCTTCACGATGGCGGCGCGCTCCTTCGCCCACAGCGTCTCCCATTCCTCCAGTGACTTCGGGCGCGCCGCCGGCGCTTCGGTGGTCACGGCCCCGGGCGCCGTTGTGGCGGTGGGTCCTGAGCCACCCGTGGTGTCCGTCGCGGCCGCCGATACCGACGTCACTCCATTCGCGTCGTCATCGGAGCCACCACTGTCGTCTCCACCGCACGCCGCCGCCAGCAATGCCGACGTGGACAGCAATGCGAGCGCGATCGATGATCGATTGCTCATCAGCTCTCCCCCTTCATGTTCCCCCTGGAGCAACATGCCCCGAACGCGGACCCTAGTCCTCGTTCAAATCGCCCGCGCCGGGATCGCGCTGAACCATCGGACAACTGGTATTGATCAGACGATCGTCCATGTGCCGCCCACCGACGCCGACCGCGACGATCAGGTGGAGCTGAGCTGCAGCGTCCGGGTGCCCGAGCCGGTGAGGCCCAGGGACTCGGAGCGCTGCTCGGAGAGCTCCACGATCTCGGCCGACGTCGCAAGGGGCCGGTCGAAACGGCCCTGCACCGAGAACTCCGCCGACCGGCGCATCACCAGGTCCGCGCCGCGCTCCGGTACGCTGCGCTCCGTCGAGAGGTCGACGGCGATCAGCTCGCCGCTCGCCGTGCCGTGCACGTCATAGGTGTGCTCGTCGACCGCGACCAGCTCGTAGCTCAAACGCCGCACCTCGGGCCGGCCGTCGTGGTCGATCCGCTCCTGCCGGGACCATCGCGCCCCGACCCCGGTCGGTTCGGCCGGGACCAGCACCACCTGCGCGGCGAGCAGGCTCTGCAGGACACCGAGGCCATCGGGCCCCCAGGCAGCGGTCGAGCTGTTCACCGACGTCAGCCCGTTCATCCCCTGCAGCAGGCAGATCGCCGATCCGGCGGCCGGGGCCAGGGCCGTTCGCTGCGGCGCGGTCTGGACCTGCGGACCGATCACGGCCTCCCCCGCCCGGGCGGCGACCACGACGACCTGCAACGGCGCCACCGATCCCGCCGCCGCTCCCCGGATGACGCGCAGGTCGATCTCCTCCTCGTGCCGCTCCGCTCCCCCGCTACCCGCCTGCTCGATGCGGGCATCCACCGCCGAGCGCAGCGTGACGGCCTGCACCGCCTCACCGCCGAAGGTGCGGACCGCCCTGGGCTCGGCACCCGCATCATCGACGGTGAACGCCACCGACGCCTGGATGAGCGGCGGGCACGGCGCGGAACTGCCCTGGTCGAGGACTGTCGTCACGGTGGTGGGCGGCAGCGCGTCGGCAGCCGGCGGAACGGTCGCGTCCGCGGCCGGCGCAGTCGGGACCGGGACGGAGACCGCAGCGGGCCGACCATCGCCCGCACAGGCCGACGACGCCGAGCCGAGCGCGATCGCAGATATGACCGCAAGGCGGCGGAATGCTCCAGTCATTCCCGTGCGAGCCTAGCGAGGCGCACCCGCAACGGCGCCCGAACCGAACCGGCGCGCTCAGGCCTCGGGCGGGACGCCGACGGCGTTGCCCTGGTGCTGCTCGTTGGAGGCGTGCGTGTCGAGCAGCTCGATCACCTCGGACACCTTGCCGTCCACCGTCTTGGCGAACAGCACGTACTCCACCGCGTACGGGTGGCCGCGCCGGCTGGTGGCCCGGAAGTTGAAGCGCACCACGCTGGAGGCTTCGTCGCCGAGCTCGTCGAGGACCTCGACGCTCACCGAGCCGGGCTCGTAGAACTTGGTGAACACCGCCTCGTTGAACCCGCACACCGCCGCCCTGCCCACGTGGGGCCCGGCGATGTTCGGGGCGAGCGACCGGTTGAGCCGCCAGGTCACGTCGTCGCGGTACAGGGCGGCCAGCGCGGCACAGTCGCCGAACGCCTCGACCACGGCGCGGGCGGGGGTACGGGTCGGGGTGGTCATGGGTGGCTCCTCGGTGGCGGTGCGGCGCACGGATTCTGGCACCGCCGGTCGCTCAGGCCCAGCGGGCGACGGCGGTCGTCGTGTTGGGGGCGACCACGGTGAACCCGGCGTCGACGATCTCCACGGGCGACGTGCGGCGCAACTCGGCCCATGCGGCCGGGGCGGGGTGCTCGACGAGGACCGGGAAGCCGGCCGCCGACCACCTCGCCAGGCGATCGGCCGGCATCCGCATCGCCGCCAGCTGTGCGGCGTGGGCCGCCGCGGCGGCGGCCTTGCCGGTGGGCAGGGGCGGCTCCGGGCAGATCGAGACCACCAACGCGGCGCCGGGGACGGCCTCTGCCCGGGCCCGCCGCTGCGGATCGGACAGGTCGAGCCCCTCGAGTTGGAGGCGGGCGATGTCGACCGGCACCGCGTCGGTGGCGCACGGGACGAACACCCGGAGCTGAGCGCCACCCCCGGCGACGGTCAGCCCGTCGAGCGCCTGCACCCGTGGCCACGCCGCGCCTCGAGCGCGGCGCACGTGCTTGCGGATGCGACCCGCGACCCAACGTTGCACCGCCGGGGCCCACACCCCACCCGGCTGCACCCGTTCGTCGGCGAGGAAGCGCACGGTGGCGCTCGCCGCAAGCTCGCACACCGCGCTGTGGGTGGGCGGATCGACCCGCTCGACGCGCACCACCAGCTGCGTCGCCCACGGCGCCTCCCCGGGCCGCGCCCGGGCAGGACCAGGGGTATCGGTGCTCGGTCGGTGCTCGTCCATGGTGCCTTGGGTGGCCGGTCGCGGTACCCGGCGCCGTCGATGGTAGATCGCACGACGTGCCGACCGGTTCCGTGCCGGTGACCGCCGTCCCATCGGCGGGTACGCCGTCAGTGGGTAGGGTCGTGCGCCATGACCAAGAGCTTCGACCGCTTCCGGGCCCACCCCTGGCACGGGCTGTCCGCCGGTGACGAGGCGCCCGCCATCGTCGAGGCGTACATCGAGATCACCCCGTTCGACGCGGTGAAGTACGAGATCGACAAGCGCACCGGGTACCTGCGCGTCGATCGCCCCCAGGGCAGCTCCGCGCTGCCACCGACGTTGTACGGCTTCATCCCCCGCACCTACTGCGCCGGCCGGGTGGCCGCGCTCACGCCGAACGCCACCACCGGCGACGGTGACCCGCTCGACATCTGCGTGCTGAGCCAGCAGCGGATCGACCGGGCCGAGGTCGTGCTCAGCGCCCGGGTGGTGGGCGGCATCCAGGTCCTCGACGGGGGCGAGGCCGACGACAAGATCGTCGCCCTGCTCACCAGCGACACCGTGTTCGACTACGCGAAGGACATCAAGCACCTGACCACCGCAGTGGTGAACCGGATGATCCACTACTTCGCCACCTACAAGATGGACATGACCGGCGGCAAGCCGAACACGATCGAGGTGGTCGGCACGTACGGCGCCGAGCAGGCACGGGCGGTCGTGGACGCGGCCATGGCGGACTACGACGAGGAGTTCGGCGTCGCCGATCGCCGGCAATCCTGAGCTCGTCGCTTCCGAAGGCCGCTGATCCTGCTTCGCTGCGCCGGATCGCCGCGAAAGATCCTTCGGTACCAAACGAATGCTCACGATGGATCCCGTCGAGCGCCGGTGCGGCCGGAACAGGGGATCAATGCGGATCAGCGCGGCTGGAACGACGCAGTCGGCTCACCGAATCACCGCGTCTGCACGATTGCGTCCTTTCCGAGCAATTCGCTGAACACAAACGCGCCTCTGGTCGATTTCTGACAGGTCCCATAGAGAGACCATTCAGGAGTGGGCATGTCATCATCTCCCCCCCGCATCGATCGCCGCGCCGGTCGGGCAACGCCACACCGGGCTCGGCACAAGCGGGCGCGCTCCGCGTTGTTGCTGACCTCGGCGCTGAGCATGCTCGGCTCGTTCGCCCTGACGATCCCGACGGCGCCGCCCGCGGCGGCGGCGTCCGGCACGCTCGGCGCGCCGCAGGTGATCATCAACCCCGGCGGTGGCACGAGCCTGAACGGGGACAACGGACTGAAGATCATCCTCAACTCGACCGACGGCTCGGACGGCCAGGACCAGGTCTGGTTCGCCAACACGGTGCA
>JADLEF010000104.1 GCA_020846295.1 Acidimicrobiales bacterium
CACGCCCAGGACCTCGCCGCCGTCTCGGTCTCCATGCTCGGAGGCTGCATCGGCTTCCTGTGGTGGAACGCCGCCCCGGCGCAGATCTTCATGGGCGACACCGGTTCGCTGGCCATCGGCGCCGCCTTCGCCACGCTGTCCCTCGCCACCGACACCCAGCTGCTGCTGCCGGTCCTCGGCGGGTTGTTCGTGGTCGAGACGCTGTCGGTGATGATCCAGGTCGGTGCCTATCGCCTGCAGCGCAACACCCCACCGAAGCAGCGCAAGCGACCATTCCGGATGGCGCCGTTGCACCACCACTTCGAGCTCGGCGGCTGGCCGGAGACGCGCGTCATCACCCGCTTCTGGATCATCGGCGGACTGTTCGTGGCCGTCGCCCTCGGGCTGTTCTATGCCGACTTCCTCTCCACCGGGGCGGCGTCGCGATGAGCGCGCCCCACCCCGAGGCGCTGGCGCTCGAGCGGCCGGTGGCGGTGGTCGGCGTCGGCGTGATGGGCGAGGCCGTCGCCCGGGCCCTCGTCGCCCGCGGTCACCGTCCCATCCTCGTCGACGACCGGCCCGGTCCCCGTCACCAGGCGCTGCAGCGCGAGCTCGGACTGGTGGTGCGGGCCGCTCCGGGCGCCGGTGAGGCGGCGGCCTGGGCCGAGCTGCTGGCCGGCGTCGGCTGGTTCCTGCCCACCCCCGGTCTGCCCGAGCACCACCCTGCGTTCGCCGCCGCGGCCGCCGCCGGGCTCGGCACCATCAGCGAGTTCGACCTTGCCGCGGCGTGGGACCACCGCCCGGTCGCCGCGATCACGGGGACCAACGGCAAGACGACCGTCACCATGATGGTCACCGCCATGCTCGAACGTACCGGCCGGCATGCGGCGGCGGTGGGCAACACCGACGTCCCCCTCGTCGCCGCCCTCGACGACCGCCGCGTCGAGGTGTTCGTCGTGGAGGCGTCCTCCTTCCGGCTCGGGCACAGCCGCCACTTCGCGCCCTCGGTGGGGACGTGGCTGAACTTCGCTCCCGACCACCTCGACGTCCACCGCGATCTCGCCACCTACGAGCGGTCCAAGGCCCGCATCTGGCGCGACCAGGGCGCCGGTGACACCGCGGTGGGCAACCTCGACGACCCGGTGGTGGCCGAACACCTCGCCGGCGCTCCCGGCCGGCGCATCGGGTTCACCATCCGTACCGGTACGGCTGGTACGGCCGGTCCGGTCGGGGCCTACGGGGTGGCGGACGGTTGGCTGCACGACGAGCAGGGTGAGCACCTCGTCCCGGTGGCCGAGCTGCCCCGGGCGCTGCCCCACGACCTGGCCAACGCGCTCGCCGCGCTGGCCACCGCCCTCGCCGCCGGCGCCGACCGCGCCGCTGCGGTCGAGGTGGTGCGCACCTGGCAGCAGCTGCCCCACCGCGTGCAGCTGGTGGCCGAGGGCGCCGGGCTGCGCTTCTACGACGATTCCAAGGCCACCACACCGCACGCCACCCTGGCCGCCCTGTCCGGCTTCGATCGAGTGGTGCTCATCGCCGGGGGTCAGAACAAGGGGATCGATCTGTCCGGCCTGGCCGACGGCGCCGAGCACGTGCGTGCCGTGGTGGCCATCGGCGCGGCGGCCGACGAGGTGGCGGCGGCCTTCGCCAACCGGGTCCCGGTGGTCGCGGTGCGCACCAACATGGACGACGCGGTGGCCGCCGCCGCCGCTCAGGCGGCACCGGGCGACGCGGTGCTGCTGTCCCCGGCGTGCGCCAGCTTCGACTGGTACCGGAACTACGGAGAACGGGGCGACGACTTCGCCCGGGCGGCCCGAGCGTGGGTGGGGAGCGGACGTTGAGCACACGGGAGAGCAGGCGGAACCGCCACTCCGGACGAGGACGGGCACGATCGGGCGCCGCGCCGCGCCGTCGCACCAGGCTGCTCGCCCCGAAGCCGCCCAAGGCGACCACCCGCCCCCGCAAGCGGCCCGCCCCGCGTCGCCCGGTCGGCCGCCGCACCCCCGAGTCGGTCACCCTGCTGGGCCTCATCATCACGCTCAACCTGGTCGGCCTGGTGATGGTGATGTCGGCCAGCTCGGTGATCTCGCTCGAGGCCTACGACACCTCCTGGTACTACTTCAAGCGGCAGGCGATCTGGGCGGGCATCGGGGCCGTGTTCATGCTCATCACCCAGCGCGTCGACTACCACCGGTGGGCCAGGTTCGCGGGCGTGGGCCTGTGGGCGTCGATCGGTCTGCTCGTCGCCGTGCTGGTGCCCGGGGTGGGTGTCAACGTCAACGGCGCCACGCGCTGGCTCGGCTACGGGCCCGTCGTCATCCAGCCTTCCGAGGTGGCCAAGCTCGGGCTGCTGCTGTTCTGCGCCGCGCTGCTCGGACGGCGCATCACCAAGGTGCACCGCGCCGATCTCACCCTGCGGCCCGTGCTGGTCGTGTCCGTCATCGTGATCGGCCTGGTGATGGCCCAGCCCAACCTGGGCACGTCGATCGTGCTGGCCACGATCGTGCTGTCCCTGCTGTTCGTGGCCGGGATGTCCATGCGCCCCCTCGGCCTGCTCGGCGGTGTGGCCGTGCTGCTCGCGGTGGTCGGCGCCCTCGCCGCGCCGTATCGGCGGGCCAGGGTGCTCGCCTTCCTGCACCCCGAGGCCGATCCGCAGGGCACCGGCTACCAGACCATCCAGGCCTGGATGGCCATGGCCGAGGGCGGTGTATCCGGCGTGGGCGTCGGCGCCAGCCGGGCCAAGTGGGGCTTCCTGCCGTTCGCCCACACCGACTTCATCTTCGCCATCATCGCCGAGGAGTTCGGCTTCCTCGGCGCCGCGGTGGTGCTGCTGCTGTTCGTCAGCCTCGCGGTGGTCGGCATCCGCACCGCCTTCGCCGCCCCCGACGCGTTCGGCATGCTCCTCGCCGCCGGCATCACCGCCTGGTTCGTGGTGCAGGCCTTCGTGAACATCGGCGCCGTCGTCGGCGTCCTACCCATCACCGGCGTCCCGCTGCCGTTCGTGTCCTCCGGCGGTTCGTCGTTGGTGACCTCGATGACGGCGTGCGGGCTGCTGCTCAGCGTCGCCCGCCAGGCCCGACCGTTGCGCCGCGGCGCGACGCGCACGGCGACGCCCGCCACGTCGGGGGTCGACGGCGCCCGGGCGTCCACCACCGGCGGCCGTCGGGTCGACGGCCCGTCCCCGTCCCCGTCTCCGTCCAGCACCGAGCCCGAACCAGCCGGTGTCTGAGGGCGACCGGCGCTCCGGGCTCCGCCGGACCCATCCACCGACGCCTGATCGCGCTGTGCCACAGTCAACGGTGGTGCAAGCTGCTGCCTCGTCGTTCGCCGCGCTCGATCGCGATGCAACCGATCACTCCGAGGACGCCGCGCCGCGGCGGCCGTGGATCGTCGTCGCCGGGGGTGGCACCGTCGGTCACGTGAGTCCCGGGGTGGCCATCGCCGAGGCGTTGGTGCGGCGCGGCTGCCCCCGCGGTGCCATCCACTTCGTCGGTTCGCGCCGAGGCGTGGAGGCCACCCGGGTGCCCAACGCCGGGTTCTCCCTCACGCTGTTGCCGGGCCGCGGCATCCAGCGGAAGCTCACGGTGCAGAACATCGGCGCCGTCACCGGCCTGCTCGCCGCGTTCGCCGCCGCCTTCTGGGTGCTGCTGCGCCGGCGGCCGAAGATCGTGCTGTCCCTCGGCGGGTACGCCTCGGCCCCGTGCGGCCTCGCCGCCGCCGTGCTGCGCATCCCGATCGTGGTGGCGGAGCAGAACGCGATCCCCGGCGCCGCCAACCGCCTGGTCGGTCGGGCGGCCAAGGCGTGCGCCGTCAGCTTCGAGCACACCGACCTACCCCGGGCGGTGCTCACCGGGAACCCGGTGCGCGCCGAGATGCTGAGCGTCGAACGCCGGCTCGACCGCGCCGAGGCCCGCCGGCTGCTCGGCGTGCCGGAGGGGCGCACACTGCTGCTCGCCTACGGTGGTTCGCTGGGCGCCCGCACGGTGAACCGGGCGGTATGGGGCGCGCTCGAGCGGTGGGTCGATCGGGACGATCTCGCGGTGCGTCACGTGATCGGCGACCGTGGCTGGGCCGAGCGCCCGGCGGAGATCCCCGCCGGGGCGCTTCACTACGACCCCGTCATCTACGAGGAGCACATGCCGCAGGGGTTGCGCGCCGCCGACGTGGTGCTGAGCCGGGCCGGCGCCTCCACCGTGTTCGAGCTCGCCGCTGTCGGGGTCGGTTCGATCCTGGTGCCGCTGCCCATCGCCACCGAGGACCACCAGACCGCCAACGCCCGGGCGCTGGAACGGGTCGGCGCGGCGGTGGTGATCGCCGACCGCGACCTCACCCCCCAGCGACTGGTGGAGGAGCTCGACCGCTTGCTCACCGAGGACGGCCGGCTGACCGAGATGGCCGCCGCTGCCCGTACGGTGGGCCGGCCCGACGCCGCCGATCGCGTCGCCGACCTGTTGGTCCGCCACGCCCGTGGCCCCTGGCCCGGCGACGCGCCGACCGAGGAGGAGGCCCGATGAGCGGCTCCACCATCGATCTCGCTGCGGTGGAGGTCGACCTCGGCCGCCCGCGGCGCATCCACATCGTCGGCGTCGGCGGCGCGGGCATGTGCGCCATCGCCGAGATCCTCGCGTCGCTCGGCCACAGGGTGACCGGCAGTGACCTCAAGGACGGGCCCACCGTCGAGCGGTTGCGCGCCCTCGGTCTCGCCGTCGCCATCGGCCACGACGCCGCCAACGTGGGCGACGCCGAGCTGGTCGCCATCTCCACCGCCATCCCGGCCCACAACCCCGAGGTGCGCGCCGCCAACGCCGCCGGGGTCACCGTGCTGCGCCGGGCCGACATCCTCGCTGCGCTGTGCCGGCTGCGGGCCACCGTGGCCGTCGCCGGCACCCACGGCAAGACCACGACCTCGTCGATGCTGGCCCTGATCCTGGTCGAGGCCGGTCTGCGCCCGTCGTTCCTCATCGGTGGCGACCTCAACGAGATCGGCACCGGGGCGGCGTGGGACGACGGCGCGCACTTCGTGGTCGAGGCCGACGAGAGCGACGGCACGTTCCTGGTGCTGGGCCCGAAGGCCTCCGTCGTCACGAACGTCGAGGCCGACCACCTCGACCACTACGGCAGCTACGACGCCGTGCGGGCCGCCTTCGCCCGCTTCGTGACCACCACCGACGGCCCCGCCGTCGTCGGCATCGACGGGCCCGACGGTGCCGCCCTGGCCGATGCCGCCCGCGCCGACAACCCGCGGCTGGTCACCTTCGGCGCCCACGCCGCGGCGGACTACCGCATCGTCGACGCGGTGTCGCAGCGCTCCGGTGTGACCTGGCGGCTGCAGCGACGCGGCGAGGACCTCGGCGAGCTCGCCCTGCCCATCGTCGGGTTGCACAACGCAGCCAACGCCACCGCCGCGGCGGCGTGCGCGCTCGAGCTGGGCGCCCCCTTCGATGCCTGCCGCCGCGCCCTCGGCCGTTTCGCCGGGGTGGCCCGGCGCCTGCAGTTCCGGGGCGAAGCGGGCGGTGTGACCTTCATCGACGACTACGCGCACCTGCCCACCGAGGTCGGTGCTGCCCTCGCCGCGGTCCGCTCCGCCGGCTGGCCGCGCATCGTGGCGGTGTTCCAACCCCACCGCTACAGCCGCATCGCCGAGGTCGGCGGTCAGTTCGGCGACAGCTTCGTCGACGCCGATCTCATCGCGGTGACCGACGTGTACGCCGCGGGGGAGCGCCCCCGGCCCGGGGTGAGCGGCCGGTTGGTGGCCAACGCCGCCCTCGACGCGCACCCGTGGCGTCCGCTGGCCTACCTGCCGCACCGTCGCGATGTCGTCACCTGGCTGCTCGCCACCCTGCGGCCCGGCGACGTGTGCGTCACGCTCGGCGCCGGGGACCTGACCGCCCTGCCCGACGAGATCCAGGCCCGCCTCGCCGCCCGCGGCGAGGCCGACGGCCCGATCGCGCCCGCCGCGCCCGGATCCGACCGGTGACGGCCACGATGACCGCGCCACGCCGCGCCCGGGACGGGCTGCAATCGGTGACCGACGCCGCGGCCGCCGCCATCGCGGCGCGCTTCGGCGGGCGCGCCCGGTTCGACGAGCCGCTCGGACCGCGCTGCACCTACCGCGTCGGCGGCGCCGCTGCGGTGCTCGTCACCGTTGACTCCGACGCCGATGTCGACGCGCTGGCCGAGGTCGTCGCCGCCCACGATCTGCCGGTGCTCACGGTGGGCCGAGGCTCGAACCTGCTCGTCGCCGACCGCGGCTTCGACGGCGTCGCCGTGGTGCTCGGTGAGGCCTTCGCCCGCATCGACATCGTCCCCGGCGGCCTCGTCGCCGGCGGCGCAGCCGCGCTGCCCGTCGTCGCCCGTCGCAGCGCGGCCGCCGGCCTGCGCGGCTTCGAATGGGCGGTGGGCGTACCGGGCAGCATGGGCGGGGCGGTGGCCATGAACGCAGGCGGCCACGGCTCGGACCTGGCCGCCGCGCTCGTCGCCGTCGAGCTGGTCGACCTCCGCCACCCCGGTAGCCGCCGTTGGGTGCCGGCCGCCCGCCTCGAGCTCGGCTACCGGCGCTCCGCGGTCGGTCCCGACGACGTGGTGCTGCGCGCCGAGCTGGCCCTCGCCCCCGGCGAACGGGCCGAGGCCGAGGCGCTCATCGCCGAGATCGTCGCCTGGCGGCGGGCCAACCAGCCGGGTGGACCCAACGCCGGCTCGGTGTTCACCAACCCGCCGGGCGATTCGGCCGGTCGGCTCATCGACGCCGCCGGCTGCAAGGGCCTGCGTGTCGGCACCGCCCAGGTGTCGACCAAGCACGCCAACTTCATCCAGGCCGACGCCGGTGGCCGCGCCGACGACGTGTACGCCCTGATGGCCGAGGTCCAGCGCCGGGTGGTGGCCGCCGGCGGCCCGCTGCTGCACCCCGAGACCCGCCTGGTCGGGTTCACCGGGCCCCACGAGCCGCCCCACGCACCGCCCTACGAACGGGAGGGGGGTGCATGACCCCGCCGACGATCACCGAGGACGAGAACGACGAGAAGTCCGCCAAGCCGTCCGACGGCACGTCCCGCAGCCGGCGCACCCAGCCCGACGATCGTGCCGGCAACGAGCCGGACGATCGGTCGAAGGGCGGCGCCGAGCCGCCGAAGCCCGGCGACGCCGCGGTGGACCCGCGCTTCGAGGCGCGCCGGGCCGCCGTCGCCCAGGAGGAGCGCCGCCGCCGCCGGGTGCGGGTGTTCAGCGTGCTGGCCGTGCTCTGCATCGTGGTCGGCTGCCTCGGTCTGACCCGATCGGGCTTCCTCGACGTGGACACCATCTCGGTCATGGGTTGGCGCAACGCCGACCGCGACGCCATCGTCGCGGCCAGCGGCATCGACCTCGGCGTCGCCCTCACCGACGTGGACACCGAGCGCGCCGCCCGGCGCATCGAGGCGCTGGTGCCGTGGGTCGCCGCCGCCCGGGTCACCCGCAGCTGGCCGTCCGGCGTGCGCATCACCGTGGTCGAACGGCGCGCCATCGCCGCCGTCCAGTCACCCGACGGCATGTGGCTGTCCATCGACGCGTCCGGCCACCTGCTCGACTCGGCGGTGGACGCCCGGCCCGGCCTCAAGCCCATCGAGGGCACCGCCCCGGGGGCGAAACCCGGTTCCGTGCTCGATCGCGCCGCGGCGCGCGGCGTCTCCGTACTGGCCCAGATGTCGCCGGCGCTGTTGACCCGCGTGGCGGCCGTCCGTTTCGTCGACGAGGACCTCGAGTTCGTCCTGCAGCCCAACGGCACCGTGGCGTTCGGGCCGCCCGAGCAGGTGCAGATGAAGCTGCTCGCCCTCGAGACCGTGCTCGCCAGGGTGGACCAGACCTGCGTCAACGCCATCGATGTGCGCGTCCCCCGCCGGCCCCTCGTCAAGCGCGACCCGACCTGCCTGGCCGCGGTGGGCCGATGAGGCGCGCTCGGCCGGCTGGGCCTCAACGCATGAACGATCCGAATCGTGCTGGGCGGGGCGTGGCCTCGTCCGGTGCGCAACGTCCCCGAGAAACACAGACGGTGTTTGACCCGCTCCGAAGCTCATCGGTATTCTGGCTGGTCACGGCTGCGCCTCCGGGCGCGGCCGTCCAGTATCGGCTGCCTCCCATGACGCAGCCCGATCAGCGCAGGCTGCCGACGAGCTCGTGGGAAAGGTAGGCAGAACCATGGCCGGTATCCCGCAGAACTATCTGGCGGTCATCAAGGTCGTCGGCGTGGGCGGAGGTGGCGTCAACGCCATCAACCGCATGATCGACGCCGGCCTGAAGGGCGTCGAGTTCATCGCCGTCAACACCGACGCGCAGGCGTTGCTCATGAGCGACGCCGACGTGAAGCTCGCCATCGGCCG